>NZ_JARTVT010000038.1:0-58234 GCF_029625685.1 Mesorhizobium sp. WSM4976
CTATCTGAGCCCCGTCGAGTTCGAGGAGCAAGCTATGCTAGCTTAACCTGGTGTCCGAAAAACCGGCAGCAGGCCAGGGTGCCAGACTTCGTCGCGAAGTCACGGTAATTGCGCGAAACCCGGCGATTGTAGCGGCTGCTAAGAACTTCCACGGCGCGATCTGCATGGTTTGCCAATTCGATTTCGAAGAGACGTACGGGAAGCTCGGGGCCGGTTATATCGAATGCCACCATATCGACCCATTATCCGGCCGAGAGGGCATCTCGACTCCAACTGCTCTTAAGGATCTAGCGTTGGTATGTTCCAACTGCCATCGAATGATTCATCGAAAACGGCCCTGCCTTACGCTGAAGGAGTTGCGAGCAAAGATAGCGTCGGGCGGAGCATAGCTTGGTGACGGCTCTGAAATCATGACCTTACAGCGGAGATATCCGATGGCCTTCGCAGCCGCGGTCTGCCTCGTTTGGGGTCCAGCGTTGGCCCAGTCAGCTCCGGAGCACCACATCTGGCAGGATAAGCGCAAATTCGAGCCGTATAGCCGCACTGCCAAGTCAATCACCGGCGCTATACGGCTCTCGGGGAATCCAGATTTTGCCGTCCCGGGCAGCAAAATGGTAATCACATTCGGAAACGGCAAAAAAGTTGGTCTGACTTCAGTGGGTGCATCTTGGCGACTGTGGGACGAAACCAGCGGCAATAAAGCGACCGCCGAAATGTTCAGATTGTCGAGCGATCCGGGCGCTCTTGAAAACGGCAATACCCTTTGCGGTGATCCTAAATCTGAACCGGCCCGCTACATCGTGTTCCTCGAGAGATCGTCGTATGGCGCTTCTCAGCTGCTTGGGATGGCCGTTTTTGGATCAAAGGACGCGCCACACGACATCAACAGCCCAAGCCTCTGTGGCACGTTCAGCTATGGAACTAACTGAGCCGCGGTCTTGCCGACAGGGGTCAATTCGGGCGATTAAAGCATACGGAATGTCTTTGGGGGACGATTATGAAGCTCATCGGGTGTGTCTCGGCATTCTTAACCATAGCCCTATCCGTTTCAGGAGGATGGGCCGATAATGTTCCCTCCAAAGCGCCGAAGAACTGATAGCAATTCATTGCATAATATTTGCGCATTTTTTGCTTTGATCTGGCTTTTTTTATCGACTTCCCAAGCCAACGCGGACGGATTGCAGCTCGAACAATGGCGGGGGCACACTGTGTTGCGCATGTCCGGTCCAATCATGGAGGGAGCGGCGGATGAATTCGCTAGGCTCATTCCGACTGTTCCCAGTTTGCCTCACGGTATGCCCGTGTTGCTCCTTGACAGCCCCGGCGGATTGGTTGACGAGGCTTTCAGGATATCCGCGTTGATGGATTTGCATCCAATGCAGACAGTTGTTCCCAACGGGGCACACTGTGCATCTGCTTGTGCGTCGATAGTCTTCGTGGCGGGCGCATATCGCACAGTTGAAGAGGGTGGTCTTCTCGGACAGCACTCATGTTCCCAAGGCGGGCGGCCCGATCAAGCGTGCAACGACAGGATCAGCAGTCACGCGGTTGATCACGGTGTCTCCTATGGAAGCATCTCCGCCTTCATCACCTACGTTGCGCCCGATAAGATCGTTTGGTTCTCCCGGCAAGATGCCGAAGGGTGGGGGATCACGCGTTACCCCGGAGAAACAGAAAGTGGGTTTCAAAAGAGCGAGCCGCGAGTACTCAAGATGCTGACGGGCCATATGCCGCTGACGCAGTCGGCTTGGAGGCTCGATTTTCGAGATGACGGCTTCGAGGCGTTTTCGCGAACTGCGTCAGATTACGAACGAGAGGCACAGATAAACCTGTTCTGTGTGGAAAGGCTTCGAGGCCGCCTCTTCCTCTCGATGTTCGTTACTGCGCCGGTATCAAAGCTATCAGACGCCGTCCTAGGGTTACGTGTTCAGACTGATGGCTTCCAATGGGACGACCACGCACCTACCATCTGGCAGGCGGACCCGTCGGTGTCTGAAGTGGTTACTGAGGTCCCGCGCGACCGGATCAAGGCGCTTCTCTCCAAAGCCGGTTCTCTCCGATTTACCATTGCATTTCGATCACCTTACCACCCTATGTTCGGTCAGACGTCGCTAGCATCAAGCAGGAAAGTGCTGCATTTCGCGGCAAACCACTGCGCTAACAGTGCGACTACGCCGCTCCAATAATTGCCAGCGTGATTTGCCTTGGTCACACAAGGGTAGACCGGGTGAGAAAGGAGGAGGCGAGCGGGTTATGTTGGGATGGCCGAGCGCCGTAAAGAATGAGCACCCGGTACTGCATGCCCAAACGTCCTAGTACCGGAGTTGCAAACGCCTCGTCCACTATTCTGGTTCTGGCGTCTCGATAACTTTGAAACCAAAATTGTCGTACAGCTCGCCCCCTTTGACGAAATAGCCGACGACAACCTCGCAGGGGCTGGGATCCTGTCCGGCGGCTAATTTCGCGGAATTGAACCCGTCCAAATTCGCTTTGCGCGCAATGGAGATGTAACTCACGGCCTTGTCGGTCAGCTTCAAACGGCAACGATTAGCGTAGCCTTGTAGAGAACCTGCCGGGGCAACGCCATCTGCCGCGGGGATCGGTGTGGAGACCGAAGCATCGTGCCTTTTGCCAAATATGTCCTTTCCGAACCCCTTTTGAACCCGAGAGCAGTAAGACTCGGAGACGTTCGCGCCATCATATTGGGCGTACAGCCGCTCGAACTCCGCTGGATTCCCGCGATAAAGCTTCTTGAGCAATCCCTTCGCCGTGGCGGTGAGGGGCAGGCGGCATACCTCGCTGGCGTAACGGATATCCACAGCGTCCTGAAGCGAGAGAGCATGGGCTGGCACAACGAGGCACAGCCCGATGAGAAGTGAGTAAACTGTTTTTCGCATTGCCAGCCGGTGTGGTTCCGTACGGAGATTGAACAGCGACGACTACTTAGACGCGGCCAACGTCGTCTGAGCAATTGCCATGGCCTTCGCAATGGATGCTCGGCCATCAGCGTTATTTGTAATATCGGTTTGCTGCTCGAAGCCGCTGCCGGGATTGGTGACTATAAAGAGCCGAGCATTGACGTTTGTTGGATTGTCCCCAAGAAAGGTTAGCATCACCCTCGCGTTGGGCACACCATTGAATTGCGATCCGAAAAGCAATTGTGCCCCGAAATTGTCGTTGGCGGGCCGGTCCATTACCAACTGCAGGTCGCTGTCCCTAACGATCTGATAGTTCCGTGGAAGGAACGCGGCGACAATCGCCTCTTTCGTTTTTGCGCGCGGTGCGTTGAAAGTGAAGTCGTTCGGCGGAAGGGGGCCTTTCGGAGCAGTCTGGCAAGCGGACAAAATCACACATATTAGAACAGTCGCAATTACAGTGCAGCTATACTTCATTGTCCCCCCGTTCCCCGCCAACCACAAATGCAATTGGCGCAACCCTGTCAACTCGCGTCTCCCTGATTACTTGTCCTATTTGTTCGTTTTCCACCACCAAGTATCGCTTCAAGCGTCGTCCCCGTGAGCGTTTGGAAAGCGGTGCCCGGCCGACATGCTCGGTGCAACGACCGGCGCGGGGGCTCGGCCGGAAGATAACGTACTCAGCAACACATTCAGCCGTCGAGGGGTGTAGTTCGCCAGACATCCTTCGCCAATTCGATGAGTTTGCCATGCCGATCATCAATCGATTTGGCGTTCCACGCCGGATAAGAATTCAGCATTCTATTGATTCTGGTGACAGAGCTGTTCTGACCAACCTCGGTAAGCTCGGTCAAACTGCGGGTCAGGTAGTTGCCGCTTTTCCGATAGCCAGCCGTTTTCCCCGAATAGAAATCGTTCCCCGCGACGATGTTAATCGGCTTCTCCAGAAGCGTCAGATTGCCCAGCCGGTTCTTGTAGTCGTCATAGAGAGCATTGGAGTTCTCGGCGGCCCATTGAACGCGCAACGCATCGGTGGGTGTGTTCGGCAGAATATGTTCAATCTCAAGGCCGGTGAACGAACCTAGGCTACCGGGCGTTTTTACACCGTTGAACGCCATCTCGACGTGCTGGGTGAGCCGGGCCAGCAGGTAACGGGTCCGGTATTGCTGCATGGTATGAAGCGTAAGGCGCTTGAGCGCATCGGACAGTTCCTGCGCCTTCGCTTCCATATTGCTCTGGAAATGGTCCGCGACGAACGTATTGAGCGCGGTGCGCTGTTCGACCGGATCGGTCATGGCGGCGAGCTTCCGTAGCTCATCGGCCCACAGCGAGAAATTCCGCTCCAAGTCCTTCGTCGGGGTCTTGGTAAAGATGTAATAGAAAAGAAAACCTTCGAGTTGGGCGACGAAATGGTCGAACAAGGCCTTTGGCAATGGCGCGGCCGCAAGGAGCAGAACATAGTGCAGGCTGAATGCGCCGCCTGTCAGCCGCTTCAGGCTATCCATGGGGATGTTCAGCTTACCATCGTTGCCAAGCCCTTTGCCGAAAGAAATGTAGCTCTCCACATTGCGGATGATTTTGCGGACAAACTCGAACGGCTTATTGCGGTAGTCGCAAAGGGCGGCATTGTCCTTATTGACAAACCAGTCGTAAATCTCGTCCTCACGCACGACGGCGTCGCTGCGGTCGTTTTCGATGACGTAGTTGGCCATCAAGAAATAGCGAAGGAATCGCAGCGGCTTCTCCTTCTCCTTCTCCAGTGGGCCGGTAATCTTCTTCCATTCGTTCTTGAGTTGGGTGAACTGGGCTTGCGGAACCTGTGTGAACAGCAGGTTTTTGAGAAGATCCATCGGGTTCAGGCCCACGCCGCGCTCATTGATAGTCTCGAAAATTTTGAGTGCGCTGCTGACGTCGGTCGAAATTTGGATGAACACGACGTTGTTTGCCAAATAGCCCCAGTACTTCTTCAGCTTGGATTTATCTTCGTAGTTGTCTTCCAGATAGCGGTAGATGGCGCTATAGGCGTCGATCAGATTCTCCAGTGATCCGAAGCTCGTGATGCCCGCCGCCTGAATACCGGCTCGAACAGCTTGTGGATTGGCGTCCAACTCCACCAGTTTGGCAATGACCTCACCGGCGTTTTCGTATCGCGGCTCCAGCTTGAGGTTAGTCCGTGTTTCGCCGCTCTTGTCAACGTAGCTGGTCGAAATCAGGCCGTTAATGATCTGGTGCTGCGTTTCGCCTCGGAACATTTGCTTCATGGCGCATAGCAGAAGGAAGAACGTAGTCAGGCGCTGCTGGCCGTCGATAACTTCATAGTGCGTCTTCTGCTCGGTCGGAGACACCAGAACGGTGCCAATGAAATATTCGCGTTCATGGCCTCCGTCGATCTGCTCGTTGATGTCATCGAGGAGTTGATTGACCTCCTTATCGGTCCAGACGTATTCGCGCTGATAGTCGGGAATGATGTAAAAGCACTCCTGAAACGCTTGCTGAATGCTGTATTTGTGGTTTTCGATTCTCGCCATGATCCCCCCGATAGCCTCCATGGAACCTTTAAATAGCTACGCGCGGGAATACCAGCACCGATGCACGGGATCAACAACGTCAAGGTGGACGGCACGGAAATTGCGCCCCGGGTTCGAAGGCCGAAAAATAACATCAGGGCATACCCCGGCGCGACGTAACCAGCTCCTGATCGCCACGCGTAACATCGGAGTTGACAGCGACTATTTGTGACAAGGTAGCCTCGGGCCTAAACCTTGAGGTGACACCAATGAGCCGGATAGGCTACGCTCGCGTCAGCACGGTCGATCAGGACCTTGACACCCAAATTGCCAAGCTGAGGGCCGAAGGGTGCAGCATCATCCGATCGGAAAAGGTCTCTGGAGCCAGCCGGGATGGCCGGGACGAACTTGCCACCATCATCGACTTTCTCCGGCCGGGAGATGAACTGGTCGTAACCCGTCTCGACCGGCTAGGCCGCGACACCCGCGATGTTCTGAACTTGATCCATGAGTGCGAGCAACGAGGTGCGTTCGTGACCGTCCTTGACCCGCATGTGTCAACGCGGGGCGAGATAGGCCACATCGTGCTGACCGTGCTGGGCATGGTCGCACAAATGGAACGGCGCTTCATTAAGGAGCGCCAACGAGAAGGCATCCAAAAGGCGAAACGGGATGGTGCATACGGCGGTGGCAAGCGTCGCCTCGATCGCGACCAAATTCTTCAATTGAGCTCAGATGGGCGGGGACCTTCAGAAATTGCGAGGGCAGTCGGTTGCTCGAGAATGCAGGTCTATCGAATTCTACAGGGTGACGAGACAAGCGGCTCGCCCGACCCTCTTGCGCAACGTCAGCGGTAGAGGGGTGCGAAACCTCGGGCGGCACCAATCGGAGCTGGCTCGCCATCCATTTGCGCGAAGGTCGCCCCATGGACTGGTAGTGGGTCAGTTTGAAATTTTGACTGTTTCATTTAAGCCTATATGCGCAGGACATAGATAGCCGGTTGCATATGCTTCAACAAGCGCTCGCGTGCGAGCATCGTCGATTGACAAAAAGCGGAAGCCGCAAGCCCTAACCTGCGTTTTGTCGCCTTTGAAATACAAGTTCACAAAGGAAGACTGACCGGCCAGATGATTCATTAGGCGTTGAAATACGCCCCGTTTTCCTCGGCTCGATTTGCCGACGTGGAGCACCTGTCCATCTGCCCCATAGATGATGTACACGCCATGGGCCGAAGTGACTTCTTTGGGCAAGTGCTCGCGCTTCGGCGGGAACTGATAGAGCTTTTCAGAAACAAGCTCATCGTAAAGAGCTAGGATTTGGGCACGCTCATTCTGCATTACGCGATCTCCTTCTTTTTGTAGGGGCCGCGCACGACCGGCAGACGCAGCAGCTTTGCCATCGAGTTAACCTTGAGACATTGGCCGCCGACTTGCAGCCTTTGAACTTCTTCCCGTCCGCAAGGCAAATGATGTAGTCTGGAAACCACTGACCTCTTCGGGTTGACAGCGGGAACGAGCTCAGGCTCTGCCGGTTTCACCGGCTTGCCAACTCCGGCCAAGGCCGAATTCACGCTGGCGATTAGGTCTGGTAGCCCTGTCGTGGGCACAGCATTCTTTTGGACGTAGGCCGCGACAATCTCTGCGGTAAGTTCCAACAAATTCACGTTTGCTCAGTAACGGTGTCCAATTTTGATCCCCTAAATGAGTGCGTAGGTTAGGTGTGTTCGTACTTTCAACTTCGGGAAAATGCAACGCCTTATACCCGACACACCGAGACCCGAACCTCGGCAGAAGCTCAGCCAGTCTAGCCTCCTCTTCGATTGATGGGTTGCTAAGATTTCGCATCTATTACTCTTTCAAGACAACAAGCGGAGAGAGCCATGACGTTGGAGTTGCGAAAGCGAGTATTTGAGCTACTCGCATCAAGGCCGGACGAGCGATTCAAGGCTCGCGACATCGCGAAGTGGATCTGCGAACAGTATCCACACGAGGCCGCCGAGAAGTTGCAAGCCAGCGCATCGCTGGCAAATCAAACCCAGCTTTTGAATCAGCTTGTGGCGGAAATCGGAGCCAACCGACCCGGATGGGAGCAACGGTATCCTGAGCTACGCACGACAGAGGGAGTTCGCCCACGCCTATATTATTGGACGGCGAAGTCGGAGGAAGCCGAGGTCGAAGAGGCAGAGCAAGTCGGCAAGGCCCCCCAATCTGACCCGGAAGCACCAAAAATCCGAGAGCATGACCTTTATCCGATGCTCGTTGATTTCCTTCTGAGCGAGCAGGGCATCCGGGCTGAGCGAATCGACGAACGAAGGTCGTCAAACACCGGCGGATCAGGGGGAAACAGGTGGCTTTTTCCCGACGTGGTTGGAATTGAGGACCTCACGGCCGGGCTAACCCGGAAGTGGTTTCTGCCATCAGAGAAAGCCGGGATCAACGACTCCGCCTTTGGTCATTTGAAGTGAAGATGCTGGTGAACCGATCAAACGCGCGAGAGACCTATTTTCAAGCGGTCTCGAACTCGTCGTGGGCAAATCTCGGCTATCTTGTCGCGGCAGAGATCGAGGGGGTCAACACCCTCAAAGAGTTGCGCATCCTATACGCGATGCACGGCATCGGGCTTATAAAGCTTGACGTAACGAACCCGGCAGAAAGTCAAATACTTATCCCTGCTCGGGAACGGCTCGACCTTGAATGGGCCATGTGCAGCCGTCTCGCTGATGAAAATAAGGATTTCAAAGCATTCATTAAGCGAGTTCGACAGTTTTTTCAGACTGGAGATCTATAACTGTCTAGCCCACCGAGAGTCTTCGCGGTTGGTGGCCGTCTATATGAGATGATAGCAGGAGTCTACCGATATTGATGCCACTATTCCGAGGACAACCGAATGGACGCCGAGAGACCATTAACCCTATTGCCAGTGACGATCAGTGGCCTATTGCTCTGACCGCTGCAAACGCATGGCGTGGGCGTTGCCTCGATATTTTTGCGCGGAGTGAGGCGGGCGTTAGCGAGACACTTCTGACGCTGGCGAATATCTCGAGGCAGGGCGCTATTGTGAAACTGCCTCATCTGGTGGGACAGCGCTTCGAAGAATTGGCGGCCTTGATTGGACCGACCGGGGCTTTTGCGTCGGAAGGCAAGGCAGCCGCAGCAGCCTTGTCGGCTTTCCGTCTACACGAGCACCTGCGCTCGTCGCTGGCTCACGGCGTCGGCAAGGTTGTGCTTGACCGACAAGGAAACTGGTTGCTCGTGCTGCGGACACTTGCGTTCCGATCAAAGCAGCCGCAGCGCACGGTTCTTGTTGTTGAACAGAGCGAAGCTGACCAAACAGTGAAGTCGCTCAAAACCACTGGCGGACGACTGGTTTCAGAGCTTGGGAACCTCCGCCGTGCGCTAGGCTCGACGTGAAAGCTCGGGCGGCCGTCGTCACCGAGAAGGCGCTAACCGCCATCTAGTGTCGCTTCAGGTATCGACGCGATCATTTCCGCGAAAGCGGTAAAGAAATTCGACAGGTTTTCGGCGTCGCCTTCTCTGCCGCTATGATCCCGCTGGTTTTCAAAAGGATAATAGATCATCGCAGCTTCTGATGCTCTGATCTCGTCGGCCGAGACATCTGTCACGCCCCAGCGTAAATGCTTGTTCTCTCGCCTACGACCACGCCATCCCAGTTCGTAGAAGCGCTTCATGTATACGTTCACGAAGGCCAGATTGCCGGTATGATTCAAAACTGCCTTGAACCGCGGATTGATCTTGAGCGTTTGGCCACCGTCGATTTTGGTATGACGCGCTAGTGCCTTCGCGTCTAATTCAGATGTTCCGACGACCAACAAAGGAAGCGACTTTCCATCTACCGGAATAATAGCGTCGAACGCACTGCGCTTGGCGACGTGCCGCTCGTTCCATCCAAGCTCGTGAAGACGAGGATAAACGAGGTCGTCGAGCAGATTGCGGCAGGCCGGAGATACAAGCGAGCGAAGCCGCCCTGGTGTAACTAGCGGCATTTTTTCTGGCAGGAAATCGCTCGTGACATATGCCCCCGTGACCGAACTCTGATCGACCTCCGGCCGCAAGTATTTTACGTGCCAATGGAAACCAGTCGGATCCGGATTGACGACTGCATATGCCACCGGGCCGCTATGCACTGAGTCCGCAAAGGACTGAGCTGCGGCAAGATCTGATGCGTTGAAGTAATCCGATACCAGCATGATTCCAAAATTGCCAGAATGTAGCCTCTCTGCCATGTTCGACACGATCGAGACGGCCGAGACCGCGTCAGCTTGAACCGCGACCAGCCACTCGACGATGCATTCATCGAGGCTGACTACATCCCTGCTAAGCAATAGCTGAGGTTTGGTTTGTTCGAAGCCTGTGAGGAATCGATGCGTGTAGCGCACGATCTCCTGCCAGCTCATTGTCATCAACGCTTTGCGATACCGCGCGAGTTGGCCGTGCCAAACTTGTGTTCCAGATTCGAGCGAGAAATTGAACTTTACCTCGATGAGCCACACCATCCCGGTCTCATCGACGGTCAACAAGTCTGCACTTCCGTTTCCCCCGCCGCGACCAGCGTCATGCAGTGTAAGTTCATGAGCCCAGAACAATGTGTGGGCCGCTGGTGTGCCCCGAAACACAGCAGGGAAGGCGTCGGAATTATCGATAAGGCGCTGGTGGAAATCGGCCTCGTTCGCGAAGTACCGGGACATTACAGTTCCCACAGATCGAACAGACTGGATGGCCAAAGGCTAAGCTTGGTGCCCACAGAGGTGATCGTCACTATTTCACCTCAACGCCGCATAGCCATTGTCTTCATACCTTGGCCTTTCGCCACCCAGCCCACCACGCTTCCCATTCGGAGCAGAACCATCTCTCGCCTCGGGCTGGGTTGATGCGTGTCGCCGAGTAATATTCTTGACCGGGCACATGATAGATGTGCTCGCCTCGAGCATTGATGTTCCCCTTGATGTCACAACCCACCTTGCGCACTGCGATGGTGGTCGATGAGGTGCCGGGATAATGAACGCTTGGAAGCAGGCGCTGGATGTCTGTCGCGACGCATG
Source organism: Mesorhizobium sp. WSM4976 (assembly GCF_029625685.1). Lineage (NCBI taxonomy): Bacteria > Pseudomonadati > Pseudomonadota > Alphaproteobacteria > Hyphomicrobiales > Phyllobacteriaceae > Mesorhizobium > Mesorhizobium sp. WSM4976. Next base: position 10,482 of record NZ_JARTVT010000038.1, read on the forward strand.
CGAGGGACACTGCGCCAAGGAGCGCCAGAGAAATCGGAAAGGGAGCCCGAAGAAGCGAACGCCACAATGGCCTTCGCTGCCGGTGAGCCCATAGCTGAGCAGGCTTCCCCATACCCCATCTCTCCCGAGAAGAAGAATGCGTTGAGTTGAGCGAAAAGTCTAGAATCGAAAGCTTCATGCCCAGCTAGATGAAAGCGGACCGCCGCTTTAGTAGTTCCGCTTCTCACAGGTACGGGTGCGGATTCCAGGAATTGACCGGAGGGGATTCCGATCAAAATCCGGACAGCGTTCCGATCTGAAGCCGGACAGCATTCCGATCAATTACCGGACGGTTCTTCCGTCCTGACGATGCCTTTGGGTCAGCAAAATTGGCATGAACCTCCAGCATTCACGAGGGGAAGTTCATGCCGTCAAAGAGAAGGCTGACCATGCGACACCGCCGCGTAGATCGATCCTACTAAGTGCCCTTGTTGGCGTCCTCGATCAGTGACGCAAGGAAGTTTCGGAACTTTTGGTCAGATCTATCCGCAATGGTTCCTACATTCTCTGCCACCATGCCGGGTGCAGAAACTGACACCTCGCCACTTATCGGTACGCTGACCGTGAATGCCCTTCTGGCGTTCTCCTCCAATCCTCCCTTCCTGTAGATTCGAAGCCGAACAGAGGGCGCTAAGGCTTTCGCTTGGCGGCGTGACGTGGTGTCTGTGTCGATGGTCACCTCTCCCACCACCTCAGCTTTGGCCGCTTCCAGCGATGCAACCACGACCTCGTTTAGCCAAGCTTTGGCTTGCGCGCCAAAGTCCACCGTTGGAGGATTCCCATCCGCTCGCTCTTCTTGCTGATGGTGAGCTTTCTTACCGCGTTCAAGGCCTCTTTGAATTTGGACATCCTGGTTGCCTCCGACTGGTCAGCGCATGAGACTGGCGGTCAGATCGGCCGCAGCTCTCCCAATCTGAGGATCGCGCGCAATCGGCGGATGTTGCGCGAAAACGGAATTGGTGCCTTTACCAGAATTAGTCAGGTTGCGGTGCAAGGCACTCTGAGCACTCGGCCAGCCAGCAGGCCGAGCCTAGGCACTAGTGGTGAAAGTCTTACGCTTGGTGCCCCATGCGGGATATCTGTTCCGGCTGCGGAGGACAGACACGTGACGTGCGGTTCTGGTAAAGTCCATGAAGAATGGGCAGGCGAGGATTGAATGAACTTCGAGCTGGCGATGCTTGCAGCGAGCTGCGTGCTCTGTTTGATCCAAATTGTTATCTCCTCCCACGCAGCCAGCCTTCAGCGAGGCTATCGTTGGACGGCCAGCTCTCGTGACGCCGAAGTCCCTCCGCTGACAGGCGTACCGGGGCGCTTGGAAAGAGCGCTTCGAAACCTCCTTGAGACGTTTCCGGTGTTCGTGGCTGCAGTCTTCCTTGTTCACGCGCTCGGCCGTGAGAACGCCCTCAGTGAATGGGGAGCTGGTCTCTACTTTTCGGCGAGATTGGTTTACCTTCTGCTCTATGCAGCGGGTGTCCCCCTGCTTCGCTCGCTGGTCTGGAACGTCGCATTCATTGGAATCGTGCTTCTTTTATTCGCATCGGCTTGGTCGGTGTAGCGCTCCATTCCGATCGCCACTCTCCATCTCTCAGCCGAGAATTGCTGCGGTACCAAGCGTCAGATTTTGACCACTAGGGAAGCGTGGTCCATGCCGACCAAGAGTTTTCTCTTGACTCTCTAGGCGGGGCGCGGAAACTCGAAAACGCCGCATGGTTCGTGGGGAGGACCGTCGTGGAAAACAACACAGATCGGCCACTGACGCTGCGTCTTTCGGCTTCGTTGCTCCTAGTGGGGCAAATTCTCTACGTGATCGTTACATTGTTCCATACTGGTGGGGATGCCAACAATCATCCCGTCATCTTTGAAGGGTATGCCGCCAGCGGCACTTGGAATATCGTTCATGTAGCCCAGTTCGCTTGCACCGCCATCCTGCTGGCGGGCCTCTTGGCGCTGTTCTTTGGCCTTGACGTCCAGGGTGAAACGGCCAAGTGGACCGGGCGATTTGGCGCGGCTTTGACAGTGGTGAGTTTTACGCTGTACGGAGTCGTACTGGCGGTGGACGGAGTTGCACTCAAGCAGGCCGTGGTTGCTTGGGAGAAGGCTCCCGAGGCAGAGAAGGCGGCTCGGTTTGCAACTGCTGAGGCCGTCCGTTGGCTGGAGTGGGGGACGAGGAGCTACGAGGCCTTCGCGTTGGGGCTCGCTTTTGTCCTCTTCGCTGTCCCAGTAGCCCTAGCGGCGAAGATCCCGCGGCCCATAGCATACCTGATGGCGCTCTCCGGCCTCGCTTACTGGGTGCAAGGCTGGACCGCCGGTTCTGAAGGCTTTTCGCCAGCGCACGTAATCGGCATCGAGGCGGCGGAGGTCTTAAATGTGATTTGGGCTGCGTGGCTGCTCGCCTTCGCATCTCGGAAGGGTGAACTGAGTGCCGCAAGTTAATGCGCGACAGACACGCCTCCAGAAGGGCGCATTGGGTCATAGGGTGGTTGGAGTGTGCACACTGTCCACCCGATGCAAATGGGAATAACCACGCAATCAGCGCAAGACTTTGCTGGTCTCCGCAACGATCTTGGGGTTGGATCCAATGGCAATCGTATAGCTGAATTGCGCTACACCTTTTGCCTGTTTGTGTTGACAAGGTAGCCTCGGGGCCTAAACCTTGAGGTGACACCAATGAGCCGGATAGGCTACGCTCGCGTCAGCACGGTCGATCAGGACCTTGACACCCAAATTGCCAAGCTGAGGGCCGAAGGGTGCAGCATCATCCGATCGGAAAAGGTCTCTGGAGCCAGCCGGGATGGCCGGGCCGAACTTGCCACCATCATCGACTTTCTCCAGCCGGGAGATGAACTGGTCGTGACACGGTTGGATCGGCTCGGCCGCGACACCCGCGACGTTCTGAACTTGATCCATGAGTGCGAGCAACGAGGGGCGTTCGTGACCGTCCTGGACCGCATGTCTCGACCCGTGGCGAGATGGGCCACATCGTGCTGACCGTCCTTGGCATGGTCGCTCAGATGGAGAGACGGTGCATCAAAGAGCGGCAGCGGGATGGAATTGAGAAGGCCAAGCGCGACGGCGTCTACAAGGGTGGGACGCCGCGGCTCGACAGAGAAAAGGTCTTCGCTTTGCGTCGCGAAGGCCGGAGCCCCACGGAAATCGCGAAGGTGATGAACTGCTCACGGATGCAGGTATATCGAATCCTGAATGAGGACACCGCCGCAGCCTGACAGCCTTGCCTCAGTGGAATTTATCCCAAAAGACGCTAGACATGCGTGGCCAATAAGGAAGGAGCTATTGAGTGACTGAAGCAGAATCGAATTCGCAGGCCGCACTGATCGCGCTGACTGCCGATATCGTGTCGGCTTATGTCGGCAACAACCCTGTACCCGTCGCGTCACTGCCCGATTTGATTCAAAGCGTGAATTCGTCGCTGGCGAACATCGGGCAGGCTGTCGAGCCCGAGAAACCTCTCCAAAACCCCGCAGTGAACCCGAAACGCTCGGTGTTTCCCGACTACATCATCTGCCTTGAAGACGGGAAGAAGTTCAAATCGCTGAAGCGCCATCTTGATGCGCACTACGGCCTGACGCCGGACGAGTACCGGGCCAAGTGGGGATTGAAATCGGACTATCCTATGGTAGCGCCGAACTACGCGGCCCAGCGGTCGGCGCTGGCAAAGTCGAGCGGGCTGGGGCGCAAGGCCAAAAAGTCGCGCAATCCAAAGGGCAAATCTTAGAGATATGCCCGCCCTCCGAACTTAACGGCACGGAACCGAACCGACTATCCAGACCGAACGTCACGTCAGCATTTATACGCGAATGCGCATAAATCTTGGATATACGCGTTTGCGTATAAAATGTGTCTTTGGGCAGATTCTTTTTTCTTGATGTTGTGTGGCAGCGGTAAAAACCAAAAGGCGCGATCAGAGCATTCTTGGACTAAACACGCGGTTGGAGTAGTATCCGTTTTTTGCAGCCAATGCTGGCTCTGAAAAGGCTGTGTTGGAGAGGAACTATAGTGACTGAACTCTCGAGTGTGCTCCGTGTTCCCGCAGCGCAGTACATTCGCATGTCAACCGAGCACCAGCGCTACTCGCTAGAGAATCAGGTCGCTGCCATTGCCGAATATGCCGAGGCCAGAGGCTTCGCTATCGTCCGGACATACGCCGACGCTGGAAAAAGTGGCCTAAGTTTAAAAGGGAGGGACGGCTTCAAGCAACTGCTGTCCGATGTGGTGACTGGCCAACGGACCTATTCTGCAATCCTCGTCCTTGACGTCAGCCGATGGGGGCGGTTTCAGGACACCGACCAATCCGCTCACTACGAATTCATCTGCCGAGATGCCGGTGTAGCTGTCCAGTACTGTGGAGAGCCTTTTGAAAACGACGGCAGCATGGTCTCAACCATCGTCAAGAACCTTAAGCGCGTCATGGCAAGCGAGTACAGCCGGGAGCTCTCAGCGAAGATTTCAAGGGCGCAGACACAGCAGGCTCGCCTTGGGTTTAAGCAGGGCGGCCCACTGCCCTATGGGGTCAGACGAATGTTGATTAGCAAAGACGGGCAGCCTCGTTTTCTTCTTGGGCCGGGCGAAGAAAAGGGGCTGAGCACCGACCGCGTGATTTGCGTTCCGGGACCTCCTGAGGAGCTTAAGATCGTTAGGCGCATCTTTCGGATGTTTGTCGATCAGAGGCGAAGCATCCGTAGCATCGCTAGGATACTGAACGATGAGAGGGTGCCATCGACGGACGGGTGCGTATGGGCCTTCGCGCGCGTAAAGACTGTTCTACGCAGCGAGTTGATGATCGGGTACTACGTCTACAACAGAACCAACCAAAAAATGAGAGGGACGGCCAAACCCAATCCTCCCGGCCTCTGGGTCAGGACGCGGGTAATGGAACCGATTGTAGACCCCAAGCGGTTTGCGAGAGCGCAGCGGGAGTTCCGACACAAACGAGGGTACGGCTATACCAGACGCGACATGGTAAAAAGACTGAGGCGACTCTTTAGAGAAAAGAACAATCTCACCTCGGCAATCATCGACAATTGCCCATACACGCCCTGCGTCAAAACATATATCGAGCATTTCGGCAACCTGCGAGCAGCATTTGCAATGGTCGGATTCCAGTCGCCACGCGCCGTCGCAAAACGAGGTCGCACATACACGGATGAAGAGCTCTTAAATGGAATCCGACGGCTACACGCTAAGTTCGGGTTTATCACAATCGCGCTGATCAATGCGGATCGAGAGCTGCCTGTTTATCGCGTTTTCGCCGAGCGATTTGGGTCCGTTATCAAGGCCTACGAGTTGGCAGGTTTCCCAACCACCAGAAAAGGAACGGTATCGGCAGCGCGACGTAGGGTCAGCCAACGGGGTCCAAAGCACTCAGATATAGAGCTTCTGGATGGCATTCGGCGTCTACATGCCAAGTTCGGATATGTTTCATGTGCCCTAGTGGATGGGGATCCGAATCTCCCCAAGCATCACGTTTTCGACGAACGCTTTGGATCGATGCTGAAGGCGTATGAGTTGGCAGGTTTCCCAACCACCAGAGGACAAACTGTTCGTGACGGCCGGATAAGGGCACGTCAACTGTTGCGAGAAGGCTTGCGTTATGGCCCATCAAAGCCTCGGGGCGAAAGGGGCGTGAAGCCAACCTAACTTCTTCCGTTCGATGATGTCCCACACTCAATCGCCGAGATCGACACATTCTCTCGATGTGCTTCTGAATAGCCGGAAGATTGGCACCATTTTGCGCAGTCCGGCCCATGCTCTGCAGTTCGAGCAGGACTATCGCGCAAGTGGTGGCTCGCCATTTTTGGGTCTTTCGTTTCGCTCAGAAACCGGCGAACTGCGAAAGGACCCAAAGCCGCTTGCTGGCATCCCGCCGGTTTGTCTTCACACGATCGCCAGGCTTCCTCGGGATCAGCGACGGGGCGACCACCATGCATTCATGGCCGAGCGATCGGATCAGCCGATAGAGACCGTAGCCGGTCGGGCCAGCCTCGTAGCAGAAATGAACTCGATCGAACTTGGTAGCGATCCGCTGGATAACTCGGCGCATGCTCGTATTCGATGCATCGACCTCGCCGAAGAAGCGAACTTCGCCTTCCCGGCCGGATTCGGCAATCGCGATGGCGTTCCTCAGCTTCGCGACATCGATTCCGACAAATGCTTCTCTATAATCTGCCACGGCTCGTCCTCCTGTGATGAGGATCGGCTCGGCCCGTCCGAGCAACCCTCGGACGCGCAGTGTAGGGCGAGCCACCTCACCGACAGAGGCGGACATACGGTCTTACGACAGAGCAGCTTTGCGCTGCGTCAAATTTTTGGTGCATCTATTCTTTCATGTCAAAGGCGACGAACCGGCCAAGCAATATCGCCTTGAGCATGATGAGTTCGATGAGTTGGCAATCGCTCTCGGTGAGATCGGGACCGAGTTCGCGGACGACAGCGATGGTTTCTTTGATCGAGACCGTTTCGCCAAACGGCGCGTTTAGGAGCGCTGCACGGACAAGCTCCTTAGCGGTGCTCGCTCGCCTGTGATCGGCTTGAACGTCCACCAGCCCAACTCCACCCTAGAACCCAAGTACCATTGTCAAGGCTCGCGGAAAATCAAATCAAAATCTGCGTGAAATAAGAAAGAGGGCCGGACCGTCTACCGGCGACCCGACCCTCACAGCCCGCAGCACCGTTCCAAGGAGGCACCCGCCTGAAGGATGCGCTTATAGCGGTGGTGGAAAGCTCCTGCCCCGTTGGCACGGCCGCCGTCCTTGCAAGCGAGGGGCAAAGCCCAATGGAACATTTTGCCATGAGCCGCTTTCGTTTCAGCTATAGGCGGAGGACAAGCAAATGCCGGACGAGACCGCGACCGGGTGTCGGGTGTCGGGTGTCGGGTGATGAGGAATATGAGGTAGGATACCTAGCCAGCAAATTCGGCCTAACGATCCCCAAAGTTCGTGAATTGATCGCCTAGCATGGCAACTACCGCGACACGCTTGAGGCAGAGGCGAAGCGGCTCGGAGCGCGGTGACGGCTCGATATCGGGTGGATGAACTCTATGGCGAAGCAGCCGTCTCTACGCAAGAGACTGAAGCCGACGACGCCTTACAGGCGGCAGAAAGCGTGACCGGAAGGGCGTCGGCAGACATAGAAAAGCCCGCCGACCGCAGTTGACGGGCTTTTCCATTTTCCTATCCGCCTGGACCTTAGGTGAGTATCGGTGCCGACGGCGTCCCCGCAACGATGGCGGAAAGCTTGGCCTTGCGAATGAGAACAGGCTTCTCGTAGGTCTTCTTCATAGCCCACCCTTCGACAGGATGACGGCCACAACGCTGCCCAACCGCTCACGTTTCGTGAGGACTGGCTTCTCGTAGATCATCTTCATGGTAACTCCCCCTGCTGAAATCAGAAACGATAATTGAGGCTGATCGACACAGTATGAGTGCTCGGCTTTACGAAGGTCGGGCCGACCAACGTGCTGTCGTCCTGGAAATTGTGGTCCGAGAAATGCGCGTAGGCGTAGTCAACGCCAACGATCCATTTGTCATTCAGCGCGTAATCCGCGCCAACACCAATCGTCCAGCCGGTATAAGTCCGGTCGAACTTGGCATCGCCAAAACCCGGATCGCTATATCCAGTGTCGTGGAGATGCAGGAAGGCGACGCCACCCTTGATGTACGGGAGCAAGTTGCCCATTGCATATCCCGCCTTCGCAACGATATCGCCTTGCCAATCAGCCGCAGTCTCGAAGGTTTCAGTGCCAATAGTGGGAACCGTCTTCTTGTTGAATACCGCGACCAGTCGGGCTTCTGCACCGAGCACAACGTTATTCTCAAACTGATATTGATAGCCGATCTGTCCACCGATTGATGCAGAGGTGCTGTCTCCATTGTAACCGGAAGGATTATAAGCAGGGATCGTGACATCGCCCCGCAAGAAATTCACGCCCGCAACCGCTCCGATGTAGCCACCCGTCCAATTATATGAAGGTGCCTCTAGAGAGACTGCATCTGCTGCGAAGGCTGATGAACCCAGCGCTCCGAAAAAAAGCGCCGAGAGGAAAAGCTTGTTCATTGTATGGTCCGCCCTTGGTCCGATATTCGCATGTATTATAGCGGCTGCTTCTGGTTGCGCAGTGACCAGACGGCAACAGTGACGCGCAAACCCGCAAAACTTCTTCTGCGTCCCGCGACGCCTTGATCCGGCTTGCTCGCGTGATGCCATGCCCATCGTTGGATTGGCACCGGCATTCTATTAGTTGAAATTGGCGTGTGGAACTCGCTCCACGGTCAGCGTCAGGTTGTTGTCCATCTGCCCCACGGAAGCCGTGAACCTCTCGGACGTCGCCTGCCTGACGCCGACGTACTCGGTGTACTTGAAGCGGTAAAGGCCAGTGCCTCGCATCTCCCAATGCCCTGCCATGCCGTCTTCGAGCTGGTAGGTGTCGATGATCTGTCGAACAAAATCATCAATCGACATCCCGCTCCCGATGTCGAAGTAGCATTGGTATAAGCGAAGCCGAGCGACACGGCCGCCACGCATCATGATCTGCCCGCAAGCTTGTTGACCCTTGACGATGAACAGCGAGGGCTGAGCTTGTCCGTTCATGCCTTCAAGGAGCATGGTCAGCACCTGCGTTTCCGTGGCCGCTGGCTTATCGGTCAGAGCAAATGATTGATCCAACGATTGCCTAAGCTGTGCCTCGGTCATGCCCAGTTGGAGGCCGCGGAACGATGACGCGTTGTCGGTAGGTTCGTCGGGCGTTTCGCCAGAATCAGCACCTGTCGTGTTCGCGGGCGAAGATTGCTGAACTTGGCCCGATGCGACGGCGTCGTTCTTTTGGTCTATGGCAGTGTCCAATTCTAACCACTCGTTCGATTGGAAGGCCTCGACCGACTCGTTTCGAATTTCAATGAGCCGTCGCTTTATCTTTTCAAGGTCCGCGGTTGACGAAGGATCGTTCGGAAGGGCGCGAGTACGTTGGAGCAATTCGATTAGTTCTTGCTGATAGCCCTTCGCCTGTTCTTGTCTGGCCTGCAGCTTTTGCGCGAACTGTTGGAGAGCTTGCGCATCTGCGCCGGTGGCTCCTTGGCCGCACATGGCGGCCTGTGACGTAAGAACTTGGACCCAATTCGGGTCCATCTTGGCGATGGGCGTCCCCTCATATACGCCGGTGCTGTTTGCATCGATCATCTCGCTGCATACGTCGGCAAATGCGCGCGGGGTTAGAAGCAGCGTGAGCCCACTGCAAACGAGTACGAATCGAAAGATCTTCGTCATTTCGAGGCCTCCGCGGAGGTCTTGATCCGGCCTGAACGAGCGCTTCTCCAGCCGAAGAAGGCCATGGCAGCGAGGATCAGGTCGGCGCAGGACTGCATCGATACCAAGCCGAGCAGAATTCCGATAATTCCAACTGCGATTTTCATTTCTTCCCCCCGGACTCCAATGACGGTTGCGCAAATCCTTTCGGCAACCCTCGCGCTAAATATGGGACTGTCAGTCCGTCGATTGTCAAGCCGTTTGTATTGCCTTCTTGCGCGCGATGAATGTGCGCAAGATCATTGGTTGGAATCTCCGCAAGCTTCGGGTCGAACGGGGTCTGTCGCAGGAGCGATTGGCGCTGGCGGCCGACGTTGATCGTGCCTATGTCGGTCGGATCGAACGTGGTTCCGAGAACGTGACCACAGATACTTTGGCAGCTTTGGCTGAGGCCCTTGGCGTTGCCCCGGCGGCTCTGTTGGCCGAGCCGCCGAAAGGTGCCAGAGAGCCAGCGCCCTTGGCCTCGGGCAGGAAGCCAAAGGCGGGTTAGACCTGAGGCGAGCTGTGCCCCTGTGCCCTGTGCGGCAGTGACCATCAGTATTCCTCCGGCAGCATGACGGCCATGACGCGAATCGTGACGGCTGGGTCAGCCGGGTCCGGCGATAGGTTTGTCAGAGTCCGATCGTAGCAATCGATCTTCCAGAAGAGCTGCCGCTCGCCCACGTGGAGGAGAGCGCAGTCATGCTCGCCCCATGGGTCGTTGTCCTTGTCGAAGGCATCGAAGTTGGCGATGGCCAACAGGATCGCAGCGATTTCATTAGCAGGCAGTGCGGCAACACCGGCGGTCATCACCATGCGGCCGCCGACGCCGGTCTGGCGCAGTTGATCGTTGAGGTTCCGAATGCGCATCTTCCGATCGGCCGCACCAGCCCGATCGACGCACTCTGTTGAGCAGGTCATGATTTGGGTCCTTGAATGATGTTTACTTGAAGGGGTGGCGGGCCAGGACGAACCCGGCCCGTTGGCAAGCCCGTTTATTTCTTCACCAGCTGGCGCGGGTGGATCAGGCCGAGCTGGTAGTAGCTCCGGTCGATCGAAGGGGCGTCGGGGTAGTCGCGGAATTTCAACGTAAAAATTCCCTTGTCCTTCGCCTTCGTGATGCGGGCTTCAAAATATCCCTCGTCGGGACCTTCCGACGCCAGGACCAAATCGCCGACCGCCAGCTTCGCCCACGGGTCAGGCGCGCCGCCATCGCCCGAACCGGCCCCTTGGCCGTCGTCAGCATGGCCTTTTCCGGCCTCAGGCGAGCTCGCTGAAGCGATTTCGACGGCTTCGGGGTCATCGGTGCCGGTCGAGGCCCGGCGCGGCTCGTCAGCGACGCCAGCTAAGGCCGCAATGCGGGCATACAGATCGCCCTTGCAGAACGGCACAAACGCCTTGCCGCTGTCGAACAGCTTGCCTTTGGGGAGCCGCATAGTGATCTCCGGGGCTTCTCCCGGTTCGAGGCGATGCGAATGCATCCCCATCAGCTTGGCAGCTCCTTCGGCCGCCTCGACGTCAGCCAGTAGGAAGACCGAGGCATGGGCCTTGCTGGTCTCGTCGCGGCCAAAGACGATCAGCGACGGTGTGGTTTCGGAGGCGACATTCATTGAAGCGCCTCCATAAACGAAGAAGGGGCCTTTCGGCCCCCTTTGGTGTGCTGTGCTGGCTGCCGACACAAGGTGCCGGGTCGGTTTGTGAAAGGCATCGTGATAGCTCCTGTTAAGTGCTGGCCTAACCGCGTCGGTCGACGCAGCTCACCGCATGTATTGTAACAGGAATATATACCTAAGTCAACCGGAGGTTGTTTTAAGCGGCCGGGCTCCCCGACTGCGATGCCTTCCGCTTCCTGAAGGTCGCGGCCGTCTTTGCAACACAACCAACCAGAGGCAATGCGCGGGTTTTCTCGTAGTCGAGCGCATACATTTTTTGGCCTACAAGGTAGCCAGCAGTCACCGTCCCCTCATTGTGAGGGCCGTAATCATTGCCGAGCTTCGCCTTTATCAAGGGATCGACCGCTTCAAGCGGCGGGCGGCCTTTAGCTGCGGCGTCTAGCATCTTCTCCACGTTTTCGGGGTTGTTTATGACAACCTCCATTGCGCGATAAACGGGGTCGCCATGGGCGAGCGATTTGTCTTTTTGATATGGCATTCCGGTGGCTTTCAACATCTCGATAATTGCCTCCGCTTCCGGACCACCTTTTCGTAGACAGTTCTTGTAGATCTGAGCCCTCTGCTCAAGCGTCATCGCTTTCAGTTTTTCGATTGTGTACATGGTGATACCCCTCAGACGATGGATTCATATTCTTTTGGATCGACCAGCTTGCGGAGCTGGACGCCGATGTTCATGCGCTGCTGGCCGGGATTGAGATTGTCGTAACGCTTCTCGATCCCGTGCTTTCTGGCGACCGCGTAGAGCTGTTCAAGGAGAAGGACGCCATTTTCGTCCCGAACCTGCTTATTCAGCCACGTATTGAACGCGCTATTCTTCGTGTTTTTTATCCACGCGTCGCGCTGTTCTTTTGTGATTTTCATGGCTTCCCGAGGACCGCTCCCCGCTGGGCGATAGGTGGTCCCGCTGGTGAACAGGCTCGGTCGCGTTATTCGCAAGGCTGAGCGATCCGTCTCGTACCCCATTGCCGCCATAACTTGCCTGACCATGTGACCGATCATCTGCTTTACGCGGTCATCCGAGACCTCCTCGCCGAACTCTGCCACTAGGCCTGCGGCCAAGGGCTCAACGGCTGCCCTATCCAAAAGAGTGGCCGTTTCCATCCTGATGAGGTTGTCGCGGTGCTTGAGAAACGACCAAAGCTCCTTCCCGAGTTCGGTTTCTGCAAGATCGCGAAAGTTCTGCGGCACGTAGCGGAGTTCACCCAGATCATTGCTCATCTCAGTCTCCCATTTAACATCTGTCACATATACATCTATCCGTGACACCTGTCAATAGTACATACGTAGATCGCTGTCGAGGCTGGCTGAGGATTGCTGATCTTGACCCGAGAATATGAGTGCGAAGTAGCCGCTCGGAACGAGCCAGAACGCCTCTAAAGGCGTTCAGCTACGCCGGTCTCACTTCGCCGCGAGCTTCTTAGCGATTTCATCCGAAATCGCATCGGCAGCTGATTGAACCGGCCCTTTGGCAAGATGCGCGTAGCGCTGGGTGGTGCGCGCTTGGCTATGGCCCAAAAGTTTGCCAACCACATAGAGGCTCTGACCAGCCGATACCGCGGAACTCGCGAAGCTGTGCCGCAGATCATGTAAGCGAAAATCACCGAGACCGGCCCGAATGCGTACAGCGTCCCAGATTTTTCGAATGCCAACCACCGGCCCCTCCCCCCTTACCGATGGAAAAACCCAAGGGGAGTTTGCAAACCGGGGCATATTCATCAGCAAGTCCTTGGCAGCGCTTCCAAGATGAAGCTGGCGCGCACCTGTTTTGCTGTCAGGCAGCGAAACCAAAGAGTTTTCTAGATCTATCCAGCTCCATTTAAGGCCAAGAGCTTCGCTCTTTCGGCACCCGGAGAGGGACAAGAACCGAATAGCCGCCAGCGCCACGGGGTTCGTACCTGACGCCTGTTCGGCCGCAAGGGCCTCCCCAAGCCGTTTGAGCTCCTCAGAATTGAGATATCGATCGCGGGTCCGGAGCGAAAACTTCTTGATCCCTTTCGTCGGGTTATCTTGTCGGATGCCCAACTCAATGGCGAATGTCATCATTGAAGATAGAAGGTCTAGGGTTCGATTGGCGGTCCCCGGCCCTCCCTTCACGATCGCTCGACCCCTCGGACCGGTCTTCTCATCGGTCGCGGTTTTCCCAGCCTTCACAGAGGAAAAGAAGGACTGGATATCAGGTTTGGTAAGAGTGCGAACGTCCTTCTCGCCGATGAGCGGAATGACGTGGCGAATTGCCGAGCTACGATCCCGTGCCAGAGTGGTTGGTTTCTTATGGGCGGAACCCTGCTCGAGATATTTTTCCCAGAGCTGCTTGACCGTAAGGCTAACCTTGTCGGGAGGCCTATCTGCTGGATCGACTCCAGAGGCCACTATCCCGCGTAGGCGCATGGCTTCGTCTCGTGCGCGATCCGGCGACCAAGGCTGACCGTACTCTCCAATTGTTATGCGTCGAGGGGTGCCGGACTTGCCTACACGATATTGGAGAACAAACACCTTCTTCCCCAATGGCGTTACCTTGACTCCAAACCCCTTCAACGCATCGTCCCACCAAAACGTGTCTTTCTCTCCGGCGACCAATTCATCGACGGAGCGCTTCGAAATTCGCATCTTCACTGCAACCGGCCCCCAACTCAGCAATCGCGTGGTAATCAAATTGAAGGGAAAAGTACAGCTCTTACGGGTAGGAGAGTGACAGTTTTTTCAATGATTTCAGTAGCGACGGGATGGTGACAGCGCAGCCGGGAATTGTAAGCCTGATATTGACATTGCAGGGGTCACAAGTTCAATCCTTGTCACGCCCACCATCCAGCCAATCCAGGGGATAAGACGGTAAGGCTTTGCCGCTGCGATTCCGGCTTCCCCAACCGCCCTACTGATCCCTCATTGACTTATTGCGGTGTCGGGTCAGGCGAATGACCGGGATTACCGCCGCCCTTGCCTTCGTGGCAGGGTGTGCCGATGCCACAGCACTTGCCATGATAGGTCACATTCGGTTTGAGATTGCCGCAGTCCCTGGTGGTTGCGGTCTTGCAGCTGGCCAGCGCCGATACCGCGATTGCCGCGATAAGGACATTTCTTGAAGCACTAACCATGAGGCGTTCTCCTTGATGAACCTCGCTTCTTGACGCAGCGCTTGGCCGCGCCTCATTGCGGATAGGTTCAAAGGAAACGAAAGATCTTTTGCCGGGCACTCTCGGCAGCCCGGCGGAGTCGGAGCACGTATCCGGTTCAGACGCCGGAGAGGGCGCAGAGGGCTTTCATTCTTGCGGTAGCAAGCTCGGGATTGGCAAGCAGGCCGGCCTGGTCAGAGAGCCGGAAGACATCCGCGTAATGGCATATGCCGCGCGCCGACTGCATGCCGCCGACCATCGTGAAATGGTCCTGATGCCCGTTCAGCCAGGCCATGAAGACGATGCCGGCCTTGTAGTATTCGGTCGGCGCTTCGAAGATTTTTCGCGACAGCGGCACGGTCGGCGCCATCAGCGCGTCGTAACCGGCCTTGTCGCCTTCCGCCAGCTTCGCCAGCGCGGCATTGGCCACCGGCGCGATGGCGTCGAAGATGCCGAGCAGCGCATGCGAATGCCGCCTGCCGTTGCCGGCGATCAGCTCCGGATAGTTGAAATCGTCGCCAGTGAACATCACGACACCCTCGGGCAGCCTGTCGCGCAACTGCACTTCCTTGCCGGCATCGAGCAGCGATATCTTGATGCCCTCGACCTTGTCCGCATGCCGCTCGATGATGGCGACAACCGTGTCGAGCGCCGTGCCAAAATCGTTGCAGCCCCAGTAGCCCTTGAGCGCCGGATCGAACATGTCGCCGAGCCAGTGCAGAATGACCTTGCCTGAGGCCTGGGACAGCATCCGGTCATAGACCCGGGCATAATCGTCCGGTCCCTTCGCCACAGCCGCCAGCGCCCGGCTCGCCATCATGATCGCCTTGCCGCCCTCGCCTTCGATGAAGGCAAATTGCTCTTCATAAGCACGGATGACGTCGTCGAGGGTCTTGGCAGCCGCCGGTGCCAGGTGATCGGTACCCGCCCCTGAAGCAAGGTCGGCATCCGGGACCGTTCTAGCCTCGGCGATCGAGCGGCGGATCAACTCCTTGGCGCTCGCCCAGTCGAACCCCATGCCGCGCTGAGAGGTGTCCATGGCCTCGGCGATGCGAAAGCCAAGCCGCCACAGATGATGGCGGAACGCCATGGTCTTGTCCCAGTCTACCGCCGGAC
This sequence comes from Mesorhizobium sp. WSM4976, assembly GCF_029625685.1. Lineage (NCBI taxonomy): Bacteria > Pseudomonadati > Pseudomonadota > Alphaproteobacteria > Hyphomicrobiales > Phyllobacteriaceae > Mesorhizobium > Mesorhizobium sp. WSM4976. The sequence continues at coordinate 25,714 of NZ_JARTVT010000038.1, forward strand.
GCGACCACGGATTGGTCATGGCGATGGGGTCGGCGACGATATGGGCTGCGGCATAGGCTATGCGCGAAAAACGTGCGTCCTTAATCGGCTCGACCGGTTTGCCAGCGAGCCGGTAGCTGACCCGGTCACCGTTTGCCGCAGGCAAGATGATGTCCATGGAACTCTCCCGTTGCGGTCGCTATAAATGGAACGTTCCAAAAAATCAAGGACTTTTATGATCCAAGGCAAGCGAGCCGGCAGGTTGGATTCGCTTGACGGAGAAACCCTTATGTCTGCTGAAATTTTCGAACTATCCTCATCAATTCTCGAATCGCGCGAAAAATCGTGATTGACTCCGATTTGGAACGGTGATTAGAACGTTCCAATAAATTCGTGATGCGGAGGAAGGGACGAGGATGGCCAGCCGGGCCAAGGCGACGATCCTGGACATCGCCCGCGAAGCCGGTGTGTCCAAATCGACGGTGTCGCTCGTGCTGCAGGGCAGCGGGCTCATCCGGCCCGAAACCGCGACCAAGGTGCGTAAGGCGATCGAGGATGTCGGCTATGTCTACAACCGCGGCGCCGCCAATCTGCGCAAGGCCCATTCCAACGTCATTGGCATGGTGATCAACGATCTCACCAATCCCTTTTTCGCGGAACTCGCGGTCGGCATGGAGCGCGTCTTCCAGGCGGCCGGCGTCGTCCCCTTCATCGCCAACACGGCTGAGAACCCGGTGCGCCAGGAAGAGGTGCTGAAATCGATGATGGAGCAGGGCGTCGCCGGCCTGATCGTCTCGCCGGCGCGCGGCACAATGCCTGGGGCTTTCCGGCGCATCGAAGCGGCTGGCGTGCCCGTGGTGTTCGCCATGCGCAGGCTGCCCGAAAGCCGCATACCGGCAATCGCGCCCGACAATCGTCGCGGTGCGTGTCTTGCCACCGAGCACCTGATCCGCAAGGGCCATCGCCGCCTCGCTTTCTTCGGCGGTTCGTCCGACCTCGTCGTCTATCAGGAGCGTCTGGGCGGTTTCCTCGAAGCCTGCGAGGCCTTCGCCATTCCAGTAGTCGACCGGACGATCGTCGAAGGTGAGACCAGCCGGAAGGGCGGCATGGCCTGCCTGGAGACGGCGCTGGCCATGCCTGAACCGCCGACGGCGGCCCTTTGCTTCAACGACGCGGTTGCCTTCGGTGTCATTCTGGCGCTGCGCAAGCGCGGCCTCGAGGCGGGAGCGGACTTTGCCGTCGTCGGCTTCGACGACGTCGCCGAGGCCGAGCATTACAGCCCGGGGCTGACCAGCGTTGCCGTCGATACCGCAGGCCTTGGCGAACGCGCCGCCCATGTCATGCTGAAGATGATCCAGTCGCGCACCACGCGCGCCGAAGACCATATTGGCGCGGTCAGCCTGGTCGTGCGGGAAAGCAGCGGTCCTGACCGCAGCAGCCAAATGGGAGACGCGGCATGAGCGTGCGATGGGGATTGATCGGCGCCAGCACGATCGCCAGACAGTTCATGATCAATGCCATCCGCGCGCAGACCGACGGCGAGGTCGCCGCCGTGATGAGCTCGAGCACGGAGCGCGCGGAGGCTTATGCCCGCGAGAATGGCATTCCTGCCGCCGTCTCGACCGTCGAAGCGCTGCTCAACTCGGACATCGACGCCGTCTACATCTCGACCACCAACGAGTTGCATCTCGATCAGGGCATGGCCGCGATCAAGGCCGGCAAGCATGTGCTGTGCGAGAAGCCGTTGGCGCTGACCAGCGCCGATGCACGCAAGATGGTTGCGGCAGCAAGGCAAGCCGGCATTGTCTTCGGCACCAACCATCATCTGCGCAATGCCGGCGCCCATCGCGCCATGCGCGAGGCGATCGCCGCCGGCCGCATCGGCAAGCCGATCGCGGCACGCGTCTTTCATTCGGTTTTCTTGCCGGAGAACCTGCAGGGCTGGCGCATCACCAGGCCGGAAGCCGGCGGTGGCGTGGTGCTCGACATAACCGTGCATGACGCCGACACGCTGCGCTTCGTGCTCGGCGACGATCCGGCCGAGGTTTCGGCCTTCACGCAATCGGCCGGTATGGCAGGTAGCGGCCTGGAAGACGGCGCCATGTGCATCTGGCGCTTCAAATCCGGCGTCATCGCCCAATCGCATGAAGGGTTCACGACAAAATATGCCGGCACCGGCTTCGAGGTGCACGGAACGGACGGCTCGCTGATCGCCGCCAACGTGATGACGCAGAAGCCGGTCGGCTCGGTGCTGCTGCGCACCGCCAGCGGTGAGGAAGAGCTGAATTTCGACCGCGAGGACCTCTACGCCCGCTCGGTCCGCCAGTTCCATGCTGCGATCCGCGACGAAGGCCAGCCTGCCGCTACCGGCGAGGACGGCATCTGGTCGCTGGCGTCGGCCGAGGCCGCGCTGCAATCGTCGAAGACCGGCAAGGCCGTCGTCATCGACCCGCAACTCGGGAGCATCGCGTGAGCAAGCTCGTCTCGGCGGCCTATGCCGCCAGCCTGATCAAGGACGGCATGACCGTCTCGGTGTCGTCGTCGAGCGGCCTTGGCTGCCCCGACGCTGTGCTTGCCGCGATCGGCGAGCGCTTCGACGCGGAAGGCCATCCGAAGGCGATCACCACGCTGCACCCGATCGCCGCGGGCGACATGTACGGCATCAAGGGCATCGACCATCTCGCCAAGCCTGGCCTGCTGAATCGCACGCTGTGCGGCTCCTACCCCTCCGGCCCCTCCTCGGCCGAGCCGCCGCAGATCTGGAAGATGATCGGCGACAATTCGGTCGCCGCCTACAACGTGCCGTCGGGCATCCTGTTCGACATGCATCGCGAGGCCGCCGCCAAGCGTCCGGGCGTGCTGACCAAGGTCGGCCTCGACACCTTCGCCGATCCGCGCCACCAGGGCTGCGCCATGAACGCGGCGGCCAGCGAGCCCATTGTTTCGGTGCAGCAGTTCGATGGCGAAGAATGGCTCTATTTCCGCGCCATCGTGCCGAACATCTCGATTATCCGGGCCACCTCCGCGGACGAGCGCGGCAACCTCACCTACGAGCATGAGGGCGCCTATCTCGGCGGCCTGGAGCAGGCGCTTGCCGCCCGCAACAATGGGGGCATCGTCATCGCGCAGGTGAAGCGCGTCGTCGAAAACGGCACGCTGAAGCCGCATGATGTGCGCGTACCGGGCGTTCTGGTCGACCATATTGTCGTTGCGCCCGATCAGTTGCAGACGACGCAGACGCCGTACGACCCGGCGATCTCGGGCGAGATCTTCCGGCCGTTGTCGAGTTTCCGCACGCCGGAGATGAACATCCAGAAGGTGATCGCGCGCCGCGTCGCCATGGAGTTGCGCGACGGAATGGCCGTCAACATCGGATTCGGCATCTCGGCCAACGTGCCGCGCATCCTTCTCGAGGAAGGTCAGCACGGCAAGGTCACCTGGGTGATCGAGCAGGGCGCGGTCGGCGGCGTGCCGCTGCTCGACTTCAAGTTCGGCTGCGCCTCGAACGCCGAGGCGATCATGCCCTCGCCACACCAATTCATCTATTTCCAGGCCGGCGGCTTCGATGCCTCGCTGCTCTCCTTCCTGCAGATCGACCGACACGGCTCGGTCAATGTCTCGAAGCTTTCGGCGCGGCCGCATGTCACCGCCGGCGCCGGCGGCTTCGTCGACATCACGTCCCGCGCGAAGAAGATCGTCTTCTCCGGCTTCTTCAATGCCGGGGCCAAGCTGTCGCTCGCCGAGGGCGCGATCCGCATCGACCAGGAAGGCAAGGTCAAGAAGATCGTCGAGGAAGTCGAGCACATCTCCTTTTCGGGAAAACGCGCCGTCGCGCAGGGACAGGATATCACCTATGTCACCGAGCGCTGCGTGATGAAGCTGACGCCGGACGGTTTGATGGTGACGGAACTGGCTCCGGGCGTAGACCTCGAACGCGATGTGCTGGCGCAGGCCGAGATCCCGCTTGGGGTCGCCAACGACCTCAAGGTGACGCCGGTGGCGCTCTATCAGGATCGGCCGGTCGGCCTGTCGCTCAATGGCTGTGCTTCGCTAGGAGGCGCGCATGGCTGAGCTTGTCACCTTCGAAAAGGACGGCGCCATCGGCATCGTCACGCTGCGCCGGCCGGAGAAATTCAACGCGCTCGACATCCCGATGCTGCGCGCGCTGGAAGCAGCGCTCGACGATGCCGAACTGGCCGAGGGCGTCCGCGTCGTGCTCATCCGTGGCGAAGGCAAGGGCTTTTGCGCCGGCGGCGACGTCGAGGCCTGGGGTGCCATGAGCGCCGCCGATTTCCAGGTGCAATGGGTCCGCTACGGCCACCGCGTCTTCGACCGGCTGGCGCGGCTCCGGCAACCGACCATTGCGGTTCTGTCCGGCCATGCGCTGGGCGGCGGGCTGGAACTGGCGGCCGCTTGCGATTTCCGCGTCGCCGAAACCCAGGTGAAGCTCGGCTTCCCCGAAACCTCGATCGGCGTCGTGCCGGGCTGGTCGGGTACACAGCGCGCCGCGCGGCGTTTCGGTGCACAGATCGTGCGCCGGATGGCGATTGGCGGCGAGATTTTCCTGGCAGCCGATGCGCTCACGTACGGCATCGTCGACCGGCTGGTCGAAACAGGCAAGGCGTTCGACGAAGCCAAGACCTGGGCCGAGAAGATCGCCGAGCGCGGCCCGCTCGCGACCGAAGCCGCCAAGCTGATGATCGGCGTTGCCGAGGGCGAGGAAGACGCCGCCGCGACCGAGGCGCTGGCCAGCGGCTTCATTGCGCTGACAGGCGATCTAAAAGCCGGCGTCGGCGCCTTCAGGGCCAAGCAGAAGCCGGCCTTTTCCAGATCCTAGAGAAGAAACGATGAACGCACCGCTCAACATTGTCATGCCGGCAGAGGCGTCCCAGGCGCCGAAGGCCTACAAGCTCTTGATCGACGGCAAGCATGTCGAAGCCCGTGACGGCCGCAGCATCGAGCGAGCCAGCCCCGGCCACGGTTTTGCCGTGTCCCGGTATGCGCAGGCAGGCGCCTCGGAGGTCGAGGCGGCAGTCCAGGCCGCGCACAAGGCGTTCGAGACCGGCCCATGGCCGCGCATGAAGGCGTCTGAGCGCGCCGCGGTTCTGCTCAAGACCGCAGACCTCATCGAGACCCGGCTGGAGGAGATCGCCCGCCTCGATGCGCTGGAATCCGGCAAGCCGATCGCCCAGGCGCGCGGCGAGATCGGCGGCGCGATCGATATCTGGCGCTATGCGGCTTCGCTCGCCCGCACGCTGCATGGCGAGAGCTACGCCAATCTCGGCGACGATATGCTGGGCGTCGTCCTGCGCGAGCCGATCGGCGTCGTCTCGATCATAACGCCGTGGAATTTCCCCTTCCTGATCGTCAGCCAGAAGCTGCCCTTCGCGCTCGCCGCCGGCTGCACGGCTGTGGTCAAGCCGAGCGAGATGACCTCGGCCTCGACCTTCGTTCTTGGCGACATCCTGCTCGAAGCCGGGTTGCCGGCCGGCGTGGTCAACATCCTCGCCGGCTTCGGCGCCGATGTCGGCGCGCCGATGGTCAGCCATCCGCTGGTCGAGATGGTGTCCTTCACCGGCTCGACCCGCGTCGGCAAGACGACCATGGCAGCAGCATCCAATTCGCTGAAGAAGGTGTCGATGGAGCTCGGCGGCAAGAACGGCCAGATCGTCTTCCCCGATGCCGACCTCGAAGCAGCAGCGGATGCCGCCGTGTTCGGCGGCTTCTTCAACGCCGGCGAATGCTGCAATGCCGGCAGCCGGCTGATCGTGCATGAGGCGATCGCCGACGACTTCCTGCACGCGGTCAAGACGCTGGCTGAAAAGGTCCGCGTCGGCGATCCGCTCGACGACCGCACCAAGGTCGGCGCCATGATCTCGGCCGACCACATGGAAAAGGTGGCCGGCTATGTAACGGCGGCAAAAACCGATGGCGGCAAACTTTTCGCCGGCGGTGCCCGGCTTGCCTCCAATGCCGGCCAGTATCTCGATCCGACCATCGTCCGTAACGTCTCAGAGGACATGGCGATCGCGCGCGAGGAAGTGTTCGGGCCGGTGCTCTCCGTGCTCACTTTTGAAACGATTGAAAAGGCATTGCACATTGCCAACAACACGCCCTATGGTCTGTCTGCGGGGGTGTGGAGCGCCAGCATCGACACGTGCATGTCGGTAGCGCGCGGTGTGCGTTCGGGGACGGTCTGGGTGAACACGTTCATGGAAGGTTACCCTGAGCTGCCCTTCGGCGGCTACAAGCAGTCCGGTCTGGGACGCGAACTCGGCAAGCGCGCCGTCGAGGATTATACCGAGGAAAAGACTATCCAGTTTCATCGCGGCCAGCGCACCGGATGGTGGGTCGGCTGAGTTGGGAGACCCCGGCGGACATCCGTCGGCTATGTGTATGCAACAAGGGAGGTAGTACATGTTGCGCAAACTGCTTATCGGAACGGCTCTTGCGACGAGCTTTGCGTTCTCGGCGCATGCCGCGGACGTCAAGGAAGTGCAGATGCTGCATTGGTGGACGTCGGGCGGCGAAGCGGCCGCTCTGAACGTGCTGAAGCAGGATCTGGCCAAGGAAGGCTATGCCTGGAAGGACGTGCCGGTGGCCGGCGGCGGCGGCGACGCCGCTATGACAGCGCTGAAGGCGATGGTCGCGGCCGGTAATTATCCGACCGCTTCTCAGATGCTCGGCTACACCGTGCTCGACTATGCGGCCGCCGGCGTCATGGGCGACCTGACCGAGACCGCCAAGAAGGAAGGCTGGGACAAATCGGTTCCGGCCGCCCTGCAGAAGTTCTCGGTCTATAACGGCAAGTGGGTGGCCGCTCCGGTCAACGTCCACTCAGTCAATTGGCTGTGGATCAACAAAGCCGTGATGGACAAGATCGGCGGCACCGAGCCGAAGACCTTCGACGACTTCATAGCCCTGCTGGACAAGGCCAAGGCTGCCGGCGTCATCCCGCTCGCGCTGGGTGGCCAAAACTGGCAGGAAGCCACGATGTTCGACTCGGTCGTTCTGTCGACCGGCGGTCCGGAATTCTACAAGAAGGCGATGAACGACCTCGATGAGGATTCCCTCAAGTCCGACACGATGAAGAAGTCGTTCGACAACCTGGCCAAGCTCGTCAAATATGTCGATCCGAACTTCTCGGGCCGCGACTGGAACCTCGCCACCGCCATGGTCATCAAGGGCGATGCGCTGGTTCAAGTCATGGGCGACTGGGCCAAGGGTGAGTTCCACGCCGCCAAGAAGACGCCAGGCACCGACTTCCTCTGCTACCGTTTCCCGGGCACCGACGGTTCCGTGATCTACAACTCCGATATGTTCGGCATGTTCAACGTTCCGGAAGACCGCAAGGCCGCCCAGGTGGCACTTGCCACGGCCACGTTGTCGAAGAGCTTCCAGTCGGCCTTCAACGTCGTGAAGGGTTCGGTTCCTGCCCGTACCGACGTGCCTGACACCGACTTCGACGCTTGCGGTAAGAAGGGTATCGCCGACCTGAAGAAGGCCAATGAGGGCGGCACGCTGTTCGGCTCGCTGGCGCAGGGCTACGGCGCCCCGCCGGCCGTCGCCAACGCCTACAAGGACGTGGTGTCGAAGTTCGTCCATGGTCAGATCAAGAGCTCCGACGAGGCCGTGACCGAGCTGGTCAAGGCGATCGACGACGCCAAGTAAGGTTCATTTGAACCAACCCTCCCCCGCTTCGGCGGAGGAGGTCTCCTGTCGACAAAGGTGTGGGACAACCCTGGTGCGTTTTTGCGCCGGGCGGTTTCCGACCAACCGGAACTGGACAAGCCGATGAGCACAGTTGCCGAAACCCAGATCAAGCTGACACCGGAGCACGACGCCCGTCCCGGCGCATCGGTCCGTTCGCGATTGCAGGATCTGCTGCCGAAGATCGTATTGGCGCCGAGCTTCGCGGCGACGATCGTCTTCGTCTACGGCTTCATTCTTTGGACGATCTATCTGTCCTTCACAAACTCCAAGACCTTCCCGTCCTATGACATCACCGGTGCCCGCGCCTATCAGCGGCTCTGGCGCTGGACCTTCGAGAGCGACCCGCCTTCAAGCTGGTACACCTCGATCACAAATATGGGCATTTTCGGCTTCCTCTATATCCTGATCTGCCTGGCGCTCGGCCTGTTCCTGGCCATCCTGCTCGACCAGAAGATCCGCGGCGAAGGCGTGTTGCGGCCGATCTATCTCTACCCGATGGCGCTCTCCTTCATCGTCACGGGCGTCGCCTGGAAATGGTTCCTCGACCCCGGCCTCGGGCTGGAGCAGACGCTGCATCAATGGGGCTGGACGAGCTTCCATTTCGACTGGATCAAGAACAAGGATTTCGTCATCTACACGGTGGTGATCGCCGGCGTCTGGCAGGCTTCCGGCTTCATCATGGCGATGTTCCTGGCCGGCCTGCGCGGCATCGACGGCGAGATCATGAAGGCTGCGCAGATCGATGGCGCTTCCACTTTCCAGCTCTACCGCCGCATCGTCATTCCGCTGCTGCGGCCCGTCTTCCTGTCGGCCTTCATCGTGCTCGCGCACCTCGCCATCAAGTCCTATGACCTGGTGGTGGCGCTGACCAGTGGCGGCCCTGGCGGCTCGGCCTGGCTGCCCTCCAACTTCATGTATGAATTCACCTTCAAGCGCAACGAGATGGCGGTCGGCTCGGCGAGCGCGGTGATCATGCTGATGACGCTGACCGCGATCATCGTGCCTTATCTCTATTCCGAACTCAGGGAGAAGCCGCGATGAGCGCTGTCACCTCGCCTGCCCGTCCGGCTTCGAGCGGTCTGAGCGCCAGAACGATCAACCGCATCGTCATCTACGGCCTGCTCGCGCTGTTCGCGGTCTTCTACCTGATGCCGCTATTCGTCATGCTGGTCACCTCGTTCAAGACGATGGACGAGATCCAGAACGGCAACATGCTGGCATTGCCGCAGTCGCCGACCATCGAGCCGTGGTTCAAGGCCTGGGGCGAGACCTGCGTCGGCCTCACCTGCGCCGGCATCAAGGGCTACTTCTGGAACTCCATCAAGATGGTGGTTCCGGCTGTGCTGATCTCGACGCTGCTCGGCGCGCTGAACGGCTATGTGCTGACCAAATGGCGCTTCCGTGGCCACACGCTGGTTTTCGCCATGATGCTGTTCGCCTGCTTCATCCCGTTCCAGTCGGTGCTTTTGCCGATGGCGACGATCCTCGGCAGCCTCGGCCGGTTCGGCGTCACGCTGCAGAACGCGACGGGATTCAATTTCGGCCTCGGCAATTCGACGGTGAACCTGGTCTTCGTTCACGTGGTCTACGGCCTCGGCTTCACCACGCTGTTCTTTCGTAACTATTACGAGGCCTTCCCGACCGAACTGGTCAAGGCGGCGCAGGTCGACGGTGCCTCCTTCTTCCAGATCTTTCGCCGCATCATGCTGCCGAACTCGATGCCGATCTTCGTCGTCACCGTCATCTACCAATTCACCAACATCTGGAACGACTTCCTCTTCGCTTCCGCCTATGCCGGCACCGGCGACGTGATGCCGATGACCGTGGCGCTGAACAATGTCGTCAACACCTCGACCGGCGTCGTCGAGTACAACGTCAACATGGCCGCGGCGATGATCGCCGCGCTTCCCACCCTGATCGTCTATGTCGTCGCCGGCCGTTATTTCGTGCGCGGTCTGATGGCCGGCGCGGTCAAGGGCTGACCCTGGTTTCTGAAGGAACGACCATGGCTTTTCTGGAAATTGATGGGCTGAAGAAGCGCTTCGGGAATGTCGAGATCCTGAAGGGCATCAATGTCGAGCTCGAAAAAGGCGGCTTCCTGGTGCTGGTCGGCCCGTCCGGCTGCGGCAAGTCCACGCTGCTCAACACCATCGCCGGGCTGGAGCAGATTACCGAAGGCGAGATCCGCGTCGACGGCCGCGCGATCAATGACCTCCATCCTTCGAAGCGCGACATCGCCATGGTTTTCCAGAGCTATGCGCTTTATCCGAACATGACGGTGGCTGGAAACATCGCCTTCGGCATGGAGATGCGCGGCGTGCCGGCGGCGGAGCGTCAGGCGGCGATCGACAAGGTGGCCAAGATCCTGCAGATCGGCCACCTGCTCAACCGCAAGCCGAGCCAGCTTTCCGGCGGCCAGCGCCAGCGCGTCGCCATGGGCCGGGCGCTGGTGCGCGACCCGAAACTCTTCCTGTTCGACGAGCCGCTCTCCAATCTCGACGCCAAGCTGCGCGTCGACATGCGCATCGAGATCAAGCGCCTGCATGCCACCACTGGCACGACGATCGTCTATGTCACGCATGACCAGATCGAGGCGATGACGCTGGCGACCAAGATCGCCGTCATGCGCGACGGCGAGGTGCAGCAGTTCGGCACCCCGGCCGAGATCTACAACAACCCGACCAACATCTTCGTCGCCGACTTCATGGGCTCGCCGGCGATGAACCTGATCCCGGCAAAGATCGACGGCAACGGCGCCGGGCTTTCGGTGGTGCTGGACCGCGAGGCGCGCCAGCCGATCGTGCTGCCGATGCCCGGCGCGCCCGCCGGTCTTGCGGCCTTCAAGGACAAGCAGGTCATCTTCGGTGTCCGCCCGGAAGCGCTGACCGACCCGGAAGGCGCCGAGCGCAACGGCTCAAACATCGCCACCGCCGACTGCCACATCGAGGTGGTGGAGCCGGCGGGCTCCGACACGTTCGCCGTCACCAATCTCGGCGGCAAGGGCGTCGTGGCGCGGCTCAGGGCCGATGCCAGGATCCAGCCCGGAACCAGCACGCCGCTTGCGTTCAATCTCAGCAAGGCGGTGTTCTTCGACCCGGCTACCGAGAAGCGCATCCGTTAAAGAACTATGGCAAACCCGGATATCGTCATCATCGGCTCCGGCATCGGCGGCGCCACGATCGCTTCCGGCTTGGCCGGCAGCGGCGCCTCGATCCTGATCCTGGAGCGCGGCGAGCCGTTGCCCGCGACGCCGCATGCGCGCTCGACGCGATCGATTTTCCTGGACGAGCACTACCGGCCGAAGGAGATGTGGCGCGAGGCCGGCGGGGCTGCCTTCAATCCCGGCAACTACTATTATGTCGGCGGCAATTCGAAATTCTTCGGCGCGGTCCTGATCCGCTATCGCAAGGAGGATTTTTCCGAGCTCGAGCATTTCGGCGGCGTCTCGCCGGCCTGGCCGTTTTCCTATGACGAATTCGAGCCCTGGTATTCCAAGGCCGAGCAGCTGTTTCGCGTGCGAGGCACGCTCGGTGAGGACCCGACCGAGCCGTTCCATTCGATTCCCTATGCCTTCAAGCCGGTGCCGGACGAGCCGCCGATCGCGCGTGCCCGCGCCGAACTCAAGAGCCTTGGGCTGCATCCGGCATCGCTGCCGCTCGGCGTCGACATCGAGACCTGGCTGAAGGAAGGCAGGACCGGCTGGGACGCCTTCCCCAACACCGGCCAGGGCAAGATCGACGCGCAGACCGGTCCGCTGTCCGCAGCGCTAAGAGACCCGAGCATCCGACTGGAAACCGGCGCCCGTGTCGACTGGCTCGAAACCGCTCCGGACGGCAAGTCGATCGCCGCCATCCACTACACCCAAAACGGCGCGCAAAAGACGCTATCGCCGAAGCTCGTCATCCTTTCAGCCGGCGCGATCAACTCGGCCGCCATCCTGCTGCGTTCGCCTAGCACGAATGGCAAAGGACTCGCCAACAGCTCCGACCAGGTCGGCCGCAATTTCATGAACCACAATTCGAGCGCGATGCTAGCGATCGACCCACGGCGCCGCAACACATCCGTCTACCAGAAGACGCTGATGCTCAACGACTATTACCTGTCGGACGGCAAGGGCGGCAAGCCGCTCGGCAATGTGCAACTGCTCGGCAAGATCGACGGCAACATGCTCAAGGCCAATGTGAAGACGATGCCGAAATTCGTGCTCGACTTCATGGCCGGACACGCCGTCGACTGGTACCTCATGTGCGAGGACCTGCCCGATCCCGAAAGCCGCATTATGGTCGACGGCAAGGAGATCGTCATGCAGTGGCGCCGCTCCAACATGCAGTCGCTGGAAGGCTTGACCAAAGTGATGCGCGAGAACCTTCGTGCCTGCGGCTATCCAATCGTGCTATCGCGTCCCTTCGACAAGCGCACGCCCTCGCACCAGTGCGGCACGGTGAAGATGGGCAATGATCCAGCCACCTCGCCGCTCGATCCCTTCTGCCGGGCCTGGGACCATCAAAACCTGTTCGTCGTCGACGCCGGCTTCCTGCCGACATCGGCCGCGGTCAATCCGGCGTTGTCGATCGCGGCGCAGGCGCTGCGCGTGGCTGACCACATCCGCAAGACGGAGCTTGCCGCATGAGCCGCCCGGCAGCCATCGTCACCGGCGGCGCGCGCGGCATTGGGCTTGCCTGCGCCGAGGCATTGGCGGATGCCGGCTTCGACATTCTAGTGGCCGACCTCGCGGACGATCCCGCCAAACGCCTTATAGAGAACATCACGACGCGCGGTGCAGCCTTCGCCTACAGTCGCTGTGATATTGCCAACCTCTCCGATCATGCAACGCTGATTGGTGCCGCTATGCGCGCCTTCGGTCGCATCGATTGCCTGGTCAACAATGCTGGCGTTGGCGCTGTGGTCCGCGGCGATCTGCTCGAGTTGAAGCCGGAGAATTTCGACCGCGCCATGAACATCAATTTGCGCGGCACAGCCTTTCTCAGCCAGGCCGTCGCCAAGGCAATGCTGGCCGCTCCCTCGCATGCAACCCGATCGATCATCACCATCACCTCGGTGAGCGCCGCCATGGCTTCGCCGGAACGAGCCGACTACTGCATTTCCAAGGCCGGCCTTTCGATGTGGGTAAAGAATCTGGCGTTGCGGCTCGCACCCGAAAACATCGGCGTGTTCGAAGTGCGGCCGGGCATCATCCGCACCGACATGACCGCCGGCGTTTCAGCCAAATATGACGCGCTGATCGAAGGTGGCCTGGTGCCGGCAAAACGCTGGGGCGAGCCCGGCGACATCGGCGCCGTGGTCGCGGCGCTGGCCTCCGGTAAATTCCGCTTTTCGACAGGATCGGTCATCGATGTCGATGGCGCGCTCTCGGTGCCACGCTTGTGAGGGACAATGGCTGACTACATCATTGTTGGCGCCGGTCCGGCCGGCTGCGTTCTCGCCAACCGGCTGAGCGAGGATCCGGGCAATTCCGTCCTGCTCCTGGAAGCCGGCGGCAAGGACTGGCATCCGCTGATCCATATGCCGGCGGGTTTCGCCAAGATGACAAAGGGCATCGCCTCCTGGGGCTGGTCGACCGTGCCGCAGAAACACATGAAGGATCGCGTCTTCTGGTACACGCAAGCCAAGGTGGTCGGCGGCGGCTCGTCGATCAACGCCCAAATCTACACGCGCGGCAACGCCCGCGACTACGACGCCTGGGAGAAGGAGGAGGGCCTCGCGGGCTGGGGCTATCGCGACGTGCTACCCTATTTCAAGCGCGCCGAAAACAACCAGCGCTTCGCCAACGATTTCCATGGCGACCAGGGTCCGCTCGGCGTTTCTAACCCGATCTCGCCGCTGCCGATCTGCGAGGCATATTTCCGCGCCGGACAGGAGATGGGCATACCCTTCAACCCGGACTTTAATGGCTCGAGCCAGGAAGGCGTCGGCTACTACCAGCTGACCCAAAAGAATGCGCGGCGCTCATCGGCCTCCGTGGCCTATCTGAAGCCGATCGGTGCCCGCAAGAATTTGACGGTCAGGACCGATGTGCTGGTCACCCGTGTCGTCGTCGAAAACGGCCGCGCCATCGGCGTCGAGATCGTCGACAAACCGGGCGGCGAAAAGACGATCCTGCGCGCCGAACGCGAGGTGATCGTTTCCTCCGGCGCCATCGGCTCGCCCAAGCTTCTCATGCAATCGGGCATCGGCCCGGCCGACCATCTGAAATCGATCGGCGTCACGCCGGTACATGACCTGCCTGGCGTAGGTTCCAACATGCAGGACCATCTCGACCTGTTCGTGATCGCCGAATGCACCGGCGACCACACCTACGACAACTACGCCAAGCTGCACCGCACACTGTGGGCAGGGCTGCAGTACCTCTTGCTCAAGAAGGGTCCGGTCGCCTCGAGCCTGTTCGAGACCGGCGGCTTCTGGTACGCGGATCCGACAGCCGCCTCGCCCGACATCCAGTTCCATCTCGGCCTTGGCTCCGGCATCGAGGCCGGCGTCGAGAAGCTGAAGAACCCAGGCGTGACGCTGAACTCCGCCTTCCTGCGCCCGCGCTCGCGCGGCACCGTGCGGCTGAGGAGCGCCGACCCGGCCGATCACCCTCTGATCGATCCGAACTACTGGTCCGATCCCTATGACCGCGACATGTCGATCAAGGGGCTCAGGCTTGCGCGCGAGATCATGCGCCAGAAGGCGCTTCAGCCCTTCGTGCTGCGCGAGGTGCTGCCCGGTCCAAACCTGCAGAGCGACGACGACCTGTTCGACTATGCCTGCCGCACCTCGAAAACCGATCATCATCCTGTCGGCACCTGCCGCATGGGCCATGACGCGATGGCGGTGGTGACGCCGGATCTTAGGCTGCGCGGCATCGGGGGTTTGCGCGTCTGCGACGCCTCGGTGATGCCGCGCGTGCCCTCCTCAAACACCAATGCGCCGACCATCATGGTGGGCGAAAAGGGCGCCGACCTCATCCTGGGCCGAGAGCCGCTGCCGCCGGCCGTGTTCAAGGGCAATCAGGCGGCTTGAGGAGAACAATGATCCGCCACTGCGTCTTCGTCCGCTTCCGTGAGGATATTCCTGCAGCCGAGCGCGCGGCGATCCACGCCGATCTCGAAGCATTGCGCGCGGTCATCGACGGCATGAGCCAAGTACATTTCAGCGCTAATGTCAGCCCCGAGCCTTTCGGGCGCGGCTTCACGCATGGTTTCACCATCGATTTTCGTGATGCCGCCGTCCGCGACGCCTATCTCGCGCACGAAGCACATCAGCGCGCCGGCACGCGCCTTGTCGCCGCTCTCGAAGGCGGCACCGATGGACTGATGGTCATTGATCTCGAGGTGACGCAAATGTGACCGCTCGCCGGCTTAAAACTGGCTGCCGTCCCGTTCTCTTTTGCCCGCCCAGGAACATATCGTTGCTTTTGGGGATGCAAAAGGAGGACCGCCTTGAACCTCACCACTGAGCAGAAGAAAACCGTAGTCGCGTCGTTCCTTGGCTGGACGCTCGACGCTTTCGATTTCTTCCTTCTGACTTTCCTGCTCACCGATATTGCCACTGAATTCCAGACCGATGTCCCGGCGGTCTCCAAAGCACTGTTCCTGACACTGGCGACGCGCTTTATCGGCGCTTTCTTCTTCGGCATGCTTGCTGACAAATATGGCCGCAAGCCTATCCTGATGCTGAATATCGTCAGCTATTCGGTGATCGGCGCCTTGGCCGCCTTCTCGCCCAACCTCGGCATATTCCTGGCGCTGCGCGCCTTGTTCGGCATTGCCATGGGAGGCGAATGGGGCCTGGGCAGCTCGCTTGCCATGGAATCCATTCCCCCCAGCGCGCGCGGCATGGTCTCGGGCATCCTGCAATGCGGCTATCCGGCCGGCTATTTGCTTGCCGCTGTTGCTTACGGACTGCTCTATGGGCAGAGGGTCGGCGATTTCACCATCGGTTGGCGCGCCATGTTCCTCTTGAGCTTCGCGCCGGCGCTGATCGTGCTGTTCATCCGCTCGCATGTGCCTGAATCGCCTGCTTTCGTCGAAGGCCGCTCGCAGGCGAGGCCCGGTCTTCTCGAAACGCTGAGGAAGCACTGGGGCATCGCGCTCTATGCCGTGGTGCTGATGATGTTCTTCAACTTCTTCAGCCACGGCACGCAGGACCTCTACCCGACCTTCCTGAAGAAGCAGCATGGCTTCGATCCGCATACGGTGAGCTGGATCACCATCGTCGCCAATATCGGCGCCATCGTCGGCGGCCTCGCCTTCGGCGCGCTGTCGGAGAAGATCGGCCGCATCAACGCCATCACGCTCGCTTGCGTGATCGCCCTGCCGGCGATCCCGCTTTGGGCCTACACGACGACACCCTTCATGCTGGCGATCGGCGCCTTTATCATGCAGGTGGCCGTGCAAGGCGCTTGGGGCGTCATCCCGGTACATCTCAACGAACTGTCGCCAGGCTCGGTGCGGGCGACCTTGCCGGGTTTCATCTATCAGGCCGGCAATCTGGCTGCTTCCTATGGCGGCCCCTACCAGGCGGGCATCGCCGAGGCTCCCGGCGGCAGTTACGGCTACGCGCTGGCGTTATTTGCCGGCGTTGTCGCCGTCTGCATCATCATCGTGATCCGTTTCAGTCCTGAACGCCGGGGGCAGGTGATGACGGTGCTTGATCGGGAAGCCGGAGCAATTCCAGGAAAAATGTGAAGGGCTGGTTCGGCGACTTCGCCCCGGCCATCCGTCCCCAATTGCATCTATCCAAGTCTGAGCGCGACGACGCCCGCGACGATGCCGAGCGCGGCCGTTGCGCGCCAGGCCGTCATCTTCTCGCCCAGCGCCAGCACCGAGATCAGCATGGCGAACAGGATCGAGGTTTCGCGCAACGACGCGACCGAGGCGATCGGCGCCTTGGTCATCGCCCACATGACGATCCAGTAAGCGGCGCCGCTGAGCACGCCGGTGAACAGCCCTGCCTTCCAGTCGCGTACCAGCACGGGCAGCGACCGCGGCCCACGAAAGGCGACGCACAGCACCAGCGCCCACGTAGCATCGCAGACGAACAGCCAGGCGGCGTAGCTCGTCGCGTTCGCCGCGAGCCGCGCGCCGCTGCCGTCGGAGAGCGTGTAGCTGGCGATGAAGATCGACGTGCCGAGCGCGAAGCCGACCGCGCGCAGATTGAGCCTCTCCAGATGAGCGCCGCCGCGGAACGACATGACCAGCGTACCGATCGACAACAGCATGATGCCCACCATGGCGAGCGGCGCAGGCATCTCGCCGACCAGCACGATGCCGCCCAGCGCCGAGAGCAGGGGGGCGGTGCCGCGCGCCAGCGGATAGGTCTGGGCGAAATCGCCAGCTTTATAGGCGCCGATCAGGAATGTCCGGTAGCCCATGTGGAAGAAGACCGAGGCGAGGATGAATGGCCAGACCTCGGCCTTCGGCACTTCGACGAAGGGCAGCACAACGAGTGCCGCGGCGCCCATGCCGAGCGTCATCAGCGTGATCGACAGAAAGCGGTCGAGATGCACCTTGACCAGCGCGTTCCAGATCGCATGCATGGCAGCCGCCGAGAGCACAGCCAGGAAGACGAACAGCGTCATGCCCGCCTCACCTGCCCGCCAGACTTGAGCCGATGCCCGGCGTTTCCAGATCGATAGCGACCCTTAGCGGAAAGTGGTCGGATGCCACCTCGCCGACGTCGGCAGTTACCGAACGGACGCGACCGGCCAGCATGCCGCCGACGAAGCAATGGTCGAGCCGGCGTTTTGCCAGCCTGCCG
This sequence comes from Mesorhizobium sp. WSM4976, assembly GCF_029625685.1. NCBI lineage: Bacteria > Pseudomonadati > Pseudomonadota > Alphaproteobacteria > Hyphomicrobiales > Phyllobacteriaceae > Mesorhizobium > Mesorhizobium sp. WSM4976. The sequence continues at coordinate 43,168 of NZ_JARTVT010000038.1, forward strand.
TCGATGATCTTTTCATGCGTGTGAAAATCCGGCCCAGGCTCGCTGGCGACAGTGGCAGCATCGACGAACCCATCGATATAAGCGGCGCCGGGATGATACGGCATGCTGCCGGTAATACGCCGGTATTCGGCGCTGCCCGGCTCCATGTTGAAATCGCCCAGCCAGATGGCCGCCGCCGGGCTTTCCGGTTCCAGCTCCCCATTCGTCCAGTTGCGCTGCCGCTCGTCGTCGGCGCCGCTCCACGGGCCGCCGTCGGATGGCGCTCGACGATGCTCGGCAAGCAGATAGTCGATCTGCTCCAGCCGCTCTTCGGCCGCGATATGCGCCAGATGCAGGGAAAGCACCCGCACCGATCCCGCCGGCGTGCGGATCATGCATTCGAGCGCCGCGTTGCGGGTGTTGAGCGGCCTCAGCGTGCGGCGCATCGGCAGCGCATGCAGCCGCGACCAGACGATCGGCAGCTTCGACAGCAGCATCGTGCCGAACTGCCGCCGGCGGTTGACGACGCGGCCCTCGCGCTTCTCGCTGGCGTCCATGTCGAAGGCGGGACCATAGGCGCAGTAATAGTCAGGCAGTAGGCTGGACAGGATCGCGGGCTGGTCGTCCTCATTGGTGCGCAGCCAATGCCGCTCGACTTCCTGCAGCGCGATGATGTCGGCGCCGTCCACCAGCCCGGCGCAGCGGCCGAGATCGTAGCGCCCATCGCTGCCGTAGCCATACTGGATGTTGTAGCTGATCAGCTTCATCGATTAACCGGCTCACTTCCGATGATCGCAGTAGCGCAATTCCAGGAAAAGTGTGAGCGGCTTTCTGTCCGGAATTGCGTCAAGAGATAGAGGCCGCCGTTTCGGTGAATCGCACTATCTCGCCGCCTGTGCCGTGGCAATGTGCCCGCGCAGGCCGGCGAAATGGTCCAGCCGAGGGTCGGCGAACGGCCTATTAGGTCGTCAGCGGCTGGAAGCTTCCGGCGGGAGCCGCCGCCAGTTCCGACCAGTCGATCTCCTCTTCCAGCCGGTGATAGGCCTCGTCGCCGATCGTGCCGTTGCTGCGCAACTCCTCCAGCCTGTCGCGCTGCCGCTTGATGGCGTAAAGACGCAGCCGATCGTATTCCGTCGCGGCTTGCGCGTCGTCCGGATTTTCGGCGATCCGGCGTTGCGCCTCGTATTGCTCGCGTACGACGGCGGCAGCGGACGAGGTCTTGCGGCTCAGCACATCAAGCGCGGCCTGCATGATGGCCACCCGGGCCTCGGCCACTTCGCGGTCGATCGAGGTATCCCGATCGAAGTTGAGCCGGCGCAGCAGCGGCTTCAGGCTCATGCCCTGCAGCACAAGCGTTCCGAGCACGACGGCGAAGGCCGCCAGCACGATCGGGTCTCGACCAGGAAAGTCAGCGGGCAACGCGATCGCCACGACCAGCGTCACCAGCCCGCGCATGCCGCACCAGCCGACAAGCACCGCACCGCGAAATGTCGGCGCATCCCGCTTCTGCCCTTGGCCGTCGGAACGCTTGATCTGTCTTATCACCGCAACGTAACCCATCACCCAGACGAGACGTGCCACGATGACGACGGCCAGCACGGTCGCGGCGAAGAAGAAGGCCTCGCCTTGCCCGTCGCCGGAGAGCCGACCGACGATCGATCGAGCCTGCAGGCCCATCAGCACGAAGGCCAGCACATTGAGCACAAAGACGGCCGATTCCCAGACCGAGTAGGTGCTGACGCGGCGCCTCGCAGAAATCCGGCGTGGTGCGGTCCGCGCGATGGTGATGGCATAGACGACGATGGTGATGATGGCGGAGAGGCCGAGCTTGTCGGCAATGATCCAGACGGCGAACGTTCCGGCGAACTGCACCACGGTGCTGCTTGCCGCATCCTCGATGCGCGTCAGGGTGAGCAGCGACACTCGGCCGAACAGATAACCGGCAACGACGCTGCCAACTGTTGCAAGCAATATGAGGGGCACCGCGTCCTTGAGCATGAGCGTGCCGACCGCTGCGGAAACCGCGATCCGATAGATCAATAGCGCCGTGGCGTCGTTGAGCAGGCTCTCGCCCTGCAGGATAGCGGTGATGCGGTGCGGCACCCTGAATTGGCTGAGCACGGCGCTTGCCGCAACCGCGTCGGGCGGCGCGACGATGGCGCCGAGCGCGATCGCCGCCGCGATCGGCAGGCCGCCAATCTTCCAGCCGACGAAGGCAACCACCACCGTGGTGAAGACGACGGCACCGAGCGCCAGAAGCAGCAGCGACAGCCGGTAGCGTTTCAGGTCGCGCAGCGAGGTGTCATAGGCGGCATCGAGAAGCACCGGAGCGATGAACAGCGCCAGTGCCAGTTCCGGATCGATCTCGATCACCGGCGCGCCCGGCACGAAAGCGAGCGCAACACCGGCGAGCGCCAGCAATGACGGATAGGGAACCTCCAGCCGCCGCGATACCGCCGTCAGCGCCACGGCGATCAGAAGCAGGATGAGGGTGAGCTCGAAAAGGGCCATGGTTCATCGTAGCGATCGAACCAGGCGTTTGGCACTGCAAAGCGAATGGTCAATGGTGAATGGCCACCATCAGAAGATTTTGGGCGTAATGCACCCTCTATCCTGATTGCCATTCACTATTCACTCTTTCCTAGTGCAGGACCAGCATGTCGCCCGACGAGAACGAGATGTCCGTCTTGTCGCCGACGGCCGGCGGCGGCGTCGCAGAATTGTTGAATGTGTCCAGCGACACCATGTTGCCGCCGATGCCGACGCGCACGCGGATGACCGAGCCGAGGAAATGCACTTCGGCGATCTCGCCCGACAGGCTGGCGTCATGGCCAGGCTGCCGCCCCAGCGAGATCGCTTCCGGCCGCAGCGCGAGCGACAGCGTGTCGCCGGACTTGGAGCCGTTGAGCTTGCCCTTCAGCGAGACTTCCTGGCTGTTGACCTGCACCTTGCCCGAGGCGGCGTCGGTGACCTTGCCTTCCAGCACGTTGAGCGTGCCGACGAAATTGGCGACGAACTTGGTTGCCGGCCGGTTGTAGATCTCGAACGGCGTGCCGACCTGCTCGGCCCTGCCGCCATACATCACCGCGATGCGGTCGGAGATCGACAGAGCCTCTTCCTGGTCATGCGTGACGAAGATGGTGGTGATGCCGAGCTTCTTCTGGATCGAGCGGATTTCGTCGCGCAGCGACACACGCACCTTCGCGTCGAGCGCCGACAGCGGCTCGTCGAGCAAAAGCAGCTTCGGCTTCGGCGCGATGGCGCGGGCCAATGCGATGCGCTGCTGCTGGCCGCCGGAAAGCTGGTAGGGATAACGATCGGCCATTTGCGGCAGCTTGATCATGTCAAGCATTTCAGCAACGCGCCTGTCCGCGTCAGTCTTCGGCATGCCGCCCACCTTCAGGCCGAAGGCGATATTCTGCGCCACCGTCAGGTTCGGGAACAAAGCATACGCCTGGAACACCATGCCGACATTGCGCTGGTTGGGTTTCAGCCTGGTGATGTCCTTGCCGCCGACGACGATCTTGCCGGCCGAGGGCTCCTCGAAGCCGGCGACCATGCGCAGCACCGTCGTCTTGCCGCAACCGGACGGCCCGAGGAAGGAGACGAACTCGCCGGGCGCGACATCGAGATTGAAGTCCTCGACCACAGTAGTGGCGCCGAAGGATTTTCGCACATGCTGGATGGAGAGGAACGGCTCGGCCATGGCTTTTTCTTTCAGTGCTTTTCGCTCAATTGGGGCGGTTCGCCGATTTCGGCGCGAAGCGCGACAGTATCTGAATCAGTGACATGCAGCCCCATGTTATTATGAATGCAATGATGGACAGCGCGGCCGGCTCATAGGCGCGGTTGGCCACCAAATTCTGCAGATAGGGGCCGAAAGCAGGGCGGTTGAGCAGGCTGGCCATGGTGAACTCGCCGATGACGATGGCAAAGGTGAGGAACGCGCCCGACAGCACTGCGATCAGCACATTCGGCAAAATGACCCGCGTGATGATCGTACCCCAGCCTGCTCCGAGGATCTGCGCGGCCTCCGTGAGCGTGCGCACGTCAATAGTGCGAAGACCGGTGTCGACGGCCCGGTACATGTAAGGCAGCGCCAGCGCGGCGTAGCCGATGACCAGCAACGCGTTCGCCCCCAGATTGGACCCCAAGAACGGCAGCGGCGAATTCGAGCCGTACATCCGAATATAGCCGAAGACGATGACGATGGCCGGGATGACCAGCGGCAGCAGCGTGATGAATTCCACGATCGGCCTGATCTGCGGCAGGCGCAGGCGGATCCAGTATGCGGTGGGCACCACGATCAGCACGCCGAGCAGTATGGTGAAGACGGCAACGATCACGGAAAACATGAAGGTCGCTTGGAACTGGCTGTCGCCCAGCACGACCTTGTAGGCGTCGAAGGAGTAGACGCCGCGCCGCATGCGCAGCGAGAACTCGATTGTCGCGATCAGCGGGATGAAGAAATAGGCCGCGCCCAGAAGGAAGACGAACCAGGCCCAGAACCTGCCGGATTTCATTTCAGCCACCTCTCCGAGCGCGTCCGGAACCAGATGTAGAAGATGTTGGCAAGCCCGGTGATGAAGATCATGCCGAAGGCGATCGCGTAGCCGAGATGGGCATTATGCAACACGTCGCCCCGGATCTGCGCATAGAGCAGGATCGGAACGATGTTGAGCGACGAGCCGGTCAGCGCGTAGGCGGTTGCAATCGCTCCGAAGGCGTTGGCGAAGAGCAGGATGACGGTGCCAAGGAAGCTCGGCCAAAGCACCGGAATGACCACCATGCGCCAATATTGCGCCTGGGTGGCGCCGAGCGTCGCGGCGGCCTCCGCCCATTCGCGTTTCAAGCCGTCTATGGCTGGCACGATGATGACCACCATCAACGGGATCTGGAAATAGACATAGGTGATCGTCAATCCCCAGAATGACAGCAGGTTGAAGCCATGCGCATAGAGGTTCAGCCCGACCAGCGTGTTGAGCAGCACCGTGACGAGACCGAGCCGCCCAAGCGTGGCGATGAAAGCGAAGGCGAGCGGAACGCCCGCGAAATTGGAGGCGACGCCGGAGAAGGTGAGCGTCGCCGAACGTATCCAGTTGGGCAGCCCGCCGCGCACGATGGCGATGGCGATGGCAAGGCCTGCGAAGGCGCCGATCAGCGATGACGCCAGGCTGACCTTTATCGAGATCCAGTAAGCGGCAACGATGTTGGCCGAAAAGAGCGCGACGATGTTCGCGAAGGTGAATTCACCCGACTCGTTCTGGAAAGCGCCCAGCATCAGATAGAGAGTGGGCAGGATCAGGAACATTACGGCGAAGACGAAGAAGGGCGTGACGCCAAGCCACTGCGTCGGCAGCCGCAGGCTTCGCGCCTCGGCTGGCGGCGCGGTCTTTCCCGCAATTGCCTTGTTGGATAGCGAGAGATCGGTCATGCGCCGGCTACCATTCGGGAACGAGGCCGGGCGACCAAGTCGCCCGGCCGATATCACGCTGTTACTTCACATTGGCGCCGACGACGGCGTCCCAGTTCTTGGTGATGGTTTCCTTGGCCTTCCCCTGTTCGTCGAGCGTCGGGAACACCGCGGAAGCGTAGGACTCCGCCGGCGGCAGCTTGGCCAGCACGTCGGCTGGGATCTTGCCGTTCTTGGCCAGATCGTTGAAGCGGATCGGGTGGCAGTAGCCTTTCAGCCAGCCGATCTGGCCTTCGTCGGAATAGAGATACTCCATCCACAGCTTGGCGGCGTTCGGATGCGGCGCGAAGGCGCTGATCGCCTGCACGTAGACGCCGGCAACGACGCCGGTCTTCGGCACGATGACGTCGACGGGCGGATTGCCCTTCAGCGTGTCGCGGCCCGAAAGCGCGTTGTAGTCCCAGGTGACCAGGATTGGCGTCTGGCCTTGAGCCAGCGTCGCCGTCTTGCCGATGACCGGCACGAAATTGCCGGCGGCGTTGAGCTTCTTGAAGTAGTCAAGGCCAGCGGTGCCTGCGGCTTCCCCAGCGGCGGCGCCGCCGGAAAGGCCCGCAGCGTAGACCGCCTGGATGGCCTGGTTCGAAGCGCGTGGATCACCGGCGAGCGCGACCGAGTTGGCGAATTCCGGCTTCAGGAGATCGGCCCAGTCGGTCGGCGATTCCTTGACCAGATCCTTGTTCACCTGGAAGGAGAGCACCCCGTAATAGTCGCCGTACCAGGCGCCGTCGGCATCCTTGGCGCTGTCCGGGATCGAGTCCCAAGTCGACACCTTGTAAGGCATCAGAAGGCCGTCTTTCTTGGCGGTCGGGCCGAACGACAGGCCAACGTCGATGACGTCGGGCGCCTGCGGGCCCTTATTGTCCTTGTTGGCCTTGATCGCCTCGACCTCGTCGCCCGAACCGGCGTCCGGATTAAGTTCGTTGATGGTGATCCCCGGATACTTAGCCTTGAAACCGTCGATCACTGCCCCGTAGCCACACCAGTCATGCGGAAGCGCGATGGTGGTGAGCTGGCCTTCAGCCTTCGCGGCCTTGACGAGATCGTCCAGCGAAGCCGCGGACGAAATCACCGTCGACGCGAAGAGCGCCGCGGCCGAGAGGGAAAGCACTTTCCCCGTGAACTTGAACATGTGTTCTCTCCGTTGAACTGGCGCGTTTAGGCGCCTGCGATGCGGGTATCGTTTTCGTGTGACAGCCAGATGAAGGCTTTTTGAAACCGGAGCCCCACAGCGAAAAAAGTTAACTCTTTTTAACGGACTGTAGCAATTAGCCCGCGCTTAATTTTCCGGCTAATGGTTAGCTGCCTTGATCTTTGCCCCTTCTCCCTTTTCCTCGAGTGTTCCCTTATTCAACTCCTTGGCATTGAGGCCGGCTCTCACACGGAGCCGGCGATGGCATTTTCGAGCAGCGTCAGCGCTGCTTTCTTGGTGAGCTTCACGGGGTTGCCGCCGGCGGTCGGATCGACCACCGCCATGTCGGCGATCAGGGTCTTGCGCTTCTTGTCCATGTCGAGCCCCTTGATCAGGCCGGGCAGCGCGTGCGGCACCTTGAGCTCCTTGCGCAGCTTAATGATGGCCTTGGCGAAGCCGTCGAAGCCGCCCTTGATGCCGCAATAGGCGGCGAGCCGTGCGATGCGCTCCTCGATCGCCTCGCGGTTGAAGGCCAGCACATAGGGCATGAACACCGCATTGGTCATGCCGTGATGGGTGTCGTAGAGCGCGCCGATCGGATGCGACAGCGAATGGATGGCCCCCAATCCCTTCTGGAAAGCGGTGGCGCCCATGGCCGCCGCGCTCATCATATGGGCGCGCGCGACCAGGTCCTTGCCGTTGGCGAAGGCCTTCGGCAGGTTCTCGAACACCAGTCGGATGCCTTCCACCGCGATGCCGTCGGCCATCGGATGATACCCCGGCGCGCAATAGGCCTCCAGGCAATGCGCCAGCGCGTCCATGCCGGTGCCGGCTGTGATGAAAGGCGGCATGCCGACCGATAGTTCCGGATCGGCAATGACGATCGCGGGCAGAAGCTTCGGATGGAAGATGACCTTCTTGGTGTGGGTCTCCTCATTGGTGATGACGCCGGCGCGGCCGACCTCGGATCCCGTGCCCGCCGTGGTCGGCACCGCGATGATCGGAGCAATCACATCCGAATTGGCCCGGGTCCACCAGTCTCCCACATCCTCGAAATCCCATACAGGCCGTGTCTGTCCGGCTTGGAAGGCGATCAGCTTGCCGAGGTCGAGCGCGGAGCCGCCGCCGAAGGCGATGACGCCGTCATGCTTGCCCTTCTTGAACACCGCGATGCCGGCGATGAGATTGGATTCGACCGGGTTCGGCCTCACCTCCGAGAAGACGCCATACGGGATCTTGGCATCGTCGAGGATCTCCAGCGTCGAGGCGACGACGGGCAGCTTCGCGAGGCCCGGATCGGTGACGAAGAGCGGCCGCTTGATGCCTGTCGCATTGAGCACATCAGGCAATTCCTTGATGCGCCCGGCGCCGAAACGAACGGTGGTGGGGTAGTTCCATTTGGAGATGAGCTTGGACATTGTTGTCTTTCGAAAGGTCAGATCGCTTCGCGCAGGTGATAGGATTTCGGCCGGGTCAGATTATCGTAGCCGATGGCCGAGAGCGCCGCGCCCTTGCCGGTGTCCTTGACGCCGGTCCAGACCAGCGCCGGGTCGAGATAGTCGCAGCGATTCATGAACACGGTGCCGGTCTCGACGCGGTCGCCGATCGCCACGGCGCGTTCGGTGTCGCGTGTCCAGATCGAAGCGGTCAGCCCGTAGGGGCTGTCGTTCATCAGCGCGATCGCGTCCTCGTCGTTGCGCACCTTCATGATGCCGACGATCGGCCCGAAACTTTCCTCGCGCATGACGCTCATCTGGTGGTCGACCTCGGTCAGCACTTCCGGCGCCAGGTAGGGCGAGCCGGCCTTGTCGTTCTCGACTTTCATATTGATATGCGCCTTGGCGCCCTTGCGCAGCGCCTCGGCCTTCTGCTCGCGGATCAGGTCGGCAAAGCGCGCCTGAGCCATCGGACCCATTGTCGTCGCCTGTTCCAGCGGATTGCCGACGACATAGTTTTTCGTCTCGGCGACGAAACCTTCGACGAACTCGTCATAGACCTTCTCGTGCACATAGACGCGCTCGATGCCGCAGCAGCACTGCCCGGAATTGTAGAAGGTGCCGTCGACAAGGTTGGCGACCGCATGGTCCAGCTTAGCGTCGGGCAGGACATAGGCGGGATCTTTGCCGCCGAGCTCGAGGCCGAGCGTCATGAAGGTGCCGGCCGCCGCCTTCTCGATGGCGCGGCCGCCGCCGACCGATCCGGTGAAGTTGACGTGGTCGATCTTGCCCGAGCCGAGCAGTTTCTCGGTCTGGGCATGGTTCATGACGAGATTCTGGAACAGACCCTTGGGCAGCCCCGCCTTGTCGAAGGCCTGCTGGAAGCGCTCGCCGACGAGGAGCGTCTGCGCCGCGTGCTTGAGGATGACGGCGCTCCCGGCCATCAACGCCGGCACGATGGTGTTGACGGCGGTGAGGTAGGGATAGTTCCACGGCGCGATCACCAATACGACGCCGAGCGGCACCTTCTTCACATAGCGCCGAAAACCGTCCTTAGGGTTCGAGGCCATGACCGGCTTGAGTGCCCGTTCGGCGATCTCGACCATATAGTTGGTGCGTTCCTTGACGCCGCCGAACTCGCCGCCATAGCGCACCGGCCGCCCCATCTGCCAGGCGATCTCGAGCACGATCTCGTCGGTCATGGCGATAAGGGCCTCGAGCATCGCCAGCATGTATTTGCCGCGCTCGACGACCGGGGTCTCGGCCCATTTTTCCTGCGCCGCCCTGGCGCGCTCGACCGCCGCGTTGATCGCCTGGTCGCTCGCGACCGGCCGCTCGGCATAGATCGAGCCGTCGATGGGGGATTTGAGTTTGACCGTTTCGGTCATTTTATAAGTCCTCGCAATTTTGCAACAATTGATATGCGTATGGCCTGCCCTCATCCGCTTGCCGGCACCTTCTCCCTGTGTAGGGACGGGGAAAAGGGAAGCGTTCCAACGCCGGCTACCCCTCTCCTCGTTCTCACGGGAGAGGTTAGGGTGATGGGCAGCGCCGACGCTAACGCGACACCTTAATACCTCTCGAAGCCTCGATGCAGTTCCCAATCCGTGATGCGGCGGTCGTATTCGAACTGCTCCCAGCGGGCGGTGTGCACATAGTGTTCGATCACCTCCTCGCCGAAGGCCTGCTTCAGCATCTTCGACTTGGCCAGCGTCTCGGTTGCGTCGCGCAGTGTCTTCGGGATCTCGGGCAGCCGCGAGGCCTGGTAGGCATCGCCGACGAAAGGCTTCTGCAATTCCAGCTTCTCGTCGATGCCGGCGAGGCCGGAGGCGATCAAAGCGGCGAAGGCGAGATAGGGATTGAGGTCGGCGCCGCCGATGCGGCACTCCATGCGGATGCCCTTGGTGCCCTCGCCGCAGAGCCGGAAGCCGGCGGTGCGGTTGTCCTCGCTCCACATGATCTTGGTCGGCGCGAAGGTGCCGGCCTGGAAGCGCTTGTACGAATTGATGTAGGGCGCCAGGAACCACGTGAACTCCTTGGCGTATTTGAGCTGGCCGGCCGCCCATTGCTGGCCGAGGCTCGATAGCGTCCAGTCAGCCTTTTTGTCGAAGAACAACGGGGTCTTGCCGTCGGCGCTCCACAGCGAATTATGAATATGGCTGGAATTGCCGGCGAGCCCGTAATTGTATTTGGCCATGAAGGAGATGGCCTTGCCTTCGGAATCGGCGATCTCCTTGGCGCCGTTCTTCAGGATGACGTGGCGGTCTGCCATGTCGAGCGCTTCGGCATAGCGCACATTGATCTCTTCCTGGCCGGGGCCCCACTCGCCCTTGGAATTCTCGATCGGAATGCCGGCCGCCTCCATCTCGTTGCGAAGCCGGCGCATGACGCCTTCTTCCTTGGAAGTGATGCCGATCTGGTAGTCGCCGATATAGGGCGAGGCGCTGTCGAGCCCCTGCCAGTGCTTCTTGCGGGCCGAATCGTAGGTCTCGCTGAACAGATAGAATTCGAGTTCGGAAGCGAAATAGCCGATATAGCCGCGCTCCTGCAGGCGCTTGACCTGCTTCTTCAGGATCGCGCGGGGTGAGTGCCCAAGATCCTCATGCGTGTGATGGTCGAGCACGTCGCAGATGACCAGCGCCGTCTTCTCCAGCCACGGAATGCGCCGCAGCGTCGACAGGTCCGGCTTCATGACGAAGTCGCCATAGCCCTTCGACCAGCTCGCCGCCTTGTAGCCCGGCACCGGCTCCATATCGATGTCGCAGGCGAGCAGATAGTTGCAGCCATGCGTCTCGCCATGCGCCGAATCGACGAAATACTGGGCCAGGAAGCGCTTTCCCGCGAGCCGGCCCTGCATATCGACGATGCAGGCCAGCACCGTGTCGATCTCGCCGTTCGAGACCGCCTTCTTCAACTGATCGAACGAGAAATTCCCGGCCATTCCTTTGGCGCTCCAATGCTTGTCGATTTAAGGGAGAAACGAGGCCATGGCCGGCATTGTGCCGGCCATGGCCGTGAAGCGAAGGTTCAGTGGCCGGTCTCGCCGACCGCCTGCTCGGCCGCCTTGATGGCCGCCTGGCGCGCCGCGATGATTTCGCCGAGCGGCGGGCCCTGGAAGCGGTTGCGCTCGAAGGCGAACCAGACGATCGCCGTCAGGATGAAGAAGCCGACGGTGATGTAGAGCGCCCAGTCGTTCGGCGGCTGGATGCCGATGACGAAGATCAGGATCATCGATACAATAGACAGAATGCCGAACAGCATGAAGAGGCCGCGTCCCATGTTCCATGGCCCCATCTTGTCCCACTTCGGCGTTCCCCAGGCCATCATGCCGAGCACGATCGGGACGATGAAGGAGAGGAACAGGAAGATGACGGTGCAGGATACCACGATCGTGTAAGCCGAGGTGCCGGCGACCGAGACCACCGACGAACCCCACACGAACAACACCGACAGGATCGAGGCCGTCCAGATCGCCGCAACCGGCGTGCGATGAGTGGGGCTGACCTTGGCGAGCGCAGTTGAACCGGGCAGGCCGCCGTCGCGCGAGAAGGCAAAGATCATGCGCGAAGCCGAGGTGACGGTCGCAAGCCCACACAAGAGCTGCGCTAAGAACACGACGAGATAGACGAACTCCTTGATGCCGGTACCGACGCGCTGGTCGAAAGCCCAGAAGAACACGTTCCAGCCCTGCTTCGCCGCGTCGTCCATGTTCGGAATCATCAGCACGAAAGCGGCCAGGAACAGATAGCCGAACAGGGCCGACCAGATGACCGACATCACCATCGCGCGCGGCACGGAAGACGCCGCCTTGATGGTTTCCTCCGAGGTGTGCGCTGAGGCATCATAGCCGGTGATCGTGTAGATCGGCAGCAGGAGGCCAAGCGCGAACACCCAGGCGTTCGACACCTGCGGCCAGACGCCGCCGCCAGCGTCACCGGAGTAGTTGTGGAAGGTGAACAGGCGGCTGAAGTCCCAATGCTCGGCCGAAATCAGGCAGACGACGGCGATCAGGATCGCCCCGAAAAAGATCAGGTAGCCCGAGAAGTCCGTCAGCTTTGCCGTCAGCTTGATGCCGAGGTGGTTGATCAGCGCCTGAAGGCCTGTGACGATCACCAGGAAGATCATCTGATTGGTCAGCGAACCGTCAATTCCCAGCGCCGGTCCGAAGGCACCGATGAAGAATGTCCAGGTGCCGACATTGATGGCGCCGAGCACCGTGATAAGGCCGAGCAGGTTGAGCCAGGCCGTCACCCAGCCCGTGCCGCGATTCCCGAGGATCGAGCCCCAGTGATAGAGGCCGCCGGCCGTTGGATAGGCCGAGCTGATCTGCGACATGGCCACGGCGAAAGTAAGCGAGACAAAGCAGCCGACCAGCCAGCCGATGCCGATGCCGATGCCGCCGGCGCCGGAGGTTGCCTGAGCCAGCGAATTGATGCCGCCGGACAGGATGCAGATGATTGAGAAGGAAACCGCGAAATTTGAAAAGCGGCTGAGGCGCCGCTCCAGTTCCTGGGCATAGCCCATGCTGTGGAGGTGTTTTACGTCCTCCGCCTTGTCGGCGTCTGTATAACCCGGTGCTGCCATGTGAAGTCCCCTTTAATTTCTTAGCTGGCCGATTGTACTGACTTTCCCATTGCGCTCTGTCGGGAGCCCCTGGCCTCCTCGGGCTCCAGATTCGAGAATATGCCTGTGAGCAGATCCGCCCATTTCCGCTGCCCGGTCTCGCCGGCGATTTCGTCGTTGCGGATTTCGATCATCGCGCAGGCAAGACCGCGCGAACGCGCGTGCCGCTCCAGCGTAAAATAGACGCGGTCGGCCGGCGAATAAGGTTCGTTGACGCCGACGTTGACGCCGGCCAGCCGCTGCAATGCCGCGACCAGAGGCTTCGCCAGGCGGCGGTCGTCGTCATGGATGATCCCGATATGCCACGGCCGGCTCTTGCCCTTGTAGACCGGGGTGAAGGAGTGCACCGAAACCAGCCGCGTCTCCTGGCCTCGCGCCAGCCGCGCGTCGATAATCCCCGCGATCGTGTCGTGAAACGGACGCCAGGACAGATCGACCCGCGCGGCGCGCTGCTGCTCGGAAAGACCGGCATTGCCGGGAATGGCGGTCGTCTCGCTGACCGGCGGCACGAGGTCGGGCGCGTCGAGTGGCCTGTTGCAGTCGATGATGAGCCGCGAAACTCGGGTCTCGACCAAGGTGGCGTCGAGCGCCTCGGCCATGCGGGTAGCGACGGGCAGCGCGCCTGGATCCCAGGCGATGTGGCGTGAAAGGTCTTCGGCCGGCAGGCCGAGCGTGCCGAATTCGGTGGGCAGGAAGTTCGAGGCGTGGTCGCAGGTGAAGACGAAGGGGCTCAAGCCGCCAGGGTTGGTCACCCTTACGGTTTCCGACGGTGCAAGGCTTGCGAGCCGTGCTTTCTCCATACTGCCGTCCCCTCGGGAGCGCTGTATTTTATGTTACGTATTTTGCCTCATTGCGTCCCGGTGAATGATTTCATACAGTTTAAACGGCTTTGTCAAACGCGAATTCGGGAAAACGGCGGCGGCAGGTCAACAGGCGGGGGAAAACCATGGTTTCCAGCATTGCCGAACTGATCTCCGACCGCATCGGCGCGATGCCGGCCGGCGAGCGCCGCGCCGCCCAGACGCTGATTGCCAACTATCCTTTGACGGGGCTGAAGACGGTCGCCGAATTCTCGGCCGCGGCCGGTGTGTCCTCGCCGACGATCCTGCGTTTCGTCGCCAGGCTGGGTTTCCAGAACTACCCCGAATTCCAGTCGGCTTTGCAGGATGAGCTGGCGGCGCAATTGCAGTCGCCCGCCTCGCGCACGCTCAATCCAGGCTCGGCCGGCGGCGCCGCCTCGCCGATGCTGGAGGCAACGCTCGACAATTTGCGCGAGACGTTCCGCCACCTCACCGACAAGCAGCTCACCGACATAGCCGCGCGGCTTGCCGAACGGCGCGGCAAGACCTTCCTCATCGGCGGCCGCTTCACCGATCCGCTGGCGCGCTACATGGCCGCCCATCTGGCCATCATCCAGCCGGATGTCTATCACCTCGCCGGCCAGGAGAGCATCTGGCGCGACCGCCTGATCGACATGGGCAAGCGCGACGTCCTGGTGATCTTCGACATCCGCCGCTACCAGGAAAGTCTCGTCCGCTTCGCCGAGAAGGCGCATCACCGGGGCGTGCAGATCATTCTCTTCACCGACCAGTGGCTGTCGCCGATCGCCCGCTTCGCCCGCCATGTGATCGCCGGGCGCACCGCCGTGCCTTCGGCCTGGGATTCGTCCGCCGCTCTGTTCGTGGTCGCCGAAACGCTGATTGGCGCCGTGACGAGGCAATTGGAAGCCGCCGGCGCCAAGCGCATCCGCGATCTCGAAAGCTTGCGCTGAGATCTTCGGCCTTCGCGAAAATACCGTAGGGATCAGGCCGAGACGGCAGTCCGGGTTCTCGATTATCTCGACATCACCGGGCTCGCTGACGGGGACTCCCTGCGCCACCTTTGCGCCGTCGTTTCCGGCATGAGCAGATCATGGATTAGGTCCTGACATCCGGCCGGCCGGGCGAAATCCTTACAGCCGCCCCTCGATCGACCAGCGCGCTGCCAGGAAATTCAGCACGGCCGCGACCACGACGCCGATGATCTTGGCTGGCCACACGCCGATGGCCCCTGCCAGTGCCGCGATGGAGAGACTGGAAACACCTAGCGAAATCAGCGCTCCCAGCGAGACGAAGCGCAGGAAGGAGTGGTGCAGCCGGATGTCCGGGTCCCGCTCAAACGACCAGAAGCGGTTCGCCACGAAGGAGAAGAGGACCGCTACGAACCACGCGCCGACATTGGACGCCAGAGCCGGCGTCGCAAGCTTGAGCAGCAGGTAGAATGCGGTGAGGTCGATGCCGGTGTTGACCAGCCCGACCAAGGCGAAGCGAACGATCTTGTTGCCGGTCGAACGCTGCTGCTGGCCGGCATTGCTCATCAGGCAACCTCACGATTGCGTTGAATCAGTTTAAGAGCTGATTGGGCGTTGGTCCCGCGCCACCGTGACGA
>NZ_JARTVT010000039.1:0-52918 GCF_029625685.1 Mesorhizobium sp. WSM4976
TCCACATGGCAGCCTAAAGTCAAAAACGCCTATCAGTCGCCTCGCCCTGATCGAGGACAACCTGTTGAAGCTCCACACCTAGGTCACTATCGGGGGGCCTTAAACCTGAACAGCTCCATCGTCGCGGCTGCTGCGGAAGCAGGAGCTATCACTGGGACCCGTACTGGTGCTTGTCAGCCGCTGAGCCGCTACTTCGTCTTAGGAAGAGCATTGTCCTTGCCAAAAGCCGGCCAGTATTTCGAGATTGCCAGTGTGGCGCCGGCTGAAGAGAAATGACCATAGTCGAAATATAAAAACTCTCCTCTATCGAAATAGGCGCAGCGTCCTGCGCTGCACAGGAATTTCAGCGGATCGATGAATGTGGCGCCTTTGGTAAATGAGCGCACACGTTCGTTGACGTCGGGGTCCATCGCGATCGGCCAGGACGTATCGTCCAGATTTTGGCGCTTGGCGAAGAACGCAATTTTCCGGACGTCAGTTGGGAACTGCGGAGACTGGCCGATGACAAACACGCGCACGCCCAGGGCACGAAGCGTAGCGATTGTTTGCTGAAGACCGTCGAAACCTCTGACCTCATAGTCACTCCATCTACCGCTGAGGATAACCGTCTTGATGTCCGCTTCCAAGATGACGTCCAAGGCCTTGCGATTGAACCGGACACAATCAAGACGATCGTACGGGTAGTAATAGAGTATCGGCGCGCAGCTGGCGTACGTATATTCAACGATGTTCGCCTGCAATCGATTTATGTTAGCACCCAAGCCGGAAACATAGTGCGCGGCGAAGGAGTCGCCCCACAAAAAAACCGTTGTTGGAAAACCGCTGGTGCGCGTGCAATCCTCCATATTCCAGCTTTCGATCCGGCTGGTGCCCTCGTTGAAACAGATGCCATTCCTCCAGTCCCCGACGGAAATGCGCCGCTGGACATAGTCCGGAAACCGTTGCGGAAAGCCGTTGCCGAGCGCCCCCGCCGCTCCGCCGGCACAAAGGACAACGATCGCGAGCGCTGAAAAGGCGAAGATAGGCCCCGGGGAGGTGAAGGCCCTCTTCTGTCGAAACGGCTGCTCTACAAACTTCCAGGAGAATGCAGCCAATGCGAGGCTTGCCACCAACATCGCACCGGTCATCAACGGATCGAGTTTTTGGAACGAAAGATAGTGCGCGAACGCATTGAGAGGCCAGTGAACAAGATACAACGAATACGAGATGAGCCCAATCCAGACCAGCGGCCTGACTTCGAGCATGCGGGTGGCGACCGTCGAGGGGGTATTTTGGCCAACATAGATCAGAAGGGCCGTTCCGATGCATGGATACAAGGCGTTGTAGCCTGGGAACGGATCACTCGCCGAAATCGCGAAGAACCCGATGGCGAGAAGGCCAAATCCGGCCACCCCCACCGACTCCATCAGGAGTCGGTTGCCCAGCGGCGAGGGGCATTTGAGCATGAGCAGGGCGCCCAACATGAGTTCCCAGATTCGGGTCGGCAGCAGATAGAATCCGGCGGTGGGTGCCAGCGATGTCGCCATCACCGCCACTACGAAGCTGCAGAGAATTATCGGAAGAAGTGTCGTCAGCCAGCGCTTCCCGATGTAGCGATAGATTAGGAACATCAGGATTGGTGCGAAGATGTAGTACTGCTCCGCTACGGAAAGCGGCCAAGTGTGCAACAGTGGTAGAAGCGCGGCATCGATAGAGAAGTAACTTGACGTTTTCCAGAAGAAAACGTTCGACCAGAAGGTCGAGGTAGCTATGATGCTAAGACTGAATCCGCGCAGATCCGGTGGCAGAAGAATGAACAATGCCGCAATGCAGGTGAGAAGCATCACAAAGACGAGCGCCGGCAGAATGCGCCGGGCACGGCGCCAGTAGAAGTTGACGATGGAAAATTGGCCGCGTTCAAGGTCATCCAGGAGGCTTCCGCTGGTTAGGTAGCCGGAGATGACGAAGAAGATATCGACCCCGCTAAAGCCACCCGGGATCGCCGAAATTCCGAAATGAAAGAGTACGACCGGAAGTACAGCAACGGCCCTAAGGCCCTCGATATAGCGCCTATATTGCATCCAGCGGTTCCTTTTATTTTAGATCAGGACGCGATTGGAAGCTTTCAATCTCCGGTAGGAGTGCTGCCGAGATAAGGGCGGTATCAGCCACCTTTATCCGTCCCGAATGTTCTGTAAGTTGCAACTGGTACAGAAGCACGATCGCCATCGCCGGCCTTGACGGCCTGATTGTCGAGCAGATCGCGCGGATCGTTGACCATCACGGCCAGGTTATGTCCTGTCGAACAACCAAGCGGCTGTTTGAAGGATTCTTCATTGGGTAAGGCACCATATGAGGGACAGACCGGCGGACGGGCGTGATAGACAATCGCCTCAATTCGCACTGAGCCGGCGTCGTGTTGATCGCGCAATTGAATGTTGTCTTCTTCGATTGCCAACTGCCTGGCCTGATGGGCTACCCCTGCGCTGAGCTGGGGCGAACCGCTGATGAGGAGGTGGATGGCATCGAACCGGCCGCGACTGGCCTTGTCTAGGAAAACACGCAAACGCTGCCGTTCGGAAGCGCGCAGGCTTTGCAACGTCAGGACGGTGGTCTCCTCTCGGACAAGCATTGGTGCCGATGGTTCGACATCAACTGGCGTAGTGCTTGTGCAGCCACTTACGCTTGGTGCCAGAGCGACAAAGAGGATTATAAAACGCAACATCTTTGGATGACACTATTCGATGATGAAGCCGAGACCGCCCTGGGCGCTTGGCGCGCCCGCACGGATAGCAGCGCGGTCTCGCGGGGGACTTGTCACGGAATTCGTCGGAGCGCCCCCTCCGTTCAAAGCCGGTGCCGCCCGCTCGGTCGGTGCGCTCATCTGGTTTGGGTTGGAGCCTGGTCTTACAATGTAAGGCGTAACTAGAATGACCAGTTCTGACTCCTCTTTTTGAAACGAGGTCGAGCGAAAAAGCGGTCCCAGGATCGCCAGTTCTCCGAGCCAGGGAAAGGCCCTGACATCATTGTTGACGTTCCGCCTGATTAGACCGCCGATTGCGAAGCTCTGGCCGCTGGCGAGTTCGACGACCGTATCGGCTCGGCGCGTGGAAACTGCCGGCACGGAAATTCCGTTGATTTGCACGGCACCTTGCGTCGACAGTTCACTGACTTCGGGCGTTACGTGAATGTTGATTTGATTGTTGCTGAGAACTGTCGGCACAAATTCCAGACTGACGCCGAAGTGACGGAATTCAACCGATACCTGCCTGTTTTCCTGCAGGACAGGAATGGGAAATTCGCCGCCCGCGAGAAAGCTGGCCTTTTCACCCGACATAGCGGTGAGGTTCGGCTCAGCCAGGACGGAAGCTATATGCTCCTTGGCGAGCGCGTCGAGAACCGCGCTGACGTTGACGG
Organism: Mesorhizobium sp. WSM4976; assembly: GCF_029625685.1. Lineage (NCBI taxonomy): Bacteria > Pseudomonadati > Pseudomonadota > Alphaproteobacteria > Hyphomicrobiales > Phyllobacteriaceae > Mesorhizobium > Mesorhizobium sp. WSM4976. Next base: position 3,397 of record NZ_JARTVT010000039.1, read on the forward strand.
CACCGTTGTCGAATCCGATTTCTGCTGTACCGCCACCCTGGGTTGAACCAGACCCAGCGCTTGCAGCGCTTCCGCTTAGAACGCCCACTTTGAAATTGCCGATTTGACCGAAGGCGGACAAGTTGACGCCGAGTGACTTCATGGCGCTGCGTGAGACTTCGGCTACGCGCACGCTGAGGTTAACTTGCAGGGATCCAGCGACCTTGATGTTGTTGACGACTTGCGCTCCGTCGCCCAGATATTGCTCAGTGACTCTTTTTGCGGTGTCGGCGACCTCTGCGTCGGGCGCCGTCCCGCTAAGGATTGCGCCGCGCGGCGTATAGTTGACGCGGATGGGATAGTCGCCGACCTGCTCCCGCAACATGGCGCGTAAATCCCCGATCGGTTGCGTGACAACGATACGCAATTCGGCGAGAGGCTCGCCATTGCCATCCAAGGCGAATAGGCTGGTCCGCCCCGATTTCTTGCCAAAGACGAAGATTGTTTTGCTCGATGGCGCCTGAAAATCCGCGATCGTGGGGTCAGCAACAAAGATGGTCGTGGCTGGCCCGGGCAGATGAACGGTCTCCCCGAGCGAAGAGGAAAGGGTCAGCGTGGCGTTGATGCTATTCGAAGCCGCATGCGGCGGGCCTTTGTCCTGCTTGTTTTGCGCCGCGACACCAAGTGGGAAAGTCACAATAAGCGCGCAGAGGAGATGGCCCAGGTAACGGGGCACTGCAGGTCTTGTAACCTTGTTGGCGATCGCCCGCCAATTGAGCGCAGCGCAAGGATGTTGAAGGATCAGCAAAATAGATCTTCTTTCGATTCGACAAACTATGCGGACGAGGCGTCAGTCAATTCTAGGATGTAACCAATGCCTCGGATGGTCTTGATCCGTGGCGTTGCACCTGATCTGGTCAGATGTCCCCGTAAACGATAAATTCCGACTTCAAGCGCGTTGGCAGACACGTCGTCGTTGAATGAATAGAGGTGATCTTCCAATTGCGCACGGGGCACGATGCGGCCTGCCCGGTTAAGCAGGTGCTCTAGAACACAGAGTTCGCGACGTGCGATCATCATTGGGTGCCCATCAACGAAAACCTGGCGGGCGACCGGATCAAAGTCGAGATTGCCAAATACGAGCCTCAGGTCGGTCATCTGTGTCGCCCGGCGCAGAATGGCTCTCATTCTGGCAATAAGCTCATCGGTAGAGATGGGTTTGAGCAGAAAGTCGTCCGCACCACCGTTGAAGATCGCAATTCGCTTATCGAGATCGTTAAGGCTGCTCATAATGACGGCAGGAACTGAATGCCCGTGGGTCCTCAACTGCCTCAGCCAACCCAAGCCATCGCCATCTGGCAGAGCCAATTCCAGCAGGAGAATTTCATAGCTGGCGCAAGAAAATGCACTCGAAGCCAGTTCCAGAGTACCAACGACATCAACGACGAAGCCGCCATCCCCGAGCGCAAGTCGCATGGCGCGCGCAAGATCCGCATGATGATCCACGAGCAGCGTTCGCATTTCATCTCCTCTCGAAGAGGGACGGCCCATCGAACGCGTCACCGGCGGCCATCTGATCGGAGCACACGGCGCGCAACTCGTCGCAGCTCTCGGAACTGGTCCGAGTCGGAGGGACATGCAAGTCGCTCGGTGGCAATAGGCGCGGGTGAGGACCAACTGACGGGCTCAAATACGCCGGTCGGCGAACCCACGAGGCCAGCAACCCGCGTGCGATTTCTCGTTGCATCATCTCTCCTACGTGCAGCCCCTGCGCTCGCAAGGCAGCGTCGCGGCTCAGAGCCCGATTCCCACAGAGGGTAGGGTTAGCTTTCGAGAAACTGATTGAACAAATCGATTATTTGGATCGAATGCATCCACGGTATGGATGCAGCGCACCATCTTCAACGACTGCGGCGTCCTGATGCACTGTTGTGTCTGTCGTGCTCTGCTTTTTTCGCTGTCCTTCAAGGCTGGCGAGCCTGGTGGAACCTGCGCGTCATTGGCTTGGTAGCTTGAATGCTCAACAACGGAGCGCCCTGCGCAAAGCCGCTCTCATTTCCAAAAAGCCTTGCAATCTGGTTGGAGCACTTCGCGCTCGACACCAAAATAGGCGAGGAAAACTGACGTCTGACAGGGATGTACATGCAACAGCCGATTTGCGGCACCAGCAAACGACCGCGTTCAGGCTGAAGATCGACGACCAACGGCTCCTCGATTTCCGCACTTTTACAAGCTCTTCCTGTGCGGGCGGATGCCGGCAAACAGCAGCACAGGGTCAGCGAAACCGGGAGCGGGCCTGCTTGATCGCCATGATCACATTGCCGCTGTCGCGCGTGCGGAGCGGAATGCAATCGGTCCAGCCGGCGGCAATCCGGTCAGCACCATCGTCTGCACGAAGCTCCCTGACGAAGACGTGCCCGAATGCGCTCAACAAAGCCGGGCGGCGGATCTTTCCAATCGCCGAAGGTGCGGGCTGGCACCGAGCGGCGAACTGCGAACTCATTCCTGCCCGGCGGCGCTGGCCGCCGCGAGCGTCGATGCGGACCCAGCCGCTCCGAATCCTCCCACAACACGATGAGCGCGTCGCGGACATCGCTGCCGTAACAGCGGCTGCGGCTCTTGCCCGCAGACGGCCTCTGCTCACGACGGTTCATAAGACGGATCGCGCGCTTGCGAATAATAGCCGGTTACCGCCTCGAACTCATCCAGAATGCGCCGCTTGTCAACGCCGCAATAAAGCTCCACGATCGCCGCTTCACCGTGTCGCCATGCTGAGCCGCGCCATCCTTCCCCCGAACCGGAATGGCACGACCTGTCCATCCCCTTTGGAACAGGACACTATTGGTAACATTTTGCTTGAGGCAATGCGGCTCGTTGCCTTCCTTTTCGCTGACCGGAAGGGTACCGGAAGTCGTCTATCGCATCTTACCCGCTGAAAGCGGCAACACCTCGACCTCAATCGCAGATCATAGGAAATAGACGATCGCGTCGGGGCCTCAGCATCGGTTCACCGGGTTTCCGTCATCGACTGAAGCGAATTGCCCCATCGACCGTCACCGGGTGGGCCGCGATACGTCGCCGTATATGATTAGCGAGCGCACGTAGCGGAGCCATAGCTCTCCACCCAGCCATGTTCCCCTAGTTGGAAAATGTCCGGCGGACCAGAGGTGCTGTCGTCAGCTTTTCCTGAATAGCGGCCAAGGCAATCCCTACCAGTCCATCACCACCTTGCCGGAACTGCCGCTCTTCATCGCATCGAAACCGATCTGAAAATCGTCGATGCCGATGCGGTGGGTGATCAGGCCGGAGACATCCAGCGGACCCTGCACAAGCGCGATCATCTTGTACCAGGTTTCGAACATCTCGCGGCCGTAGATGCCTTTGAGATGCAGCATCTTGAAGATGACCTTGTTCCAGTCGATCTCGAAGCCGGTCGGCGCGATGCCCAGAATGGCGATCTTGCCGCCATTGTTCATGGTGTCGATCATGTCGCGGAAAGCGGGGGCGGCGCCTGACATTTCGAGGCCGACGTCGAACCCCTCGGTCATGCCGAGCACCGGCATGACGTCGCGCAGCTTCTCCTTCGAGGCGTCGACGACATGCTGGACGCCGAGTTTCTTGGCTAGCGCCAGCCGCACCGGGTTGATGTCAGTGATGACCACTTTGCGCGCGCCGACGCATTGGGCGACGAGCGCGCCCATGATGCCGATCGGCCCGGCGCCAGTCACCAGCACGTCCTCGCCGACCAGATCGAAGGACAATGCGGTGTGGACGGCATTGCCCAAGGGATCGAAGATCGCGGCAATCTCATCGGGCACATCGTCGGGGATCGGCACGACATTGTGCTGCGGGATCGCCAGATACTCGCCGAAGGCGCCTGGACGGTTGACGCCGACGCCGAGCGTGTTGCGGCACAGATGCCCTCGCCCGGCGCGACAGTTGCGGCAATGGCCGCAGACGATGTGGCCTTCGCCCGATACACGCTGGCCGACCTTGTATTCGGTGACCGCTGCGCCGAAATCGGCAACGGTGCCGACGAATTCATGGCCCGTCACCATCGGCACCGGCACCGTCTTCTGCGCCCACTGGTCCCAATTGTAGATGTGCACGTCGGTGCCGCAGATCGCCGTCTTCTTGATCTTGATCAGCACGTCGTTGGGGCCGATTTCCGGCACCGGCACCTCTTCCATCCAGATGCCCGGTTCGGCCTTGGCCTTCACAAGCGCCTTCATCATGTTCGACATCAGGATTTCCCTATTCCGTGATTGCGCTTCTGGCGAGATAGCCTGCACAACGGGAAGGTAGGCCACTAACTCGTTTGAACGTCCGGAATGGTCAGCCCCGCCTGCTCAGCCTCGCGGCGCAAATTCTGACGGGGCCTGGGGCCGATCTGCTGGATCACCAATCCGGCTGCCAGTGAGCCAAGGTCGCCGCAAGTCTGCAGGTCGCGGCCTTGCGTGTAGCCATGCAGGAAGCCGGCGGCATAGAGATCGCCGGCGCCCGTCGTGTCGACCAGTTCCTTGATGGCGGTCGCCTTGATCACCACGGTCTCGTCGCCGCGCACGATCACCGAGCCTTTTTCCGAGCGGGTGACGGCGGCGATCCGGCAATCCTTGCGGATCTGGGCCAGCGCCTCGTCGAACGACGATGTCTGGTAGAGCGACTTGATCTCGTGGCTGTTGGCAAAGACGATGTCGACCGTGCCCGAGCGCACCAGGTCGAGGAATTCGTCGCGGTAGCGGTCGACGCAGAACGAATCCGACAGCGTCATCGACACTTCTCGGCCTGCCGCGTGCGCCAGCTTCGCCGTCTGGCGGATTGCCTCCTTGGCGCGCGGCGGGTCCCACAGATAGCCTTCGAAATAGGTGACCTTGGCGCCGGACGCCTTGTCGGCTTCGACATCCTCAGGGCCAAGCTCGACGCAGGCGCCGAGATAGGTGTTCATCGAGCGCTCGCCGTCGGGCGTGACGAAGATCATCGAGCGCGCCGTCGGCGGCTCACCCTTGAGCGGCGTGGTGCCGAAGGCGACGCCCTGCGCATGGATGTCGTGGGCGTAGATTTCGCCCAGCGCATCGTTGGAGACCTTGCCGAAGAAGGCCGCGCGGCCGCCAAAGCTGGCGACGCCGGCCGCCGTGTTGCCGGCGCTGCCGCCGGACGCTTCGATCGCCGGGCCCATGCGGCTGTAGAGCAGTTCGGCGCGTTGTGTGTCGATGAGGTTCATCGCGCCCTTGATGATGCCGTTGGTCTCGAGGAATTCCTCGTCGCACTGGGCGATGATGTCGACAATGGCATTGCCGATGCAAAGCACGTCATAATCCGGCATCAAAATCTCCGCCAAAACCCGAGCCGGCTTCTTGCCACGCCGGCCGGGCGTGGTCTCGCGAGTTGAAATGGGTTGCCGCATGCGCTTGATCCAGCCGCCCTCACGCAGCTGCCGGTCCGGCTTCACGCAGCAAATCGTCAGCTTTGTCCGTCTTCTCCCAAGTGAACTCAGGCTCTTCACGCCCGAAGTGTCCGTATGTCGCCGTCTTGCGGTATATCGGCCGTAAGAGATCAAGCATCTTGATGATGCCTTTCGGTCGGAGATTGAAAACCTCGAGAACAAGGCGCTCGATCCTTTTTTCCTCGATCCTTGCGGTTCCGAAGGTATTGACCATGACAGAAACCGGACTGGCCACGCCGATCGCGTAGGCAAGCTGAACCTCGCAGACCTCCGCAAGGCCGCTGGCAACGATGTTCTTCGCGACATACCGGGCGGCATAGGCCGCCGAGCGGTCAACCTTGGATGGGTCCTTGCCCGAAAAGGCACCGCCGCCGTGACGCCCGGTCCCACCGTAGGAATCGACGATGATCTTCCGTCCTGTGAGGCCGCAGTCGCCGGCAGGCCCACCGACCACGAACCGCCCTGTTGGGTTGACCAGAAATCTGATCCCCGAAGTATCCAGGTGGGCCGGCAGGACCGGTTTTATGATCTCCTCAATGACGCCTTCGCGGACCGTGGCTTGTGAGACCGCTTCGTCATGCTGCGTTGACAGGACTATGGTATCCAGCGCCACCGGGCGGAGCCCTTCGTAGCGTACCGACACTTGAGATTTCACGTCCGGACGCAGCCAGCCAAGCTGTCCCGCTTTCCGGACCTCGGCCTGTCTTTTCGTCAAATGGTGAGCGAGTTGGATCGGCAGGGGCATCAATGTATCCGTCTCGTTGCATGCGAATCCAAACATGATGCCCTGATCCCCTGCCCCTTGCCCGAGATCCTGCCCTCGTCCTTCATCAACGCCCTGGCTTATGTCGGGCGACTGCTCGGTGAGGGCCAGAACGACGGCGCAACGTCGACCATCAAAGCCAATCGCATCATCGTCGTAGCCAATATCGAGTATCGTATCGCGGGCGACTTGGCTGTAATCGATGTGGGCATGGCTGGTGATCTCGCCAGCCACAACGACCATCCCCGTCTTCACCAACACTTCACAGGCGACGCGCGCCTTCGGATCGGTGCGCAGGACCGCATCGAGAATGGCATCGGAGATGTTGTCTGCCATCTTATCGGGGTGTCCCGCGCCGACGGATTCGGAAGAGAACACGAACTGCCTGGTCATAAAAATGCCCTCGCTTCAAGTGCTGGAGTTAGTGAGGAGTTTCTGGATTGGGGTGGCTTATCGGTCGGGGATGCCGGGAACATCGAACGCAGTGCAGAAGTCGGCAACGTCTCTTCGTACGCTCGCATGAACTTCCTGGTCATCGGGCTGGCGGCAGACCGAGTCGATGAAAGCGGCGATCTGCACCATCTCCGTTTCGCGCATGCCCATGGACGTCACCGCTGGTGTCCCTAAGCGGATGCCGCTTGTCAGCGCCGGATGCCGCCGGTCGCCCGGGACCATATTGAAATTCGCAATGATGCCTGCACGCGATAAGCGCTCCGCATAGGCTTTGCCTGACAGCGACCGGTCCCGAAGATCAAGGATCAGCATGTGATTGTCAGTGCCCCCGGTGACGAGTTCATAACCTCGCTCCAGAAGTGCCTGGGCCAGAGCCTTGGCGTTGTGGACGATCTGCTGACCGTAGACACGAAAGGACGAGTTCGCTGCTTCCTGCAAAGCGACGGCAAGCGCGGCGATAGTATTCATATGCGGTCCGCCTTGCAGAAGAGGGAACACGGCGCGGTCTATACGTTTGGCCAGATTGTGTTTGCTCTTCGGATGATGGAGGGGCTGATAACGGTCTTCATTCCTTGATAAAATGAAGCCACCCCGGGGACCGCGGATCGACTTGTGAGAGGTGCTGGTGACCACATCGCAATGGGACACGGGGTTCGGATGCACTCCTGCGACAACCAGGCCGCAGATGTGGGCGATGTCAGCCACCAGATACGAGTTCACCTCCGAAGCAATTTCGGCCATTGCCGCGTAGTCAAAAATACGCGGATAAGCAGTTCCGCCGACCCAAATTAGCTTCGGGCGTTCCCGCTTGGCGGTCTCGCGCAAGTGGTCATAGTCAATTTGCTGTGTCTTTTCGTGCAGCCTGTACGGGACGCGCTGATAATCGCTGCCGGAAAAATTGACGGACCAACCGTGAGTCAGATGGCCGCCTTCGGGTAAAGGCAAGCCCATGACTTTGTCACGGGGGCTCAAAAGCGCGCGATAGACAGCCTGGTTGGCTGGCGAGCCTGAATAAGGCTGGACGTTGGCATGTTCACTGCCAAATAGCGCTTTCAGGCGCTCGATCGCGAGGGTCTCAAGCTCATCGACGATCTCGTTTCCGGCGTAGTAGCGCGCACCGGGGTATCCCTCGGCATACTTGTTGGTGAAAATCGACCCGGTCGCTTCCAACACCGCCGAGGAGGCAAAGTTCTCGGAGGCGATCAGTTTGAGAGTTGTCCGCTCCTGACGCTCCTGTCTTAGAAGCAGTTCGTGAACGCGGGAGTCGACGGCGGCTAAGTGAGGCCGCCCGTAAGTGTCGGGCTGCGCGATGGCGCCGCCGGCGGAGTTATCCATGGTAGTCGCGCTCCATTTGGACTGATCTATTTCACGATCAAGCAGGCGGTCCCTTCAACCGCGCGTCTTGTATTGCTTCCAGGCGTTGTAGGTCTCTTTTATGATGGCCATCATCGTGGGGCAGGAGATCGACCACCAATTGAGCCAGCTCGCCATCCTTGCCTCCTGCTTGCATATGGTACGAAGACTGCGGACGTTGTTCGTTGCAGCAAAGAAAGTTGGCTCTGACCAGCCGCCGAACGTGGCGTCGAACCTGCTCGCGAGGCAGACCGGTAATATCGGCCAGCTCGCCGACGGTTAGATCCGCATGCGCGCAAAGGCCCAGGATTCGAAGGCGATCAAGATGCGCTGCCGTCCTTAGGCGATTTACCAGTGTCAACATTGGTTAGCATCAACCCGGACGGGATGCAGCAAGCCGCTAGCCCTTCTATCCCCATCAATCCGCATGAGACCTCTCTCGTCATTTGCTGTAAATCCGCTGGTATGGATGCTAATGGAAGATAGATCACAGTCCTTTCTACGACTAAGACGCCAGATATTGGGGCTAATGTACCACCTGACAGGAGACTACACTCACGAACATTATGTGAATTTTTTTTAACGTTGCTGAGAATCAAGGGGGAGGTTTGGCGAATGTCTCGCCGTCGACTGTCGAATCCTGCCCGACGGGATTATAGGGTGCGTAGCCTGCTTGTCCTTTCCACATGACCAGCGACGATGGGGCGAAGGCGGCAGACATAGCTCTGGAGCATGCTGCGGTATCTTTGGCCTGAAGCCGAGGAAGGCGGACCGTGGCTTCCGCGCCGCTGCCGGGAGCCCGCGAACAGGCCAAGTGGATCAGCCGGGTGTTGCCGTCATAGAGCGTGAGACCCAAAGCTGGCCAGCCGCGCCCTGAGGCTGACGCACCGCTCAGCGTCCACCTTGCTCTCGAAGCCCATCGGCATAGCGCCGATAACGACTTGACCGCGTGCGTGTCGACGAGCGATCGGTGAGCGCAAGGATCGAGGGTGCAGTGCAGGATAATGCTGTTTTAAATCAGCGCTGTTTTCAGCCGACTGCCTTGAGCGTGGCACGAGGATATAGGCCCAAGGCAGGAGATCATCGTCTGCTGTTCGGGAGGCCGCCCTGGGCGCGCGACAGCCGTTCCTTCGGCTGCGCCGCTCCGCCACCATCCGCGCCGTGCCTTCCGGAGACCATTCCCGCTACCGGCCGGCGCCCGTGAAAACCTCGACCCGGCGCACCGGCTCGAGATGGCTGGGCTCAGCGTAACTCTGAAGTCGTCATATACCGAAGTCTTCACAGACTTCGGACATCCCCCTCACAGTCCGATCCAGATGGCGTCAGGAACACCGCTTGCGTTGATGCGGATGAACCCCTGCTTGTGCCACAATGACCCTTATGTCAGCGCGCGAGCCAAAGCTTCCGCGCAAGGCGACGGCTAGGATAAGGCAATGCCGACGAAGGGCACATTGCTTGCCACACTCTGGAATGATGGCATGCTCGGAAGGCCTAGGCTTTGCTCAGGGCCGCCTGCAAGGCGCGCTTTGAGGTTATTCACATAGCCTTCTGCGTAGTCCTGCGCCGTCGAGACCGAAAGATCAATGCCTGCCGCCAAGGCCTCTTCCATCAGGTGCTTTACGAGCCCATTTCGAATGGCCAGCTTGACCTCGGGGCCTGCGATAAGGCCGATCGCCTGCGCGGCCATATTGAGGCCAGCTTCCTCCAGCGCTCGCTTCATATCGCCTCCGTTAATGGCCGTACGCAGGAGATTGGCTGCTTGCGACTCAGCCTCGAGAACCATCGAGGCAAGATCGGCTACTTGTCCGAGGCCCGGAATGAAGCTGAGCAGTCCCACCGCCGTTGCCGCCAAGTCGAGCACTTTCGTCTCGATTTTGAGCACGGAGTCGACGACGTGCATGACGGCCCCGCCGTTCTTTTTGGCTGACTTAATGTCAGGCTGGTCCATCAGGCCCATCTTCATGTCCGCGACGGCATTCTGCTCTTCTGCGGTTTGGGCGCCGTGGGTGATTGGCTGCTGAACGTTGCGGTTCGCAGACGACATGTTTGTGCAAAAATGGGCAAAGTCTTTTTTGCTGATATTGCCGGAATCAACCGTATGCCCGCCGCCAAAGTCGAAGAATTTATGATGGGTCTTATAGCCCGTGATCGAATTGTTCAGGAGGCCAAACAAAAGAGGATCTGAAAGGAGCTGAGAGGCTGCTTCCCGCACTTTCGGATCAAGGCTCTTGTCGTCTTTCATTTTCGCCAGTTTGTCGCGAGTCAGAACACCGCTTCCAAAGAACGTGTCCTGATGGTCCTTGATCATCTCGACCGTATTCAGCTCAGTTTGCGTGAGGCTCATCGACGATGAGGCGACTTGCAGGAAATCCTCTTTGTGCATCTTCCCTTTCGAGCCACCGCACAACTGGTTCCAAGCATCGGGGTGATCGAGGAAATATTGCGCCGCCGCAATGACCTGGGGCGGAAATTTGCCGTTTTTCGATTCGCCGCCGACCATTTTCTTGAACTCATCCAGACTCAGGTCCTTGGACAGATTTTCGGAGTACCGGTAAAACTCCCGCAAGGCATCGCTCAAGGTCATGACCGAAGGCTGCAAACCTCCGCTGCCGTCGGATGGTATGTAGTTCTGCTCGTAGCTTCGCGCTTGGGCTTCCTGAAATGCAGCAACTTGTGGGTGGTGGTTTGAAAATCCGGCCAAGTCCTTGGCGTTGATCTTGCCTCCACAGCGGCCGTCGCCCTGCGAGCCAATCGCATAAAAAAGTCCCGAATCCTGCTGCAGTCCCTGGATCGCCGCTTTCAGATCCGGTGGCGTAGAGGGATCATTGGCTTTGTCGGTCAACGACTTCCAAGTAAGCGGGCATTGGTCCTTGTGACGGTTGAGTACCGCAACAATCTGCAACTCAGCCGTGGTCAGCGACCCACCGTTCCACGTGATTCCGGGGCTCGGCCTGGGAGCCGGCTCGATCTTCGGAGTGACGCCGAGCAGATGTTGGGCTTCAGTCGCCTTGGAGCGTTGCGATTGGTCCTCCTTGAGAGCCGCCCTCATATTTGGCGGCAGCAGATCCAGTGGGTGTTGCTCCAAGCCATTCAATGTCAAGACATCCGGTGCCAGATGGCCCAAAGGGTCCTGCCGCAATTTATCCATTGTCGAATCAAGATTCGACGCTGGCAGATCCCCTTGCGCGAAAGAGCCGGGCTTGTCTGCCAGCACACAAGTGGACAGCATCGCTTCGAAGCACGATGCACTTTGCTGATGCTGGGTCGCAAAATGGGAAACTTTCAGGCCCGGCCAACCCCTTGCGGACTGTAGCGAATTTGAGCGGTAGAAAGTTGAAAGATTACTGGCCGACATTATGCATCCTCAGACGTGACGTTGAAATCCCCACAAGAGACCCCGACAGAAGATCCCTTGCGTTTCACAAAATTCGACAATTCCAAGCGTCGGCAGGTCACGAATGCGCCTGCCCTGCCTTCAATTGCTGTGTTCCGGGCCGGCTCCAAGGTTCGGTCCAACACAATGGCCGGAGTCACCGCGAGAGCTGCCGGGACTCATCATGAGCGGATTAGCTTTCGAGAAACTGACGAGTTTGCGAAGAGTTCACAAAGGGGTAGCCGCAGTCATGTTCTTCAGAGCTGCGGGAAATCCTCAATGTTCATTTCTTGCCCAGCTCAGGCTTCCCGCCAACGCTATCCTGTTGTGGGATGTCAGAAGAATAAGAAGCATCCGGTCGTCCGTCGCGAACGACCGTAGTGGAGGAGCCGCGAAACAAGATCAGCACTGATTCCTTTGGCGTTGCCGCTATGTGAGTCTGCGCCTGCGCCTGCGCCACCAAGCCGTTAAAGGTCTGCTCCACGAGTGCGACGAAGCGCGGTGGACCGGAAACGAAGACGAGGCCATTGCCTGGCACGGGTTTGACCACATAGCGCTCGTCGGAGATATCAAGCTTGTCGAGAGCCCCCTTGAACGCATCGAAGCGAATCGACGTCATCAAAAGCATTCGAGTTTGCGATTCTTGTGCAGCAGACACATAGAGCACAAGGCCGTCATAGTACCATTGTAGACCGTAAAGGTTCGTCAAGCGGTCGAGGAACGCGCGCGGTGGCAAATCAGGCATACGTCCGCGAATTCGCCCCTTCACCGCAGGACTGATGTTGACCCTGATATTCAGGTTGTTGCCGAATTCCTGCAACGCTGCAGCGAGCTCCTGATCCAGAACCGTGTATCTATAGGGTGTCGCCGGAAGGGACAGCGGGACTGCATGCGCCGGGTGAATCCCGGTGGACAGAAAAAACCCGGCACAAAGAAGTCTCAAAACATGCAGGGTGACGGGTTGGATAAGCGTTCTCGGCATGTCGCACTGATAAACCAAACGCTGAAATCATCACAAGTGACTAAATTGCCGAAGAGATTTTAGATTGTCGAAATGACGCCGCCGTTAGTCAGCTTGTTGTCAGCTTGCCCCCCTAGGAGTGTTGCGCCGACACCGGGTGATGAATGGGCGGGGCTCGCCCGGTCAGAGAGAGCAACCGAGTCCTTACATGATGATGCCTGTCACGTCGATCTCTGCCACTCTAACGGCTGGCCTCCCCAGGGTCGGATCACCGTCGATTGTCGAGCAGGCCCAGTTTGAGCGCGCCTTAGGGCATGCAGCCGACTCGCTGAAAAACGATGCCGCCGCGGGGCCAGCGAGTGCGGCGCCAGTTGCTGCGGCGATGGATGTTCAGCGCGCGGCTGCGCCGACGAGCGGCATGGGCGATCGCGTGTTGCAGACGATTTCCTCCCTATATCCACACAACACTGTTTCCTTCCCCGCGCTCGACCATGACATAGCCCTTTCGAAGGGCGCTCTACCGGGACCGGCGCAGAAGCTTCCCGTTCCAGGTGAGGCGGGAACCGGAATCTCGGGCATTCCCCAACAAGGGCAAGACTTCGAAACGATGATGGCTGGTCTTCGGGATGTTTACAACGGCGTCACCCAGGTGGCGCTTATCTCCAAAGGCGTCAGCGGCGTCACATCATCCGTGAATAAACTTTTGAAGGAAGGCTGAACCGCGCGCATGATTGGCTTGGCCGAGGGCGAAATCATGCGTGGCCTGTCAGGGTGGCGGTCGGTTAGACTTGTCATGCTGCCAGTTCTCGTCGCCCTCACTGCTTGCAAAGCCGACCTCTACACGCAATTGCAAGAGCGTGAGGCAAATGAAATGCTCGCACTTCTTGAAGACAACGGGGTCGCCGCGATCCGGGTGGTCGCCAAGGATGGAACCAGCACGATCCAGGTTGACGAAAAGCTGCTCGCCTTCTCAATCAACCTTCTGAACGCCAAGGGGCTGCCGCGCCAATCCTTCAAGAACCTCGGTGAGATATTCCAAGGATCAGGCCTGATTGCCTCGCCGACCGAAGAGCGTGCCCGTTACGTGTATGCCCTGAGCGAAGAGTTGTCGCGGACGATCAGCGATATCGATGGCGTTTTTTCTGTACGTGTTCACGTCGTGCTGCCGCATAACGACCTTGTGCGAGCCGGTGCCACGCCATCCTCGGCCTCGGTGTTTATCAGGCACGACGCAAAAACAAATGTCGCGGCTCTGCTGCCAAAGATAAAGATGCTTGTAGCCGACAGCATCGAAGGCCTGTCCTACGATAAGGTGGAAGTGGTTTTGGTGCCGGTAGAACGTTCCGCACACGAGCAACGGCCCGATCCGACTGCTGTTTTGCCACAAGCATCACTACCTCTTCCTGCGCCACTTCTGGCGACCGTAACAGGTTTTGCCGCAGCCGTATTCGCCGTGGCCTGTTATCTCTTGATCGGCGTTGTTACGCGTCGGCGCAAGCAATCAACCGGCGTTTCCAAGGTCGAGGGGCGCCGGGATGCTTCTGCTGTCGAGGCCATTCGCAAAAGAATGCCTGCAATTGGACGTGGGTGACATCTCATTGCCAATGCCTATACAGACCGCCCGACCTGATGGTCCGCACTTTCCGGGCGCGAGCGAGCTTGCGGCTTCGGCCCATCCAACCCGTCTTGCGGCGCGTCTTGATCCAGCGTTATCGGCCGAAACGTTAGTGAAGTTGCAGAAGTGTTCCAGACTGCATCCAAGGCTGGCAGAATTGCTGGGCAACGATGACGTGGATCTGAACCACATCGGCTGCAGGCCGGACCTTCTACGCGGGCATGATCCATATCGAGCGACCCTTCTTGCTGGTAGTATCTGGCATGCCCGTTCGCTGGTCGCGTTTGTCTCTCAGCCTGAGCTTGCCATCCTTGTTAAACGCATCGGCGTGGATGCACACGCATTCGGAATCCGACACCTGCTGCATGCTGTTGACAAAAGACTGATCTCGGACCCAGAAAAACTCGCTCAGCAAATCGAATACGATGGACACGCATGTCTTGGAGCTTGGCTCCAGGACAGTTCAGCGACCGAGCGTAACCGCGTGCTTCTTCGATTGCCCGAGGGGACTGCCGCGGAGACTCCAGCACATGAGCATTGGACCGCCGCCGGCCAATTGCTTTCACTTGTAGTAGCTCATTTTGAGACAGAGACCCCGGTGAAATGACAGTCGAACTTTCCGAGGGGCCAATAGCGCCGCAGATGCGTCCAGTCGGACCACTGATACCCGCGAGCGAGCTCGAAACCTGGCACAGCGCCGCGCAAGCCCTTGCCGCGGCAGAACGGCATCGGCAGCGCGTTCGAAACTGGGCACGCGCGGTTTACCAGCGGGCGTGGGCGCGCGGCCACATGGAGGGCTCGAATGCAGGCACCGAGGAGATGGCAGGGTTGATTGCGGAGACAATCTCCGAAATCGCGCGACGAAAGGCGGCTCTGGAGCAGGAATTGCCGCAGCTCGTGATGGAAATATTGAGCGATCTTATCGGCGCTTTCGATCCGGGCGAGCTATTGGTGAGGGCTGTTCGTCACGCCATAGAGTGTCAATACAGCGGCGCCGACGTTTGCCTTCATGTTTCTCCCATGCAAGTCGACATGCTTGCACGAGAGTTTGCTCGATGCGACGGCCAGGATGGTCGACCAAGGGTGCGGATCGAGCCCGACCCGACATTGTCGCCGCAACGCTGCGTGCTGTGGAGCGAGTACGGCAATGTTGACCTTGGACTTGACGCCCAGATGCGCGCGCTGCGCCTTGGTTTCGGGACGCTCTGTGAGAAAGGCGAGCTATGAGAAAGCCCGTCCCAGAACATAACGCTGACGCCCACACTCGAGCTCTCGTTCCAGCAATCTCGTCTTTGAGGGCTGCGGCCAAGCGAATTGACACGCGTGCGGTGCGCGGTCGGATCACGCGGGCTATCGGCACACTGGTTCATGCCGTCTTGCCAGACACTCGTATTGGGGAACTTTGCCTCCTAGAGGACCCGCGAACCGGGCTGTCGCTCGAGGCCGAGGTGATCGGCCTGTCGGGTGATGGTGTATTGCTGACACCGATCGGGGACTTGGTGGGCCTATCCAGCCGCGCAGAGGTCGTGGCCACTGGCCGAATGCGTGAGGTGCCCGTCGGCGGCGATTTGCTCGGTCGCGTGATCGACAGTCGTTGCCGCCCATTGGACGGCAAAGGCGAAATCAAGACCGTCGAAACTCGGCCCCTGCATGGCAGAGCCCCCAATCCGATGACGAGGCGCATGATTGAGCGGCCATTCCCGCTTGGGGTCCGTGTCCTCGATGGTCTGCTGACGTGCGGCGAGGGCCAGCGGATCGGGATTTATGGCGAGCCAGGTGGTGGCAAGTCGACGCTGTTGTCACAGATCGTAAAGGGTGCCGCCGCTGACGTCGTCATAGTGGCGCTCATAGGCGAACGTGGACGGGAAGTTCGTGAATTCATCGAAAGGAATCTTGGTGAAGAGGGCCTTCTCCGTACGGTCGTCGTGGTTGAAACATCCGACCGCTCGGCGGTAGAGCGTGCGCAATGCGCTCCAATGGCGACTGCGCTCGCGGAATATTTCCGCGATCAAGGCCTACGCGTTGCTCTCATGCTGGATTCGCTGACGCGCTTCTGCCGCGCTATGCGCGAAATAGGCCTTGCTGCGGGTGAGCCGCCGACGCGACGGGGCTTTCCTCCTTCCGTTTTTGGCATGCTGCCAGGCCTGCTCGAGCGCGCCGGCATGGGTGAGCGGGGCTCAATCACGGCCTTCTATACGGTGCTTGTAGAGGGTGATGGCACGGGTGATCCAATCGCCGAGGAATCGCGTGGTATTCTCGATGGCCATGTCATCCTCTCACGCGCTATTGCGGCGCGATCGCATTTCCCCGCTATTGATGTGCTGCAGAGTCGCAGCCGCGTCATGGATGCAGTCGTTTCGGGGACACATCGCAAGGCAGCATCCATTTTCCGCGAGCTCCTGTCGCGCTATGCCGAGACCGAGTTCTTGATCAATGTTGGCGAATACAAGCCAGGTGGAGATCCCCTGACTGACCGGGCTGTCGCGTCAATCGACGAACTGAGGGAGTTTCTGCGCCAGAGCGAAGATGACGCGTCAGATTTCGAGGAGACGGTCGCATGGATGTCGCGTCTGACCGCGTAAACTGGATTCAGTCTTCGAGTATACGGCTTCTGAAGGAAATGCAAGAGCGTCGTGCCCTTGGCGAGCTGTCCAAGAAGGAAGCCCAGCGCGATGTGGCCGCCTCAGCCGTACAAAATGCCTCTAGGGAGCTTGCAATGATACAGCAACATTGTTCAAGAAAAGAAGCAGCGCTCTATCAGCATCTGATGTCACTCGACAACTTGTCTAGCGCAGCGCTCGACCGTCACCGCCTTCACACTGAACAACTTGCCGCTGAGATCAATTCCAGACGGCAGATGCTTGATGATACCCAAATCGCTCAAGAGGAGGCTGAGATGGCGGCGTCCAGGACGAGGGAGCTATGGGTCATATGTTCGGCGGCAAGGGACAAATGGCAACAAATCGAGGACGACGTGCGGCGCGCCGTCGAGACTCATTCGGAGGCCGCAGCCGAGATCGAGGCCGACGATGAGATACTGCTGAAATATGCGAGGGGGTCGCTTGCCTAAATGCCGCGCAACCGGATCCGACGGTCGCAAGAGGTCGTCCGAATGACACGACCGTGCAGTCTTTGATAGGCGCTGCGGTCACACCCGCCATGTTCGAACCAGTTCTGAAACTGTCCCACACGGTTGTCTCGTGGCTCAATGATACAGCAGCGCCGCGCACGCCGTTTCAAAGCCGGATCAACGAGGTGCCGCTATCGGTGCGAACGGCAGGGCTTGTCTGGCAGCAGGAACCTGCTGCCATTCCGATGCTTGACTGCGTCTGGAGAGTGGGAGCCGAAACGGTCATCTTGTCACTGTCGCGCCCGCTCGTAGAGGAGTTCATCACGACAGTGCAGAACGGCTTGGCCTTCCCTTCCGAGCCAACTGCTTCGCTAATTCTCGAACTCGCTCTGGAGCCGCTTGTCACTCGACTGGAGGAGACGACGCGTCTGAACGTGCAACTCGTGCGGGTATGCGAAGCCACGATGCTGGCTCCTCATCTTGAACTCGACATCATTTTCGGCGCGGTCAAGGGCAAGGGCCGTCTATTCCTGTTCACGCCACTTGACGGCTTAGTACCGCCTGCGTTTCGCGCGCTAGGCGAACTGCTTGCCCAGTTGCCGCGGCAGCTGGGCGGGCTGCCTCCAGAGCTCCCGCTCATTGTTGCAGGAGAGGTCGGCACGCTTCGCCTTCCTGCGGCGCTTCTTCGAAGCGCATGTGTCGGTGATGCATTGTTGCCCGATATTGCGCCGTTCGGCCGCGGCCAGATCACCCTAGCTGTCGGCCAGTTGTGCGCCGAGGCGGATCTTGACGGCGATGAATTAATCTTGCGGGGGCCTTTCCGCCCGCGACCGTGTCCTTTGGAGAGTGCGCATATGACACAACCCGGATCGCAACTGGAGCTTACTAAGGATCTCGACGATGTCGAGATCGTGCTTGTCTTTGAATGCGGCCGCTGGCCTATTTCTCTTGGGGAATTAAGAAGTGCCGGCGAAGGGCATATTTTTGAACTTGGATGGCCGATCGACGGCCCGGTCGACATAGTGGCCAATGGTCAGCGTATCGGGCGTGGCGACATTGTCCGCATCGGAGAAGAGCTGGGCATCAGGCTCCGTGGCGGGTTTGCATGCAATGAGTGAAGCTCAGCCGACAATCCTGGCGCTTCTTGCGGTTACCGCCGGACTCGGTCTGCTGGTTTTAGCAGTTGCCACGACAACGGCCTTTGTAAAGGTATCAATTGTTCTTTTCCTCGTCCGCAATGCGCTCGGGACCCAGACCATACCACCCAATGTGGTGCTGTACGCCGCGGCGATGATCCTCACTATGTTCGTTAGTGCGCCCGTTGCTGAGCAGACCTATGACCGCATGTCGGATCCCAAGCTCCACTATCAGACATTCGACGACTGGGTAAGCGCCGCTAAAGCCGGAAGTGAGCCCTTGCGCGAGCATCTCAAGAAATTCACAAATGAAGAGCAGCGGCGATTTTTCCTATCTTCGACAGAAAAGGTCTGGCCAGAGGAAATGCACGCTGCAGCCACGCCTGATGACTTTGCAATACTTGTACCATCTTTCTTGCTATCAGAATTGAAGCGCGGATTTGAGATAGGATTTCTACTTTATCTGCCTTTTATTGTTATAGATCTGATAGTGACAACTATCTTGATGGCAATGGGTATGTCGATGGTCTCACCAACTGTTATATCTGTTCCGTTCAAGATCTTCTTGTTTGTTGCCATTGATGGTTGGTCAAAATTGATGCATGGGCTTGTGCTGAGTTATACGTTACCGGGAGGCTGATCATCACTGAATCCAGCATCATTACTCTTATGAGCCAATCACTGGTGGTTTTCATGATCTGGATTCTACCGCCGCTCATTGCATCAGTGGTTGTCGGCCTCGTCATCGGCATCCTCCAGGCGGCGACGCAGATCCAGGATGAAAGCTTGCCGCTCACCGTGAAGCTTCTGGTCGTTGTCGCGGTGATTGGGCTGTTTGCTCCTGTGCTAAGCGCCCCGCTCATAGAGCTAGCCGATCAGATCTTCACCGAGTTTCCCGCAATGACACTTAGCTACTAGTCCGCCCCATGGACGCGCCATCGGCCGATATTCAAATTCTGATCCAGACGGCTTTCGAACTCGTCGTTGCGGCAGGTCTTGGGGCAGCCCGCGCGATGGGCATCATGCTGATCTTTCCCGTATTCACACGCTCGCAGATCAGTGGGCTGATCCGGGGCTGTTTGGCTGTTGGCTTCGCACTACCATGCCTGGCACACGTCAGCGGCGGATTGCCGGCGCTGGATCCTGATACGCGCCTGATCCAGCTAACCCTGCTCGGATTCAAGGAAGTTTTTGTCGGTGTACTCCTTGGCACTTTTCTTGGCATTCCGCTTTGGGGCCTTCAGGCTGCCGGGGAGCTTATCGACAACCAACGCGGCATCAGCAGCCCGACCGCTTCGGCCGATCCCGCGACGAACAGTCAGGCTTCCGCGATGGGCGTTTTTCTGGGGATCACTGCGATTGCCATATTCGTCGGATCAGGAGGCCTGGAAACTTTGATCAGTGTCCTGTACCGCAGCTACTTGATCTGGCCGGTGTATCAGTTTCACCCGACACTGAGCGGGCCAGGAGCAATGGAGTTGTTGGGGCTTCTCGACAGCATAATGCGCACGGCATTATTGGTTTCGGGGCCTGTCGTGTTCTTCCTGATACTGATTGATATATCGATGATGCTGCTGCGTCGCTTTGCCCCGCAATTTAAGGCGAGCCAACTGTCTCCGGCAATCAAGAACATTGTCTTTCCAGTTCTCATGGTCACCTACGCTGCCTATCTGGTGGAGAGCATGAAACTGGAGGTCACACGTGCCAACGGCGTGCTGGAGTGGTTCGACAAATTGCTGCCATGAGCGACACAAGTGAAGAGAAGACACACGCCGCCAGCCCGAAGAAGTTAAGTGAAGCGCGCAAAAAAGGACAGCTGCCACGTAGCTCCGATTTCGTCCGCGCGGTCGGGACTTGCGCTGGGCTCGGCTACCTTTGGCTAAGAGGCAGCGTGATCGAGGACAAATGCCGGGAAGCGCTCCTATTAGCCACCAAGTTGCAGAGCCTACCTTTCGATACCGCGGTGCCGCAGGCATTGGTTGTGCTCGTCCAACTCACAGTCGCGGCTGTTGGCCCGCTGCTTGGAACCCTTGTCGCCGCGGTGATTTTGGCCAGCCTGCTAGCCAATGGTGGATTTGTCTTCTCTCTGGAGCCGATGAAGCTCAGCTTTAAGAAAATTGACCCCTTTGAAGGGCTGAAGCGCTTGGGGTCTGCTCGTTCCATGGTCGAAGTCTGCAAGACCATGTTCAAGGTATTGGTTCTCAGCGCAACCTTTTCCATTGTCCTTCTCGGGATGTGGAAGACAATGGTCCCTCTGCCGATCTGCGGCATGGGCTGTGTTGGCCTCATCTTTATGGAGACAAAATTGCTGATGGGAATTGGCGCCGGCGCACTGCTGGTCGGCGGACTGATCGATCTTCTGCTCCAGCGCGCGTTGTATCTGCGCGAAATGCGCATGACCAATACCGAAGTGACGCGCGAGTCGAAGGATCAGCAAGGAGCGCCAGAGTTGAAAGGTGAACAGCGTCGCATCCGCGAGGAGGCGGCCGACGAGCCTGCGCTTGGCGTGCATCGCGCCACGCTGGTCTTAACAGGAAGGGCGGTCCTGATCGGTCTGCGTTACGTTCGCGGTGAAACCGGGGTGCCGTTCTTAGTTTGCCGTGCCGAAGGTGAGCGCGTTTCACATGTGTTGAGCGAGGCGCGGGCACTACGCCTGACGATCGTCCATGACCATGTCTTAGCGCGTCAGCTGATAGGCACTACAAAACTCGGCCACGCGGTTCCTATGCAATATTTCCAGCCTGTCGCGAAAGCATTCTTTGCCGCAGGCTTGGCCTAGTCATGGAAGTCCACGACTGCCCAGTTCAAAACTGACCTGGCTCCATGCTAGTGGCAAATGTCGGCTGGCCATCCGTGCCCCAGTGTCTCTGTCAGGCCAACCGCGCAACCGCGGGCCTGGGGCAATCACTCCCCTCGGATCTGCCACCCAGCAACTACGGCAAGTCCTCCGGGCATGACCTTGCAGCCTCTGCTGGCCGGTGCGTGGCGCAGTCCGAGGTTTTGAGGCCGGCAGTGCGGATTTGATTGGTGCAGCCGTTGGAATGCCCTCGTCAGCTAGTCGTCAACTAAGCGCCCTATGTTGAACAGCCGTGCTAACTTGAGCTCGGTTGCGAAACATAGGAGTACGAATCGTCATGTATGGTCGAATTGGTGGCTCATCCGATAGTTACCGCGCGCATAATGCCGGCGAGCAATCGGATGCAGGAAGCGAAGGGTTCGCGGACACATTTGCCCGAATGCACTTATCCGGATCGGAAGGTAGCGGCGCCTCATCATCGGCGGCTCCCCAAGCATACTCCCTCAATTCCCGACCTCCTGTGGTGGAGATCAACAGGACTTCCTTCAGGAGACAGGTGAGGCAATTTCATGGTGATGAAATCACGCACATCGCCGACAATCCTCAAGAGTATTCGGAGTTCGTATCGTCACGAGCCAGGCGCACCGCGGACGTTGCTCAGCAATATGGCATCCGTCGAGATACGGAGCACGCGCGATATTTCAGTTACCAATTGGGAGACCGGAGTGCCGGACTGCTGAGAATGGAAGGCGGATTCAGCATGAACGAGTTCGAATCGGAAAGTTGGCGGGAACAATTTCCTGGTCGAACTGAGGTCACTTCCATAGTGGATCTTCAAGTCGCCCATCCGCTCGTCGAAAATGCGGGCGATATTCTGCTGGAGCATCAACTTCGGATAGACGGCGACCGACCGTTGCTGAATTGGCGTGCGGCTAATCCGGAAGCACAAGCGCGCGCGCAGACGATGGGGTTTGTTGAAGTGGATCATGGCGACCTGGTGCTTGACCCTACGCAGCATCCCGACAAATGGACGAAGAACAGTGCCGGTGAGTGGCAGCGTGCAGGCAAACCTCCACTCTATCTCCACAAAACCGAGGATAGCGACAGCAGCGATAGCGGGTCCGACGACGATTTCATGTGATTTGTCGACCCGCCGCCGAGCCTTGCAACTGGTGACGGTTGCAAGGCTGTTGGCAGTGAATGCTAATTGTCCGGCGACAGCCCCGCCTTAGCGCCAGCGCCGCCGAGCAATCCAGCCCATCTCCCAGACAATAAACTGCGGATGCGCATCGTGGGTGCTTGCGAGCGGATTGTATTCGGGCCGGAACTCCGCCTCTTGGAACCGAGCTCTCCCGAATCCAATTTTCTCCACCACACCGTTGGGTCGTTGCGATGCGCCGATCCCGATCGGATCGGCTATGCCTGCTCCGCGCTCGCAGGAAGACCTTCCGCCTCGATCTTGGCGGCGCGATCTCGGCGATAAGTTGGATGGGAGGCAAGATACGCCGCCACGTCAACAGCCGGTAACGCGACATCGCAAATCGGCCCTGACGGTAGCCGATCGACTCCAATCGCCGGACCGCAACTCGCGCAGCGGCATTCGCGGTTTGGCCAGGAGAAATGCTCGCTGACTCACAGCGTGGCCGGCCGCATTCTGAGTGCCCTGTCATGCAGCCTGCGCCGACGGGAGCTCGGCACGCGAATGGCGTGGTTGGCGGCCAAGCCCTGAGGTCAACAAGGACTTACAGAAAGCGGGGGTGAGTTTGCCGCGATGAATTATGACCTTCTCGCGACCGGACCTAGCATCGGCTTCCTCTCGCTCTCGATTGTAGCCGCGCTGTTCGTTGGATTTAACGTGGCAAGCGGTGAATTCGGAATCAGCCAGCCCTTCCAAGTTTCTGGCCATGACGGGGCGACTCGTGTGGATGTGCACCCACATCGGGCTCGGCATCGCACCATTGACCAGCATCTTGGGCTGCAGCTTCATCTCAAACAGCTTTCCTGGCTCGCCACGCAGCGCGACCGGTGCCTCCGGCGGCATCAATTCGTCGGCATTGCACAAATGTTCCAGGTATTTTTGCGCCGGAAATGCGTAGGTCTTCATGCAATCAGTCGTAATGCCGGCTTTTCCTTCATTCAATGCGTTGGCCTGTCCCAGCACCATGTTCAGCAACCCTTTGAGCTGGTCTGTGCGTTCGTGCACTTTGGGTAGCTGGGTGGAGGTGAGTAGCAGGCGTACATTACGCCCCTGCAACCCGGCGAGACAGGTTTGCATCTCAATGGCCTGGGCTCGCAGGTACTGGGCCACATCGTCCACGACCTTACCGGCCTCCTCAGGCTTCATCTGGCGCACTTGGGAGACGACGCTTTGCTGACCGGCCAGATCGAACTGCAAAAGTTCGTCCAATCGTTTGAGCCGCTCCGTCAATACCTCCATTGACAACGCGGCGCCCCCGATTGTCGAGCCTGCCCCCGACGAACTCGCAGCCACCTCTTGCGCTCTCACCTGTGTACTCGCAACTTGATCCGAGCGCGCGAGAACCTTGGCTGCTGGCACTGTGCCGGCGTTCGCAGCGACTGGTGTTGATGGCTGCCCGGCGGCAGAAGTCCCGGCGCGAGCTGCCGACTTATGCTTTGACTTCCCTTTCCTTCGCGCTGTAGTGCCTTCTGACACTGCAGCCGTACCAGCAGTGTCAGCCGGTATCGCAGCGCCTGCCCTGGCCGGCATCGCAGCGCCCGCCTGGGCCTGTGGCGCCATGATGGCTGACGGCGGAGACTGCAGGTTCAACAAGTGCATGGCATCGTGCGCAGTGATCCATGCATCGTCCACGATCCGTTCGAACAGTTTCAATGGGAGGCCGGCATCTGGGTAGGTATGGCTTAGCTTGGTATGCACCTCGTGCAACGCCAATCCAAAATCCGAAAGCCGCTCCATGATTTTTTCTACAACCGCGCAATCATGAGCGTTGAGTGTTTTGCCATCATCCATTATGCCCTTCGCCAAAGAGAGGGCGCGAAGAGCTTCTTGAGCGGCGCTTGCCATCAGCTGCACCACTCCATTTCGACCGACGAGGAGTTCCTTCAAATCTGGCTCGAACCTGCTCGCCCGCAGTTCAATCTTGGCCCGCGCAAGACCGATCCGCTCACGGACCAGCCAGATCCTGACACTCAGTACCGAGCCGGCACGCAGCCGCAGTGCGCACCGCTCGGCTTCCCGCATCACGGGCGTTCCACTGGATAGGCTAGCGGTGGCAGCGCAGGCGGATCGCTGCCGTTCGGAGCGCCATGCCTTTTTTTCCCACCACTTAATTGCCGCCGTATGGTGGTTCTCCACATTTAAAATCAACAGCTCCTGCCGGTCCGCCTGGGAGTAGGAGTAGAGTTTATCGACCATACCTGCCGCTTTCTTGGTCTTTTTGTCCAATTTCGTGATCGTCGACAGGCCAAGTTTGTCTACTTCATTCGCGGCGTCGCACACGATCTGGCAACATCTACGCACCTTGTCGTCTGGCATAATTGTCTGCGCCTCAGCCGCAGGCAGGCTAGCGCGGTACTCCAGAATTGCTGAGGCTGCATCGACGACCCCACTGATCAGCTCCACCGCCTCCTCGGGGACGTCGGTTTTCCTGGCCGCAGCCTCGCAATCAGTCAGTTGTTGAACAAGACTGTTCATTCTGAGCTGTGTCGGACTGATATCTTTATTTGACGATGAGCTGGTGCCTTCCACCTGCGCGGTTGATAGTTGGCTACCGACCGGCGCCATGGCTTCGCCCTCAGACATGGAGGGAGAACCGCGCCGCCTTGCGGCTGCGCCACGTGGCGCTACGGTTCCGCGTGGTGGCGCAGCGGCTCCACGTGGCGGTGTGTTCAGGATTTGATCTTCGCCAATCGAGGCGCCTGGCAGACTTTCGCGGGCATCGCCTGGACCGCGCGCAACTGGAAGGGAGGAGGGCCTCCTATCGGCGTCCCCAGAGCGCATCTGCTCCACAACGGAATCGAATGACTGTCCACCTTCTCCCGCAGCAAGACTTGATTGCGAAAGGGAACTGCTCGCCCGCCCCGCGCGGCTGGCTCCAGTTTCAGCCTGCGATTTCCGTGGTCGGCCAATGCCCTTCATATTGCGTCTCCGTAGTAGGCGAGAATGTGCTGCTATTGTGCTGGCGGCTGACGAGACCAGCGGCATCTTTCGGTTAACGTCACGGTCAGCCAGACCCGCGACGGCGTAATGTTCCCGCCAAAGTGCTTCTCAGTAGCAGGCCAAGATTGGCCCGAGCTCACAGGACTTTCGCAACGTTGCCATCGATGTCCTGAGATTATCAGCGCTTCAGTCCGCCGATTTCCAGGAACAGCGAATGAAATCAGACCAACTCGGCTAGCTCCCCTTCCTAGACACGTGCCTGACGATTTTATTGATGCGTCACTCCTCTCGTTCGCCACCGACAAAGTCACACATTTGCTTCAGAGAAGCGTGTGCGTTGCGTATCACGCGGACCATTTCGATCTATAGTTACAAAAAGTGTCGAGACGGGACCTTTGGATCCGAAGGTCAGGCACGGCCGGCCTAGATAGACCGCTTGGCTGACGATTAGCTGACGATGGGAGTTCTCACGAACAGGGCAAGAAAATCCGACCGCTTCAAGCTTTCGATATGGTGAGAAGAGGATCCGCACCGGCCTCCCAAAGCCGGCAGACCATCCCATGTTCGTACGGTCGCCGACCTTCTCGAAGCCAATGAGCTCACCGCGCCGGGCCGTGATGTGCAGGCGAGAGAATGGTGATGCAAAGACCGAGTTCCTGCTCGTTGCGTGCGCCCGTGGAGCCAGCAAGAATACGGTCATTGCGGTCATGCAGCACGTGGACCGTGTCTCCTGTTCGACACCACAGCATCGAGGATGCAAACGAGCTGCTGCGGCTGCCATTCGGTCGCGGCATGCGTGGACGGCGGGATTGGCCGAACAGCCGAGATCGTGGTCGACTGTTCGATGCGAGAGCAACATCCTGCAGAGCATACGTTTTTGCGCTGGCCGGTTTTTGTCAAAAGCCGTCAGGTTCTCGAAAGCTCCCGCCCTTAGCTTGATCGAGGCTAACCTTTAACACGTCGCCGCCAATGGCAAATGCCGGAGTACCTGATGATAGCAGCAATTGGGAGTGGAGTTGGCAACCTCGGGACTTCCTTGATCCGAAAGGGCCATGGGGATTCGAAATCCGAGCATTCTGGTGATGGCAAGCCGGCTGATGGCAATGATGGCAAGCCAGCTGGTGGGAATGATGGCAAGGCAGCTGGCGGGAACGATCGGGCGGATAACCGGACCGTTTCAAATGATCAACTTCAAGACAACTCACAGTCTGCAGCACAAAGTGAAGCCTTCCAAAGTATCCTGCGATCGTTCGCGTTCCAATTCGCGAACGATGCGATGGCTGAGGCCGATGAAGCTTTGGATGACACAGAAGATGCCTGACGCGGGAAATCCGGCGTGAGGTCATACAGGCCGTTATTGACGGCACAACTCCAACAGAAAAAGGAATGATCATGGCTGCAGTTGATAATAATAAAAAATCAGGCAATACCAATACCAGTAGCGCCGGCAATACCGATAAAACTAACAGTGGCACTCCCGGCAATACAAGCGGAGCTGATGCTACTGCTTTTCAGGCGCAAGTGCAGGAACTAACCAATGTTAGCTTGGAGGCGACGAAAAGGAGTGTCCAGTTGCGCACTCTAACGACCAATCTCCAGACCATCAAGAAGGCCGCCGACGAACGCGTTTCGTAATGTCGGAAGCGGGTTTTAGACTGCCCCCTAGCGCGTCTCCTTATTGACGCGACGTAGTCCCGAAATGAGCCGCATGGCAATTGCCATGCGGCTTCTATCCTGTTTGAGAGATGCTCTGTGGATGACGCCGTTTCCCTCCGTTTCGAAGTGCGTTCGGGGCACTATTGCGGTCTGACCGGCAAGACGGATCTTCAAAAGTGTTTAATCGGCAGCGGCTTCGATGCCGATTTGGTCTTTGTCGAGCAGGGACTGGCACCGCATCACCTTCGTGTAACTCTTCTTGGCAAGTCGATCGAACTGGAGGCGCTTGCACCCGGACTCAGTATCGAGGGCAACCGGAATATCGCCGCAGGCCAGTCCGTTGTTGTGCCCCTTCCTGTCGTCCTGCTCGTAGGCGAGATGTCCATTGCTTTGTCCGTGCAGGATGCAGAGCCGCCTGGTTCGACCGGCATACCGCGCCTACCGATCGGTGTGCTCGCCATGGTCATAATCAGCTCACTCGGGATCGGCGCGCTTTCAGGCACGATCTCCTATCTTGGCAATGCAAGTGGATCGAGCCCCAATTCACTTCGGGCTGAAGTCGCGTCCAGAACGATCAGTCACCGCGCTGACAATGAACTTACGGAGGCAGCGGCCCAAGAGCTGCAGGAGGAAGTCGATCGAGCGGGTCTTCTCGACGTCAAGATTGGGTCGGCAAAGGGTGTTGTGACCGCCGAAGGCACCGTCACGTCTGAATCGGTCATCAGTTGGCAGAAGCTTCAGCAATCGTTCGATCGTCGCACCAAGGGTACTCTAACACTGGTGAACGGAGTGCTCATCAAAGAGGAGAAGGCGCCATCCGCAATCGCGGTCGAAGCTGTGTGGCATGGGGTCCAACCATATATTGTCATCGACAGCGAGAAGTATTTTGTCGGCGCCATTTTGGCTGATGGATGGGTGGTCGAACGTATTGAGGACAGCCGTGTGCTGCTGAGCAGGAATGGCCGCATTGCTGCTCTCCAATATTGAAAGCTCGCAGGCCCCATCAAGCAGCACTCTATGGCCAGCCAAACATCCTGTCGCGCTCGGTGCTGACAAGCTGGCTGCGTTGGAAACATTTGCTGCCCAGCCATTTCGCGCCTGCTTGTGGCTCTCATGCAGGGTCACGCGCTGGCCAAGGCTGAGGCGCCTTCGGAGTTCGAAAGCCACGTTTCATGGCGTAACAGCAGAGTAAGTCTCAACCGATTGCAAAGGTGTCTCGATGGCCAACGTCCTGCGTGACTTCATCAAGCGTGCGCCGGCCAGCCCGGATTTAATGGTTGCGTTGATGCTGCTTCTGGCTGTCGCGATGATGGTCATGCCTATCCCGGTCGTGGTGGTCGACGCCCTGATAGGATTCAATATGGGGTTGGCCATACTGCTGATGATGGTTGCCCTGTATGTCAGTACTCCACTTGATTTTTCCTCTTTGCCCGGCGTTATTTTGATTTCCACTGTATTCCGTCTCGCGCTCACGGTCGCAACGACGCGACTGATCCTGGCCGAGGGGGAGGCCGGCAGCATTATTCATACTTTTGGCGATTTCGTCATTTCAGGCAATATCGTGGTGGGTTTCGTCATATTTCTGGTCGTCACCATGGTGCAATTCATGGTCCTCGCGAAGGGTGCCGAACGGGTGGCAGAAGTGGCGGCGCGTTTCACGCTGGATGCTCTGCCGGGCAAGCAAATGGCGGTCGACGCAGAGCTACGCAACGGCCACATCGATGCCAACGAATCCCGCCGGCGGCGCGCCGAATTGGAGAAGGAAAGCCAACTCTATGGCGCGATGGACGGCGCGATGAAATTTGTGAAGGGCGATTCCATCGCCGGGCTGGTGGTTATCTGCATCAACATGCTGGGTGGAATTTCGATCGGCCTGCTCTCCAAGGGCATGTCCTTCGGCGAGGTACTGCATCACTACACTCTGCTGACGATAGGCGATGCATTGATATCGCAGATTCCGGCCCTTCTGCTCTCCATTACTGCGGCGACCATCGTCACCCGTGTGACTGGGACGGCGAGGATCAACCTCGGTACAGAAATGGTCAGTCAGCTCACGGCCAGCACTCGAGCCTTGCGACTGGCGGCCGGCGTCCTGGTTGTAATGGGGTTCGTTCCTGGGTTTCCCCTCCCCGTCTTTCTGATGCTGGCCGCAGTGTTCGCTGCGGTAAGCATTGTCAAGGCTGATGTGCTGGGCGCCGGCACTGCCGATGCGAAAGGTGGAACTGCAGCGGAGCCTAAGCAAGCCGCGCCTGCGAAGGAATTCCCGATCGCATTTTTTCTAGCGCCAGATCTTATGCAGGCGGTCGATCAAGCCGAATTGCAAAAACATATTGGGCGCGTTTCGCTCCTGGTCACAGCCGATCTGGGCATTATCGTTCCTCGCATCCCTGTCTTGGTTGACGAGCAGCTGCCTGAATCGCAATTCCGAATTGATGTCGAGGGCGTGCCAGTCGAACAGGACGCCTTAGATCCAAACCAGATGGCGCTCCGAGCCGATGTAGCGCACGTCGACTCGAGCGGTGTCCCCCTTAGACGTGAGCCGAAAACGGACAGACTCCCGGTTGAACATACCCCTGCAAAGGCCCTTACGGGCGCCGGCACGGAGCATAGGGCTCCCGGCGAACTCCTCGCCTTGCGCGTCCATGCAGCGTTGACCCGCTACGCACCGCGATTGGTGGGCATCCAAGAGACCCGACATTTCCTGGGCCGAATGGAGCAGGAATATTCTGAGCTTGTGAAAGAGGTGCTACGCACGACGCCGATTCCTCGGATTGCCGATGTTCTGCGCCGCCTCCTGGAGGAAGGTATCCCAATCCGCCACACCCGTCTCGTGTTGGAGGCATTGGCCGAATGGAGCGAGCGTGAGCAGAACGTTGCCCTGCTGACGGAATATGTCCGTTCTGGTTTGAAGCGACAGATCTGCCACCGCCATGCCAACACGGAGGGCATCGTGTCCGCCCTGGTCGTCGAGCGCGAGAGCGAGGATGTGATGCGTGGCGCGGTTCGAGATTCGGATGCAGGCCCCTATCTCGCACTGGAGGATCGGCAAAGCGAAGCGATGCTATCACAGATACGTCAGGTCCTTTCGAACGCAGAACCGGGTCAAACCCGCCCTATTCTGTTGACGTCGATGGATGTCCGACGTTTCGTCCGCGGCTTTCTGACGCGAAACGGGGTTGATCTCGCCGTGCTGTCTTATCAAGACCTCGCCTCCGACTTTACAATTCGCCCCGCAGGATCCGTCACACTCCCGCACGGATCGAACAGCGGATTGTTAGAGTAGTCCCACCTTTCCTAACTGAACGCCACGCGCCTCCCCGATAACTGAGAGATAACATGAATAGTAATACAGTTTCTCCATCGCCTATGTTTCTGCGCCGGAACTCACTTCTTTTTGCCGTACTCGCCATTCTGCCTTTGGGCGGTTGCGCCAGCTGGCAAAAGCCGGCTCTTTCCGTGCAGGAGACATCTTCCCCCGAGTTGCTCAGCGCCGATCAAATCGATCCGGCTATGCGCGAACGCATTTTGCGCGAAGTTGGTCAGGATGTTCAAGAGCGGGCTTTGCGGGATGAGGTGAAGCAGCACCCGGACAATGTTGATGCGGCGATACGACTTACAAATGCCTTGGTGGGCCAGAAGCGCCCGCACGAAGCGGTTGAGGTGCTCGACAGCGTCTTGGTTGCAGCCCCAGGAAACGTACGTGCATTGAATGCGAAGGGCGTGATTTTGGACATTGAGGGGCGGCATGACGCGGCACAGGCCCTGTATCGGCGAGCTCTCGAAAACGAGCCAGGCAATCAGATGGTGCAGCATAACTTCAATCTGTCGCTTGCCTTTAACGGCAAGTCCGAACAACCAAGGTTAGCACGATCGCAATAGGTGGGCACAGTGCATGCGCAGCCTGTTCCCCGGCTCGAACACGCGCTCGGCTCCCATCATAGATGGCCCCCTGAAGAGAGCCATATCTATGCAAAACAGTTGCTCCAGATCTGGCCGGCAGAGATCGGCAGGAGAGCCGGATGACATCACGCGGCCACCCGCAAGGCCACCCGCCTCGCTTCGTTGCCAGAGCGCCCTCTCCCTCGCCGGTCACCGTCTCGCAATGCGGCGACCTGGCTTAAGGCGGTCGACCGAGCGCCCGATGCAGTAGCCATGAATACGTAACGCAGCGATGGACCCGCCGGATCGTGTCGCGCTTGTGCTGGCCGTCCCTGCCATTACAGCACGGTGATTGTAGCTGGATCATATTCTAGAGGCATCGATGGTGTGGATGCCTTCGATCCAAACAATCGATTTGTTGAATTCGTCCGCCTGAGGAAATTAGCTGCGGCGATCCGACTTCCGACGCCTGCAGGCGCAAAACCAACAGCGTGAGCGCTGCGGGTCCGGAGGCAGGCTGCAAAGTGCAATCACCAGCGCTGATAAGCGGCAAGTGAAGAATGTATCGCTCGGGCAACTCCTGTGTTGTGCACGGTTGCCCCGCGAGGTGAACTGTAGCAGCTTGGCAGCTCAGCGTTCACGAAAGGAGAAAAGATTTGGGGCCAAGCAAAGACCGGCTTTTTTGATTGTCTTGCTGTATCGCTATGGTGGGGCGGGCGCGACCGCTCCCATAATTCAATACGCTGCCTTTAGCGATGGACGATGACGGGATGCGTCGCCGAGACTTCAATGGTGGAGGAGCAGCGCACCCGTCGATCCATTTGCTTTCAGCGGCAACCGCCACTATGAAGCGACACTTCGCCCAACTGTGTTTCAAGCTGCCCGGAGAAGTTTATGACAGAAGAACCCCACAAGACCGACATCCTCATCGAGCTCACTGCCGATGTTGTATCAGCCTACGTCTCCAACAACCCCGTCCCGGCGGGGGAGCTTCCTGCCCTGATCGCCCAAGTGCACGGGGCTCTAAACGGCACGGCTGGACTCATACCGGCAGAAGAGCCTGTGCCTGTAAAAAAACCTGCTGTCCCGATCAAAAAGTCGATCGAACCGGACTACATCATTAGCCTTGAAGACGGCAAGAAATTCAAATCGCTAAAGCGCCATCTGGCGACGCACTATGGTCTGACCCCAGACGAATATCGCGCCAAATGGGGTCTGCCGTCGGATTATCCCATGGTGGCGCCGAATTACGCCGCTGCGCGCTCCGCCTTGGCCAAGACCATGGGACTCGGCCGCAAACCGAAAGAGCCGGAAGCCCCAGCCACGGCGCCGGCGAAACGGACCCGCAAGAAGGTCGCAGCCTAAATCCGTATCAACAGTCGTTCGGACGCGCAGCAGCCGTTGGCCCAATCTGCGCGGAATCAAAGGGCGGGGATGAGCCCCGCCTTTCCCGTCCAAGAGCCTCATTTCCAGAGTAATTCATGATGGCTCCAGCAATCCCTGCCGCGGCATTAACTTGCATGCTCCGGCCCGGGTTTCGAGCCGTCAATGCGTTCCGGCGATGACGAACCTTGCCAAGGCTTTCCCGGACCGTTAGCCAGCCTTGCTGAGGCTGCCTGCAGAGGACTTTCCCGTGCGGCGATCCTGTTCCACCTCGTAGTTGATCTTCTGGCCCTCATTAAGGGTCGACAGGCCCGCTCGTTCAACAGCGGAAATGTGGACAAAGACATCCTGACCGCCGTTGTCAGGCTGAATAAAACCAAAACCCTTCGTGCTGTTGAACCACTTCACCGTTCCAGTCGCCATATCCATTCCTTTGTAATAAGTCGCAACTTAGGCAGGCCATTCACGCCAGCCTGATTTGTACACGAGACTTTAGGCGCATCAAAATCGGAAAATTGCAAGGCCCACTCGATCGCCTGATCTCCAGCAGCAACTGCAACATATGCGAGGCGCGTGCCAGACGAGGCGTATGCCAGACGTTTCGTCGTGCGCTGTCGCTCGAACGTTGACAGAAACAATGACACACCTTGCAAACTCGGCACATCTTGTGGACGTGCTCGGGTCGCTTCTCGACTGCGATACCCGCTCCTGACCGGGTATCGTCGGCCAAAATGAGAGTTTTTGTCATGTGCCGCCAGACCGAAAGATCAGGCGCGCAGCGACCTGCACATTCAAACCGGAACCCGCGAACCTCGATTAGCTTCTGCCTGCTCCGAAGGGCGGTAGCCTGCTCTGAGGCGGGCCACTGTCGGGTTGAAAACCAACTGTCGGGTTCGGAACCCCAGATTGTCGGCAAGGTACGCGCCGCCCACTGGTTGGCCAAAGGGGCACTGGCTCCTGATCCTGCCGCCATGCTCGCCCGATCTCAACCCGATCAAGACAGGTCTGCTCAAAACTCAAGGCGCGGCTGCGGAAGAAGGCGGCCAAAACTTTCGACGCTCTCTGCGGAACTCTCGGCGATATCTGCCAGCTGTAGGAGCCAAATCAAAAACCATTAATTGCGACAGGTGATTTTATGACATTCATTGCGAAGAGGCCAGAATGAACAGCGGAAGAGAGTAGCAGCTCTCTGGTCGCGGCGAGGTGGATCGTCGACACGATCGGCACCTGGCCCGTGCGGGGATCGCACCGCAGCCAGCACCAGAGCCAGACCTTGACCGCTTGCCTTGCTCAGGCGCCACAACAACGAGTGGCTGGAAGCAGATCCACGTGAACTCAGCGATATCGATCAGACGATGCTTACCCTCATGAAAGCCGATCCCGACGCTGTCCAGCGCCGCGAAATCCTGACCAGCATATGGCGCATCGGATGCCACCGCCTGCACACTCACCATCGACATGCCGGAACTCGGAACCAAAGGCCGCAAGCCTCGCCGGCCTCGGCAAAATGGAGCGGCCGCGCCTTCATCCGGGGCGGCCGGGCCAATGTTCGCCAGGCCCTCTACATGCCCGGCCCTTCGCCCTGCGCTTCAACCCCGACCTCAAGGCAAAATACCAGGCGCTAAAGGCGGCAGGCAAACCCGCAAAGGTCATCATCTTGTTGCGAAAGCTCCTCATCCTAGCAAACGCTCTCCTCAAGGCGCAGCGAAAATGGCCCCTAAAACCCTTGACCGAAACGGATACCTTAGCCTTTCAGGTGAGGCGGGCCGAGATAGACCAACCGCGGGTTTAACTTCGCGAGTTTAAGCTGATTATGCCGATGCAACTCTAGCGCCTGCGCGACCGTTTTAGCTTCCATCAACAAGGCGGCAGGCTGGGAGGAAGTACCCTCCCCTGCCGCGAACAAGCTTTGGACAAAGCCCCACCTTGTCCGTAATGTGATCGGGAGGCCGGGGCGCGGCGGTGCTCAGCGGATGTGACGCGCGAGATCTGCGACCCTACCCATCAGCACTTCCATCGGTCCTCGCTGGAAGATGCGCAGCCAAAGCACCGCAAAAGTGCTGATAACCACAACGAAGCCAAAGAGCGTGGACAGGCTCTCGTCTTTGAAAATGTTTATCTTCATAAGATAGGCTATTCCCGCAATGTGCAGCACATAGGCCGTCAAAGACATCGAGCCGACTGCGATTATTGGCCAGACCAGCTTTCGCAGACGCGGGAGCGCATCCACAGCGAGCATGCAAGCCGCCAAGATGATCATTGCGCAACCGGTGCTGCCCACGATCGAAAGCGTCGTTTCGCTATGAGGTGCGGCTATCCATGACGACTTGACTATAAATGACGACTTGGAAGGCTCAAAAGCGCCGTCAACGTCAGACCACCACAAGGAGGTTTCAGTCAAAGCGCGGGAACTCAGCGCGAGCAAGGATCCCCCATGGCCCAACACGGCCAGCGCGACCCCCGCCAGACCAAGGCGCCAATGCGCTGCTAGCGTATTAAGATTAAGGCGCGCGATGGCCATGCCAGCGATGAGGAAAGGAACCCAGGTCACCGCGGGATAGTAGCCGTTGACCATGAGGTTGAAGACCGGGTCGAGGAGGTTGGGGGCAACCGACAGAAGGGAGGAACGGACTTGCGGGAGAACTAATGCCGTAGCGGCAGCGATCAAGCCCAGCTGATATGCGCTGAGCCGATGGAGCGGCAATACCAACAAGAAGCAAATTCCGTAGTATTCTAGGATGACTTCGACCTGGGTACCGAGGCAGCCCAGGATTGAGCCAAGCGCGAGCAAAACAAGGGCACGAATTGCGACTCTGGCGATGGCCTGTCTACCGGCTATCCCCGACTTCGGCGCCTTGCGACCTGTAATCAGGAGGATTGAAAAACCGGCCAATACGGCAAACAGGGCCGACGGCCGCCCATGGGTTAGTTCCATCAGAAACCCGACTAGTCCTCCTTCGCCGGGGTCGGGACCGAGATGGGCGGCATACATCCCGAAGACAGCCAGGCCCCGAGCGAGGTCGATGCCGACCAGCCGATCTACTACCGACCCATTCCTAGCGTCGGCAACCGGTGCCTTCATTACCATGGTAGATTCCCTTGTTGGGTGTGTGGATCGCGGGAGCCGCGATAGGAGAGCCGGTCGGCTGCTGCCGTCGCCTCGTGAAAGGGTTCAAAACATCGCGCCATCTGGCGCATCGAGCCGGCGACAGAGCTGTTCAGCCATTAGCCTGGGGTAAGAACAACAGATCGGCTCACAAAGCCTGTGTCACGGACCTGAAAAGTGGTGTCGCGGAACCGTCGTTTTTTGCATGATGGCTAAGCCGAGAGATCCACTGCACCGACGAGAGACTCAGCGACGTTAGATATCCGATCAGTACGCCGCGGCTCCGCCGGTGACGATCACCCCGGGTGTCAAGGCCAGGGCGTAAACCTGCCATAATCTGTGGTAGTGCGCCCGCGACCAATCCGTTCGACAAAGCTCGGCGCATGGTCGAGCCAATCATATTCTTCCATGTGGCTGTTGCCTGAAAAACCGAAGACGCCGTTCGCTGGTCCAGCTCCAGACCTCGGCCTGCGTCGGTCATTAGAACCGGCGCGCCTGTTTCCCAAATCAATTTGCTGATGCAGCCGCCGGGGGTCACATTGAGCAAAAGTGCCGAGTTCAGGACGGGTTTCATAGGGGCTCTTCGTTTGGCTTTGTTAACGACCCCTTTCTTGCAAGTTGTAGCTGACAGCAGCCTGAAAGCTCCCCAAATAATTCGCTGCCGCCGGTTCAGCCTATTGTCAGCTTCGACCAATAAGATGGGAGCCTTGCCCTCATACCGGAGCTCGGCAGCATGATGCGAATACTGCTCACTGAAGACGATAAGGACCTTGGAAGTGCTATGCACGATCATTTGGTGGCTGGTGGCCACGCGGTCGACTGGGCCAAGAACCTGTCCGAAGCGCGCGATTATGCAGCTGTGGTCGGCTACGACCTTATTTTGCTCGACGTTCACCTGCCGGACGGCAATGGGATCGACTATCTGCGGGAGCTGATCAAGGAACTTGAATCGGCACCGGTCATCATTCTGACAGCCTGCGATCGGATTTCGCATCGCATCGAGGGCTTCAACGCTGGAGCCGACGACTATTTGGTCAAGCCGTTCGATCTGGGGGAACTCTCAGCGCGTATCCATGCAGTGGCACGTCGCCATGGGCATTTTCCGGAGCCGCAATTTTCGGTTGGGACGCTTTCCATACAGGCAGCCGAGCGACGCCTCTTCCGCGACGGGCAGGAGGTCTACCTGACTTGACGCGGATGGGCGGTGCTCGACTACCGTCTGCCCCAGCCCTGCACGGTCGTTTCAAAAGGGAAGATCGTGGACGCGCTTTTCGGCAGACGGCGCTGATTCATACTCTAAAAGAAAATTCGGCTTCCAGTTGCCTTGGCCATGACTTTCCTTCCCGAGAGATGGGTGACAGTTCATTCCGGATAGATGGGTTACACTTTCGGCCCTTTGCAAGGAGAGCAAGGTGCCTTGGAAGGAGTGTAACGTCATGGAAGAGCGGCTGAAGTTCGTCGCCCGGCTGCTGGACGCGAGAAGATGGCGGTGCTTTGCCGGGAGTTCGATATCTCGCGCAAGACCGGCTACAAGATCCTCACGCGCTACAACGACAGCGGCCTGGAGGGCTGACGGACCGATCGCGGCGGCCCTATCGCCACGCCAATCAGCTTCCGTTTCAAATCGAGAAGCTGATTGTGCGCCTCAAGCAAGACAAGCCGACATGGGGTGCGCCGAAGATACGCGAGCGGCTGGCCCGGCTGTATCCGGATGTGCACCGGCCCGCGATCTCGGCCGTGCATGCCGTGCTCGACCGCCACGGCATGGTCGAGCGCCGCAAGCGCAGGCGCAACAGGGCGACGGGGACACCACTTTCAAACGGCTGTCGCCCTAACGATCTTTGGTGTGCCGACTACAAGGGCGAGTTCGGCAGAGAACACGGCCGGGACAGGGGATCACAAACACTTGACCGTTCCAGACCCTGGCAGTGGCGCATCGATTGACCGTTGGCTCTGTTCGTGGGCACCGAAAATAGGGCCTTCTTGGTCCTCGGCAGAGAATATGGCCCGGACGGGGGATAACAAACACTTGACCGTTCCAGACTCTGGCAGTGGCGCATCGATTGACCGTCGACTCTGTTCGCGAGCGCCGAAAATACGGACGACCCCTATGGTCAAAGTGCACTTCTGACCTGCTAGGCACTGTTCGATAACTGGAGGCACCCGCTACGGTGCCCTCGTATTTAAGACACCTGTCAGTTTCAAGCCTGGACATTGACGCGTGGCGCGGCTGCCATTCGTTGACCGCCACGTCGAATTGCCCGCCAACCAGTGTACAGCCGCCGGTGGTCACATTGAGCAAAAGTGCCGAGATCAGGAGGGGTTTCATAAGGCCTCTTCGTTTGGCTTTGTTAACGACCCCTTTCTTGCAATTGTAGCTGACAGCAGCCTGAAAGCCCCCAGATATTCGCTGGCGCCGGTTCAGCCTACTGTCAGCTTCGATCAATAAGGCAGGAGCCTTGCCCTCATACCGGAGCTCGGCAGCCTGATGCGAATACTGCTCATTGAAGACGACGACGACCTTAGAAGTGCTGTGCACGATCATTTGGTGGCTGGTGGCCACGCGGTCGACTGGGCCGAGGGCCTGTCCGGAGCGCGCGGTCATGCAGCTGTGGCCGGCTACGACGTTATTTTGCTCGACGTTCACCTGCCGGACGGCAATGGCATCGACTATCTGCGGGAGCTGATCAAGGGGCTTGATACAACGCCGGTCATCATTCTGACAGCCCGCGATCGGATTTCGCATCGCATCGAGGGGCTCAACGCTGGCGCCGACGACTATTTGGTCAAGCCGTTCGATCTGGGGGAACTCTCGGCACGCATCCGTGCAGTGGCACGTCGCCAAGGGCATTTTCCGGAGCCGCAATTTTCGGTTGGGACGCTTTCCATACAGGCAGCCGAGCGACGCCTCTTCCGCGACGGGCAGGAGGTCCACCTGTCTGGACGCGAATGGGCGGTGCTCGACTGCCTTCTACGCCGGCCCGGTTCGGTCGTTTCAAAGGGGAGGATCGAGCACGCGCTTTATTCATTCAATTCGGAGTTCGAGAGCAACACAGTGGAGGTTTATGTCAGCCGGCTCCGCAAGAAGATCGGCGGGGATAGAATAGCAACCGTGCGTGGCTCCGGATACAGGCTCGTGGTCACATGACGAACTCGAACAGCATGACGAGAAAGCTGATATCGTGGTTAGGCGGGGCAACGCTCCTGGTTTGGATCGCCGCCCCAACCATTGCTGCGTTCATTTTTTGCAATAATGTAAACGAAAGTTCGGATGACTTGCTCCAGGGGAGCGCAGAGTACAGAGAACCAGAGCTGATCAAGGTCTTGAATGGAAAACACGTTGATCAATACAATAACCACTTGCCAACTTATGAAAAGTACTGGACCTATCGTGAGCAGGTTATTAATAAGTACGGGGTAGTGCTTATTTCTGAACCGGAAGAGGGTCAGCAGCCCTTCCCTGATGCTCCCCTGAGTAACGGCTTTTGGCGAAACGCTGATTACCGCGTCTACACAGAGGAGATCCAAGACGGCGTGTATCATCAGTTGGCCGAACCGCTTGATGGCCGCCGTACCACAATCGCGAAGGGCGCACTTTTTGTCTTCCTTCCGACACTCGTGCTCCTGCCCTTTAGCTTAGCTGTTTGGTGGATCGTGATCCGGCGCTCGCTGCGGCCAATCGAGGTACTGCGACAGCAGATCGGATCGCGCGACGGCGGCAATCTGTCACCAATGGACTTGGGCGATTTCCCGGCAGAGTTGGCTCCAATCGCGGCATCCGTCAATCGGCTTCTCGATCGTCTGCGGGCGGCTCTCGAGGCCGAACGCGAGTTCGCCGCAAACAGTGCGCATGAACTGCGCACGCCGATCGCAGGTTCAATCGCTCAGATGCAGAGATTAGTGGCCGAGCTTCCCAATGGGTCGGCCAAAATGCGTGCGCGCGGCATCGAGCAAGCGCTGTCGAGCCTTGGCCGCCTTGTCGAAAAAGTGCTTCAGCTCGCTCAAGCCGAATCGGGGGTTGGCATGGCGGATCACGCGATCGATCTTGTCCGATCGGTTCGGCTGGAAATCGATGACCTGAGGAAAAAGCCGCAATATGCCGGACGCCTGCATCTTAACGTCGACGGCTGCCCCACTTTGATGCGCAAAGTGGATGTCGATGCGTTTGGGATCCTCCTTCGTAACCTGATCGAGAATGCGCTGATACATGGACTGCCCACTGTTCCGACAACAGTTTCCGTCCAAACTGATGGAACCATCGCTATTGCAAACGCCGGACCGGTGGTGCCCCTCCCCGACCTCGAAGGGCTTACAAAGCGATTTAGTCGTGGTGCTACTCCTGCTGCGGGCTCAGGCCTTGGTCTACATATCGCTAACATGGTTATCCAGCGGATCGGTGGCAGTCTAGAGCTTGCGTCGCCCGCCCGCGGTCGCAATGATGGTTTCGAGGCGATCATACGAATTCCTCAATGACACCGGTGAATTCGACGACAGTTGGACACAGGGCGGATTGCTGGCAAGGCTGCTGACAGGGCGAACTGTACGGCAGTATGTATACGGCGTAGAAATCGTACTTCACACAACGCATTTCGGCCGCGGCAATCAATGCCGCTATCATCGTCTGAGCAGTTCGATCGAAGCGACACGACATGATCGGCAAAATCGAAGGCTCCGCCTCACCGCTCGCTCGATTTCGCCCGGGGAGAAAAAAGGCCATCCGAGAAAGTGCAAGCCGCCGCGCAAAGGCGACGTGTCCAATTGTCTGGGTGCCCCTGTGCGCCGGCCCGATCGGGTTGGCGCAGGTCCAGTAAGGACCCGGACCAACCATTCCATTTAGACGACCGGCAGGTTTTAATCGGCGTCCGGATCGCCGTCCCAAAATGCCCCAAGTATACGGCTAGAAAGGCTGCCAACGATCGAGCTTTGGTCGGAGGCGTGCTTGTCAGCGTCTTGGGTGCTTGACCGGCCTTTGCAATGGCCATCGCCATCGCAAGTATCGTGCGTGGCCAGTGAGACCGCAATTTCATCAGCCTGGAGCCGACCGTATCGGTGCTTTTTTATGATTTAGGGATTTTTCGTTTTCCTCTTGGATCATCACGGGTTTGGAGAGGATCTGGTGTTAAGTGCCATTCGGAGCGCCGGCGAACGGCCCGAAATTAATGTGGTCGAGTGATGAAGCCTCCCGAATGCGTTAAACGAGACCCTTTATGGCGGCCCTGGCTGACAACAGTCTGAAAGCTGCAAGCGGCATGCGAAAATGGGGCGATCCTGAATGACGACAGATGCTATCAACATGAAAGAGGCTCGCCCTGAAAGCTGAGCACGCTTTATGCTCAGGCTGCTGACAAGGCCAAAGCAGCGTAAGTGCGTAGTGAAATCCAAGGTCCACATGGGTCGTCGCGCGTCCCATGCGCCTGGGAAGGCGCCGGCCCGGCCAAGCTTTCCCAGCTCGTCCGCATGATGCTTCGCTGAGCGTCAATGGACGTTGGCGCGAGACCAAGGCGTCGTGCGTTGCAATCCGGACGGTCCAGGGTATCAGGAGTTTCACGGCCTCGGCCCGCTTGGCTGGCCACAGTTGAAGCTCCAACGTACCGGCTGGCACCGGGAAATTGGGCTCTGCGCTGCCTCAACGCTGATGGCACGGTCAATGCTTGCCTACCGATGGGGCCGCCCATGCCGTGATGCTGTCGGTCGACGTTCGCAAACCAGACCCTCGCGAGACCCAGCGAAGGGGCTCGCCGGTACGACGAGGGACCTTACCTCTTTATGCGCGGCATCATTATCGAGGATGACATGTTGCCTTACACGTCGTCCCTCGCGCTCGGGTCTTTGTGGGGCGGATGAAGTCCTGATCGCGGTGGCACTGCTGCATGTTTGCGTAAGACCCATCCAGTCACGATCGCGCTGTCCTTCGATGTCGCGGTGCTGATAGGCGGGCAGATCGGTGTGCGCGGCGCCCGCCAAAGGATCGTCGTCACGCCGGAGGAGGCGAGCGTCATAGCCGGCGCGCCGGCGAAAGGCGCTTTCTGTCGGATGCCCGACAATGTCGGATATCGCAAGTATCAAGGTTGGATCAAACCTTGCGAATCGGGGCTTTCTTACTTGGCACGGGGCATGCTCAGGTATCCGCAAACACCCAATGGATAACGAGCAGACTTCCCATGGCCTCACCATGCCGAAAGTTTCCCGGACGCATCCAAAGATGAGGCTCGCGTCAGGCCCAGCAACACGCTGACGGCTCATGTGGCTCGGCGTCGCGTGCCGATCCACTTTCTCCCAATAGGCGTTCGGGAGACATAGATCCTTCAAAATGAGGAACAGATCACTTTGCCAGGAACGCAGCCCATAACCCCACTCTCCCTACCAGAACTACCAAGCAAGCCCCGCACTCATGGGCTTCGCAGGACGTCCGTTGCGTCCGAGTTGGTCGGCGCGGGGCCGGCTCCGATCCCCGTCGCATGGGAGGACGGCAAGGCGAGGGATTTCGTGCTCGACAACGGCATGGAGGTGGTCGTCATTCCCAACCACCGGGCGCCGATCGTCACCCACATGGTGTGGTACAAGATCGGCAGCGCCGACGAGCCGCCGGGCAAATCCGGCATCGCCCATTTCTTCGAGCATCTGATGTTCAAGGCGACGACCAACCATGCGGGCGGCGAATTCGACCGCGCAGTGTTCGAGATCGGCGGCTCCAACAACGCCTTCACCTCCTCCGACTACACCGCCTTCTATCAGACAGTGGCGCCGTCGGCGCTCGAGCTGATGATGAGCTTCGAGGCCGACCGAATGCGAAACCTCATCCTGACCGACGATGTCGTCAAGACCGAGCGCGATGTGGTCATCGAGGAGCGCCGCTCAAGCACCGACACCAACCCGCAGGACGTTCTCCATGAGGAGATCGACGCGACGCTGTGGCAGAACCACCCCTATCGCATCCCGATCATCGGCTGGATGCAGGAGATCGAGCAGCTGAACCGCGTCGACGCCACCGTCTTCTATGAAAAGTACTACTGGCCCAACAACTCCGTGCTGATCGTGGCCGGCGATGTCGAACCGGACACGGTGCGGGCGCTGGCCGAAAAGACCTATGGCAAGGTGGCGCGCGGACCTGACCTGCCGCCGCGCATCCGGCCGGTTGAGCCCGAGCAGAACACCAGGCGCACCGTCACGCTCTCAGACGCCCGCGTCAGCGTGCCCAGTTTTTCGACGCAGTGGGTGGTGCCGTCCTACCACACCGCCAAGCCGGGCGAGGCC
This sequence comes from Mesorhizobium sp. WSM4976, assembly GCF_029625685.1. NCBI lineage: Bacteria > Pseudomonadati > Pseudomonadota > Alphaproteobacteria > Hyphomicrobiales > Phyllobacteriaceae > Mesorhizobium > Mesorhizobium sp. WSM4976. The sequence goes on from NZ_JARTVT010000039.1 coordinate 45,756, forward strand.
GAAGCGCTCGACCTGCTGGCCGAAATTCTCGGCGGCGGTAACCGCGGCCGGCTCTACCAGGCGCTCGCTGTCCAGCAAGGTATCGCTTCCAGCGCCCGCGTCTATTTCCAGGGCACTATGCTCGACGACACCAAGTTCGCCATCTATGGCGCACCGCGCGGCGATGCCAAGCTGGCTGATCTCGAAGCGGCGGCCGCTGCCGAAGTTGCCCGCATTGCCGAGGATGGTGTCAGCAACGAGGAACTAGGCAAGGCCAAGGACCACTATTTGCTCAATATGATCTTTGCGGAAGACAACCTGGACTGGCTCGCCAGCATCTACGGCTCGACGCTGGCCACCGGCGGTACCGTGAAGGATGTCGAGGAACGGCCGAATCGCATCCGCAAGGTTACCCCCGAGCAAATCAAAGCAGTTGCCGCCCGCTATCTCGCGTTCGACCGTTCGACCACGGGCTATCTCTTGCCCAAGACGGAGAATCAAGAGATGACGCTCGGCGCTCGGCCCCATGCTGCGATGAACATCCAGGAGGTGAAGTCCGAAAAGGGCATCATCGCCTGGCTGGTGGAGGACCACACAGTGGAAATCGTCAACATCGGCTTTGCCTTCAAGGGCGGCACCAAGCAGGACCCGGTCGGGAAGGAGGGGATGGCCAAACTGATGGCCGGCCTGTTCATCGAAGGCGCTGGCCATTACGACAGCGGTGCCTTCCAGGTGAAGCTCGACCATGCCGGCGCCGAAATGAGTTTGGACGCGCAAAGCGACGACATCTACGGATCGATGTGCATGCTTTCCAAAAAGCAGGACGCGGCGTTCGGCCTGCTTCGGCTCGCGCTGAACGCGCCGCGCTTCGAGCAGGGGCCGATCGATCGCGTCCGCGCCGAGATTGTCTCCCGCATCGTCGGCAGCGAGCGAGACCCTAACGCCATCGCTCAGCGCAAATGGCTGCGCGCGATCTATGGCGCGCATCCTTGTTCAAGGCTGGGAGAAGGCACAAAAGAGAGCCTGCCCGGCATCACGCCGTCCGACCTCCGCGCCTTCCACCAGGCCATTTTCGCTCGCGACGGGCTCCATATTGCCGTGGTGGGTGACATTGACGCGAACACGTTGAGGGAAAGGCTTGACCAGCTGTTTGGTGATTTGCCTGAGCAACAAACCCTCGTCCCCGTCTACGATGTCGCGCCGAAACTCGGTCAACTGGTGGAGGAGAACTACGACCTGCCGCAGACTTCGCTGACGTTGGCCTGGCCTGGCGTGAAGCCTAGCGCGCCGGATTTCTACGCGGCCGTGCTGCTGAACGACATCCTTGGCGGCTCATACTTGACTTCCCGCCTTTACGAGGAGGTACGTCAAAAACGCGGCCTTGCCTATCACGTCAGCTCTGAACTAACCCTTGACTCGCTTCTGGTTACGACAGAGACACGCTCGGACTGCGCTGCCCAAACACTGAGCATCGTGCGAGATGTGGTAAAGCAGATGGCGCAGCAAGGACCGACCGGGGCCGAGCTCAAGGCGTCGAAGAAGCACCTGATCGGCGCCTATGCCATCGACCAACTGGGCTCGACCCGCTCGATTGCAGACCGGCTCCTGGATTTGCAGATTCACAAGGCCGACGTCGACTACAACCAGCGTCGCGCCCGCAGCATCGGTCGGGTGACGCTCAAACAGGTCAAGGCGGCGGCCAAAAAGCTGCTTTCGGCCGAGCCCGCCATTTTGGTGGTCGGCCCGCCGCTGGGCGGCAAGGATGAGTAAAGAAACTCATCTCACCTTCCTTCTTCATCGGGGCTTCTCGTGGGAAGAGCGAATGTGGAGGCCCGTGGGCCAAGCAGATCATGCAGACGCGCGGAGTCGTTTTCGCCGACCTTGCGCGGCATTGGCGGTCCGGCGGCCTCTCGCCGAAATGGCGCTCCTCAGCATGTATGCCGCCTTTTTGCAGAATTCAGTCGCATGCCACCAGCAGGCATGGTGGATGAAGCAAACATCCGACTGCTTAATCCATCAATTGATGAACCGCGGGCACTCAAACTAACGAAACTGCTGTCTTTTCATCGGGCTAGCGTGGTCTACCAGCTGCTTTGCCGAGGCCCTACGACGAACCCACTGGTGCAGAATACACACTGACGGCCTGTCGACCTGGATGTTCGCTGCGTTGAGGAGGAATCCGGTATTGCCCCTGTGCCTGCCGATGATCCGCCGTCTGAAATCCCCGCACCTGTTTGGAGCCATCGACCGCCTGCCGGCACTCGGCAGACCAGTTGGCAATAAGACGTTCGAGGTCGTCAATCCGTCGACCGGCGAAGTTTTGGCAGAGCTTCCCGATATGGGCGTGGAGGAGACACGTGCTGCGGTAGACAAGGCCTATGTTGCGCAGTCGGGATGGGCCGCGTTGACGGCCCGAGAACGTAGCGACGTTCTTTGGCGATGGCATCAGCTGATCATCGACCATGCAGGCGATCTCGCCGCGATTCTGACTGCGGAAATGGGCAAGCCGCTTGCCGAAGCCATTTCAGAGGTATCGCATGCGGCGGCGTATCTGCAATGGTATGCCGAGGAGGCCAATCGCGTCTATGGCGAGACGATCTCGGCACCCTCGACAGACCGCCGAATGCTAGTGATCAAGCAGCCCATCGGCGTTGTTGGCACGATCACGCCATGGAATTTCCCGGCCTCCATGGTGGCGCGCAAAATCTCGCCGGCCTTGGCTGCGGGCTGCACAATCGTGCTCAAGCCCGCTGAACAGACGCCGCTCGTGGCTGGCGCAATGTTCGCCCTCGCCCATCAGGCCGGCTTTCCCGATGGCGTGGTCAACCTGATCTATGCGTCCGAAGGTGATCGCGTGGGCCGTGAACTCTGCACCAATTCCAAAGATCAGCTTTACCGGTTCGAACGAGGTCGGACGGCTGCTGATGCGTCAGTGCTCTGACCAGATCAAGAAGGTCAGCCTTGAAACCGGCGGCAATGCACCTTTCATCATCTTCGATGATGCCGACATTGACGGTGCTGTTGACGGTGCGGTCCAGGCGAAGTTCCGCAATGCCGGCCAGACCTGCGTTTCCGCGAACCGCATTTACGTCCAATCGAGCGTTCACGATGAGTTCGTCAAGAAATTCGTGGAAAGAATCCGGCACTTGTCGGTTGGCGACGGATTCGATGCCGGAGTGGACATCGGACCGCTCATCGACAAGCATGCTCTGGCCAAGATCGAGTCTCACGTCGCAGATGCCATTGCGAAAGGCGGCACAATACGATGCGGGGGCCAGCGTATCGGCAAGAATGGCACGTTTTTCGAACCCACGGTCCTCACCGAGATTTCCAGCGTCATGGCAGTCGCGCAAGAGGAGACATTCGGGCCGCTCGCGCCGATCATTCGCTTCAACGATGCGGATCAGGTCGTGCGCGAGGCCAATGACACGATATACGGCCTCGCCGCATACTTCTATGCCTCAAACCTGAAGCGGGTCTGGCGTGTGGCAGAGGCTCTGGAATATGGCATGGTTGGCATCAACACGGGACGCATGTCCTCGGAGGCGGCACCGTTTGGCGGGATCAAACAATCCGGCATCGGGCGGGAGGGTTCCCGTCATGGCCTCGAGGACTATCTGGAAATGAAATATCTTTGCATGGGCGGGATTTGAAACCTGCTGCACTGTCTCTCCGCCCCACCGGGGGGCGGCCTGCGGTCAATGCCGCCACCTAATTGGAAGTTCCAAACGCCGTTGACCTGAAACACGGATGCCCGGCAGGAGACTGAGCTCGCTGTCGGGCCGGACATGCCTTGGGAGGGCATAAGTCAGCGCTCCTAGGGCCGATGGGCCACTCAGTTCGTGCGCCTTTTGCCGATTGCGTTGCATGTGCCGTGCCAAGCCAAAAAGCATTGATAAACCGCCGATGGATCAGCTTTTGCCCTGTTGCGCATTCTACATTGTGGGATATGCGACAATGCCCAAGCGGTTGAATCGTCGTGTTGCAGAACCCCAGACGGGTCATGACTGCTATTCTTAGGACAGTGCGCAGCAAGCCGCTACTCGCTGCACTCCAGGCACACCATTTCCATAATCAAGCGGTGGGTGCTATGTTGACCGAGCTGTCGACCAGGGAACGGTGTGAGGCCTCAGATCCCTCCATATTGTTGCACCCGCCGGTCCAACAGGACTGCAGGTCCGGCCTCAAAGGATCTTGGCTGCTATGGCGACATTGCGGTGCACGCCGCTTTCCGACCAATGATGTGCGTCCAGGTCGAGGCCGGCCCTAATGAACCACCGCCTTGGCACCCTCGCCCATCTCATTTCGGCATCGACAAGCTAGACCAGAGCGCACTTGCAAGGCGCCATGCAGTCCTGTCGGCGGGCGAACTGTTGGTGACGGGTACAGCTGCGAGCGAACGTTCATCCACCGACGCACAGCGCGGACTGTCGCTTTTCAAATTAGGAAATCTCTGTAGCCACCATTCATGAGCGCGCGGCCACGCGAGACGGCCCGACGGATGCGGTCGCGCAGATGATCGCGAGGATCCGCCCAGTCGGCATGGACGCGCCGTTGACCGATGAGAACTTCGGCGAGCTCGCGATGAGGTGCTCCGGCGAGCGAACCGTCGAGCGCACGAAGAACGAAGGACAAACGAACGCCGCGCTTTTCCGGCGCAAACAAGCGGGGGGGCAACTGTTGCCCTAGACTGAGAGCATTGAGGCACTCCAGTCCCCTCAGTCGATGCTTTAAAAGCACCGCGGGCCAGATGGCTTGCGTATGCAGGCAAACAGGGTGGAGGATATTCGCGCCCGAGACGGCGAGCTGCAGCGCGTGGTCCGCATTGCGAAGAAGAACATGCTGGCTCTTGTCGGGCGCCAGCAGGACGATTGCACGACAGGGCAATGCCGAGAGTTCGAACGGCGGTGTCGGCGACGAGGCAGGCAACCGTTCCGCAATGACCGGCAGCACATGGACGCACCAGAGCGGACACCAGAATACGACCGAAGCGCGGCCACAAGACTCCGCGAAACAGAACACCCCAGCGTGACAGGTCGCCGGCCGACGCGACCATATCGAGAAAGGATTGGAGAGACCAAGTCTTGCAATGCTGGCGCGCAGCGGTCAGATCGCGCTGGAACGCTGGATTGCGGCGTAAGAACTCCCAAGCCCACTCCCGCAGCGTCAGGCCAGCGGTGTAGTCGTATGATCTTTCATCCCGCCAATCGGCCTGATCCGCGCCAGTCAGGAGATTCATGACTGACATCCCCTGCCCGCGCCTGCGTGCGTCGAAACATTATGCCACTTCGCAAAGCATCGGCGAAGGCAGCAGACGTCGAAGACCCCGTTTCGTTGAAGCGTCAGCCATCGCCACTGTCGGCGACAGAAGATGTGCCCAAATTGCCACCAGACCGTCGAACTGGCACAGCGACGGCCAGCGCGACCTGGAATTGATCCCGTAACGGTCATCGGCTCCTGCGTCGCGATCCAGACGTCCCTTGAAGGCGCAGTAGCGCGGCAGTGGATCGCACGCTGCTTGTCGGCAAGTTGTCGTAGCGGCGGCGCCATAGGCACGGTCATCGGAGGGTCTCCTGCGGCAAGCTTTCGCCATTGGAGGCCAATCTCCCCGCTAGGGCAGCCTGTGCAGTTGCACAGGTGAAGCGGATCAATCAGGGGGAGCCATGGCGGAAACTGGATGATGGCGGCTTGAGGAGAGCGGCGTATCGAGGCGGGTGATGAAGCCTGCCAGTACCTCTCAAGGAGAGTGATACGCCATGAACGAGACTATCAACACATTGTTCGCCTTCGTCAGCCCGACGAAATCGATGATACCCTGACGGATGTACTTCGCAGCGGCGCGCGCAAATTGCTTGCGCATGCGATCGAGATGGAGGCCGAGGCGTATGCCAAGGCGGTCGACTGCCTGACGAAAGATCATATTGCGTCGCTGGCGCTCTACGATTTCCCCGCCCAACACTGGGATCATCTGCGAACGTCCAATCCCATCGAAAGCGTCTTTGCAACCGTTCGCTATCGCACGGTGCGTACCAAGGGCTCGCTATCCTCGAAAACCGCCCAGCTGATGGTCTTCAAGCTGTTGGCCGCGGCCAGGAAGTGGCGACGATTGAAAGGACAAAATCAGTTGCCGAAACTCATCGCAGGTGCCAGGTTCCTGGACGGAATCCAGGTCATCGAAACGAAGCCGCAGAGCGCCGCTTGATCAGCCTCGTCACCCAAATTCCAGCATAGCTCCATCGGAACTGCCAGCCTTCCTTGCCGATCAGGCGCATATCAGCGCTGACGATACCGAGGACGGCGATGGCGGTCACCTCCAGGCCGCCGAGTAACGACCCTCAAAACACCGCACTGGTCGAGGCCAGCCTGAACCGGTATCTTGTGCCTGCCCTCGGGAGTCGCTCTATCCACCATGTGATCGACACCGACATTGCTAACATCACCAAGAAGATCGTCGCCGGGGGTCACCCGCAAGCGGCTAACACGGCCTTCTGGTGTATGCGGGCATTTTTCAACTGGTGTCGCAAACCGCCGCAACGGCTCATCCGCGGTTTCCCCGCGAGGGATTGGAAAATCCGGATCCGGCCCCGATCGTCAAGCGCAAGCGAGTGGTGAACGATGCCGAACTGGCGGCTATATGAACGGGCTGTGAGCCCGAACCGGGCGATATCGGCTATTCGTTCGGCTCCATCGTCAAGCTGCTCATTCTGACCGGACAGAGGCGTACGGAAGTTGCCGCGATGCGTTGGTCCTCAACCTTGAAGCCGGAACATGGAACTATCGGGTGACCGCACGAAGAACGAAGAGCCTACGCTTATTCCGCTGTCCACACTGGCGGTGTCGGTCCCCCAGACGGTACCGAAGACCAATGACACGTTTTTTTCCCTGCGAGGGGCAACGAAAGAAGCCACTTCTCAGGCTACGCGAAGGGCAAGAAGGCTCTAGACGGCAAGGTCAATACTGACGGGGTGGCTTTGGAGAACTGGACCCTTCACGATCTGCGCAGGACGCTCGCGACAAATCTCGGCAGGCGGCAGGTATTGCCACACGTCATCGAGCACATACTGAATCACAAGGCGGCGTCCTTGACAGACATTGGCGAAATCTACAATCTCTATAGCAACGTCAAGGAGAAGCGCGAGGTGTTGCAGATGTGGTCAAATCACATCGAATGGCTGATCAAGCAG
>NZ_JARTVT010000004.1:0-310354 GCF_029625685.1 Mesorhizobium sp. WSM4976
GGCGGACAGCAACTCAGGGGGAAAACTGTAACCCATGTATCCGGTTCAAAGTGTTACCCATCTATCGGCTGGACAACCTGCGCCGGGAGGCGTGTCGAGATTCGGGTCAGGACGAGCCGGAGTCGAAGACGGGCGCGAAGCGACCAAACAAGGCCGTCTCCGAGAACCGGAGCGGAGCGCACTTAAAGTACGTGAGCGCCGGAAGCGCAGGAGATTGCCGTTTGCAGGCCGGCCTCACCCGAATATCGACATGCCTCAAGCTGCCTGCGGCTCCGGCTCGAAAGCCGGCTTGGCGGTATTGATCAGCAGCGAGATACAAGCCGCCGCGATGCCCGTCATGCCGGCGATCAGGAAGGCCAGCTCGTAATTGCCCTGCAACTCGCGCATCGTGCCGCCGAAAGCCGCGGCCGCCGCGGCGCCCACCTGGTGGCCGGCGACGATCCAGCCGAACACGATCGGGCCGCTGCGGTCGCCGAAGGCTTCGTTGGCGAGCCTGAGCGTCGGCGGCACGGTGGCGATCCAGTCGAGCCCGTAGAGCACGGCGAAGATGATCAGGCTGGTCGCCGAGAAGCCGGAATAGGGCAAATAGATCAGCGACAGGCCGCGCACCGCGTAATAGACGCCGAGCAGCTTGCGTGGATCGAAACGATCGGTGAGCCAGCCGGACAAAGTCGTGCCGATCAGGTCGAAAATGCCCATCATCGACAAGAGCCCGGCGGCCTGCACCTCGCCGATGCCCATATCGCCGCAGAAGGCGATGAGATGCGTGCCGACAAGGCCATTGGTGGTGAAGCCGCAGACGAAAAAGGTAGCGAAGAGATACCAGAACACCCGTGTGCCGGCGGCGCGGCGCAGCGTGTTCAGCGTATGCGCCAGGAAGTTGCCTTGCGATGCGGGCGACACCGGCGGCACGTCGTCGGCATCGGCGCCGTAGCGCACCTGGCCGATCGAAGCGGGACGCTCCGGCACCAGCAGGAAGACGAACGGGATCAGCGCGGCAGTGGCAAGCGCAACCGCAATCGCCACTGGCTTCCAGCCGCCGCTCTGCGCCAGCGAGGCGATGACCGGCAGGAACACCAGCATGCCGGTGGCGCTGGAGGCCGACATCAGCCCCATAGTCAGGCCGCGATTGGTCTTGAACCAGCGGTTGACGATGGTGGCGCCGAGCACGCTCGCCACCGCGCCGGAGCCGATGCCGGAAAGCACACCCCAGGTAAGGAAAAGATGCCAGGGCTGCGTCATGAACAGGCTGAGCGCCGTCGATCCCGACATCACCGCCAGCGATCCGAGCAGCGTGCGGCGCATCCCAATGCGCTCCATCAGTGCCGCCGCGAACGGGCCGGTCAGCCCATAGAGCAGGATGCCGATGCTGGCCGCCCAGGAGGTCACATCGCGGCGCCAGCCGAAGCTTTCCTCCAGCGGCACCATCATCACCGAGGGCGCCGAGCGAAGCCCGGCGGCGATCAACAGGCACAAGAATATGACGGCGACGACGACGAAGGCGTAGCGCTGGCCAAACGGGCGGGACTGGGCTATCATGTTACTGACCGGTACGTTGCAATGGGACGTCGCCCTACATACGTACCGGTCAGTAACATTGTCAAGCGAGTTGTTTGCATGTCATCGGACAATAAAATTGATGGGTCGTTGAGCGCGGCTCCTGCCCCCAAGGCGGCGGACAAGATTCTGGACGTGGCGCGTGACCTTTTTTATCGCGAGGGCATCAGGGCGATCGGCGTTGACGAGATCGTCAAGCGCGCCGGCGTCACCAAGCCCAGCCTCTATCGCAGCTTCCCTTCCAAGGACGAGCTTGCCGCCTCCTATCTGCGCAAATACGACCTCGAATTCTGGGAACGCTTCGACGAGGCAGTCAACGCGCATCCGGGCGATCCGCGCGCGCAGATCATCGCTTTCCTGACCCGGGTCGGAAAACGCACGCAAAAGCCCGATTATCGCGGTTGCGGCATGACCAACGCCGCTGTGGAATATCCCGAGCGCGGCCACCCGGCGCGCATCGTCAGCGAGAACAACAAGCAGGAATTGCGCCGGCGCCTGCGCGCCATGGCGGCGGCGATGGGCGCGGTGGATTCCGACACGCTGGGCGACGGCCTGCTGCTTCTCATCGAAGGCGCCTATATCAGCGGCCAGCTTTTCGGCCGTGGCGGACCAGCGGCGTCGGTTGCCCGCAACGCCGACCTCTTGATCGAAGCCAGCTTGAAGAAATAGCAGACGGCGGTACGCTTCCGGCAACTCGAAACGGAGTTGCCATCGATGCGTGCCCTTCTGATCCCGCTTGCCCTCGCCGCTTTCTGCCAGGCGGCCCAGGCCGGCGACATCTCCAGCGCCTACACCGATCTCGACTCCAAAAAGGATTGCGTGACCTATGCGCAGGCCGCGGAAGGCGACGGCGATTGGGCGAGCCTCGTCTGCTCAGGCTATCGCGGCTACCCGGTGCTGATCGGCTACGACGACGCACGCGAATCCGTCTATTACGGCTTTCCGTCCGACGACATGACCGCGGTCTGGGAGAGTTTCACCGCCTTCAACGGGTCGGGCCCCAAGGTGGAATGGCGGATCGAGACCAATGGCGATGTCGCCATCCCCTTCGCCGCCATCCATCGCCGCTCGGTCAGCAACCCTGAGGGCGAGAAGAAATCGACCGACGTGCTGGTCGTCGCCAAGGTCGCGCAACCCGAAGAGCATCAGGGCTGCACCGTTGGCTTGGTTTTGGCGACCGGCAACCCGCAGGCCAACGACCAGGCGCGCAAGCTGGCGGATGAGAAAGCCAAGACCTTCGTCTGCGGCAAGGACAAGCGCGAAGTGATCGGCGACGTGCCGCCCTTCGGCCGGGTGGATAACTGACCGCCGGCCAATCATTGGGCCAGGGCCGGATCGGGTTCCCATTGGCAGGCGGGCCTAGTAAACCCTTGCGCGGTTGTAGCCGGTCTCGGGAGGTTCCGCTTGTCCAGTTCTGTCAGCATCGCGAACGAGAACGGCGTGGCGGTGGTGACCATCGACAACCCGCCGGTCAATGCGCTGAGTTTTCATGTCCGCAAGCCGCTTTATGAGGCGCTCGCGGCTTTGCGCGACGATCCTGCCGCCAAGGCGATCGTGATCGCCTGCGCCGGGCGGACTTTTGTAGCCGGCGCCGACATCACCGAATTCGGCAAGCCGGTGCAGCAGCCGGAACTGCGCGCCATCATCGCTTTGCTGGAAACGGTTCCCAAGCCGACGGTGGCCGCCATTCATGGCACGGCGCTGGGCGGCGGGCTGGAACTGGCATTGGGCTGCCATTTTCGCGTAGCGGAAAAGAGCGCCAAGCTCGGCCTGCCGGAAGTAAAGCTAGGCCTGTTGCCGGGCGGCGGCGGCACGGTGCGTTTGCCACGCTTGATCGGCGCCGCGAAGTCGCTCGCCATGATCGTGTCCGGAACGCCGATTTCGGCCGGCGAGGCGAAAGCCGCCGGTCTCGTCGACGCTGTTGTCGACAGTGATCTCCTGGCAGGGGCGGTTCGCTTCGCTGGCGAAATGGCTGATAGAGGCGGTCCGTTCGTGCCGGTGCGCGACCGCAATGACCGCCTTGCCGGGACCGATCTTGCCGCTTTCGACGCTCAGGCCGCTGAGCTGGCCAAAAAAGCCCGCGGGCTGGAAGCCCCGCTTGCCTGCGCCCAAGCCATGCGCAACGCCATCACCTTGCCGTTCGACGAGGCGCTGGCCGCCGAGCGGCAGCTTTTCCTGAAACTCGTTTCCGGCGATCAGTCGAGTGCGCAGCGGCATCTGTTCTTCGCCGAGCGCGAGGCCGCAAAGGTGCCCGGCAAGGACTTGCAGAAGCGCCGGATCGAACGCGTCGGCATCATCGGCGGGGGCACGATGGGCGGCGGCATCGCCATGGCCTTCGCCAATGGCGGTCTCCCGGTGACATTGCTCGAGACCAGCGAGGAGGCGCTGCGGCGCGGGCTGGCGACGATCGAGAAGAACTATGCCGTCTCCGTCAGCCGCGGCTCGTTGACGGAAGAGGCCAAGCAGAAGCGGCTCGGCCTGTTCACGGGCAGCACCGACTATGCCGATCTTGCAGATTGCGATTTGATCATCGAGGCCGTGTTCGAGGATATGGCGGTAAAGAAGGAGGTGTTCGGCAAGCTCGATACCATCGCCAGGCCCGGTGCCATCCTCGCCACCAACACCTCCTATCTCGACGTGAACGAAATCGCGGCCTCGATGTCGCGGGCGCAAGACGTGCTCGGCATGCATTTCTTTTCGCCGGCTAACGTCATGAAGCTGCTGGAGGTCGTGCGCGCCGAAAAGACCGCGCCCGAGGTGCTGGCGACGGTGACCGATCTCGCCCGGGCTATCGGCAAGGTGGCGGTCGTCGTCGGCGTCTGCCACGGTTTTGTAGGCAACCGCATGTTGGCCGCGCGGGGTGCGGAGAACGAAGCGCTGTTGCTCGAAGGGGCCTCCCCCGCCCAGGTCGACAAGGCGTTCACTGATTTCGGCTGGTCGATGGGACCGTTCCAGATGGGCGATCTCGCCGGCCTCGACATCGGCTGGCGCAACCGCAAGGCGCGTGGTCAGGCGACCGTAATCGCCGATACGCTGTGCGAGCAGGGTCATTTCGGCCAGAAGACCGGAAGTGGATGGTACCGCTACGAGGGCGGCGCGCGCGAACCGGTCGCGGATCCGCAAGTCGAGACGCTCATCCGTGCCAAGGCGGAGGAACTCGGGATCTCCCGACGCCAGATCGGCGCCGAGGAAATCATCGAGCGCACGCTCTATCCGCTGGTCAACGAAGGCGCAAAGATCCTTCAGGAAGGCATCACCGCACGCGCTTCCGACATCGATGTCGTCTGGGTCAATGGCTATGGCTTCCCGGTCGGCAAGGGCGGGCCGATGTTCTGGGCCGGGCTCGAAGGAGCCGGCAGGATCGTCGAGCGCCTGGAGTATTGGCATGGGCGAACCGGCAGGGCGATCTTCGAGCCGGCGCCGGCGTTGAGGCGGTTTGCCGAGACAGGGGCTTGGGAGGCTTCGGGAGGCGTCCCGTAACTTCGTCATTCCAGGGCGAAGCGAAGCGTAGACCCTGGAATCCATGCCGTTACATCAACGGCGAACGCGGCGGCGCAGAATAAGGGTCAGCGCAGAATCGCTCGTTCTGCGCTGTTGGGGCGCTCCGACGTTCCGGCATGGATCCTCGGGTCTGCGCTGCGCCGCTACGCTCCTTGCTCCGCCCGCGGATGACGAACGTGGAGGCGACACGCCAAATTTGACCATGTGGACAAATCTCAGGCGCCGTTCCATAGTCCTGAGCGTCTGACATTTTTGGAACGGCCGGCTCGACACGGCTGTCGAACAGAGGGGCACTTCAATGGAAAACGACCATAGCAAAACGCAACGCGCCGGCCTGTCGCGGCGCAACGTGCTGGAACTTGGCGCGCTCGGCCTCGCGGCGACCGTGCTGCCCGGCGCGGCTTTCGCCAAGGACAAGAAGCTGAAGGTGGCGGCGATCTTCGCCACCCCGATCGAGGAACCGTGGGACAACCAGATCCATGTCGCCCTGCAGAAGGCCGAGAAGGAACTGGGCATCGAATACAGATGGTCGGAAAAGGTGCAGACCGCCGACTTCAGCCGCGTGATGCGCGAATATGCTCAAGGCGGCTACCAGCTGGTGCTGGGCGACGCCTTCGCCGCCGAGCGTGAATCGCGAAAGACCGCCAAGCAGTTCCCGAAGACGGCCTGGCTGTTCGGCTCCGGCGCCGGCCCGGCCGAGCCCAATTTCGGCGTCTTCGACAACTGGATCCATGAGCCCGCCTATCTGTCCGGCATGATCGCCGGCAAGATGTCGAAGTCCGGCACGGTCGGCGCTGTCGCGGCGATGGGCATTCCGGAAGTGAACCGGCTGGTCAACGCCTTCTTCGCCGGCGCCAAGGAGGTGAACCCGAACGTCAAGAAGAAGGTCGCCTTCATAGGTTCCTTCTTTGATCCGCCCAAGGCCAAGGAAGCGGCCGTCGCGCAGATCGATGCGGGCGTCGACGTTATCTATGCCGAGCGCTTCGGCGTCATCGAGGCGGCGGTCGAGAAGAATATCCTCGCCATCTCCAACATGTCCGACCAGTCTAGCCTCGGCCCCGATACGGTCATCACCGGCCCGGTCTGGGACATGTATCCGACGGTCGAGCAGGCGATAAAGCTGGTCAAGGCCGGCGTCTTCACCGCGCAGGACTATGGCGATTTCTCGCGTATGGCCAAGGGCGGTTCGTATCTGGCCCCCTATCACAAATTCGACAAGACGCTGCCGGCAGAGGTGAAGGATCTGGTCGAGAAGAAGAAGGCCGAGATCCTCGAAGGCAATTTCCGCGTGGACGTCGACGAGAACACGCCGGTTTCGGATTGACGCCCGGCTGAGGGGCTGGCGCGAGGCCGTCTCTGTCCTGCCGGACATCTCCCTCTCGAGGGGGAGATTGGCAGTTTCGTTGACGGCGCTTGATCTTTTCAACGTTGAAAGTTGGCGAAAGCCGGCGTGACATCTGATCTCCCCCTTGAAGGCCCCTGAGGGGGAGATGGCCGCCAGGCAAAAAAGGGGGGCATCGGCGCTGCCCTTCGCGGTTAGCCGGATCGCAAATCCCGGGAGCACCCTTTGTCCGCCCCACTCATCGAAATGCGCGGCATCACCAAGATCTTCGGCGCCGTCAAGGCGAACGAGGCCGTCGATCTCAGCGTCGCGCCCGGCGAAATCCTGGGCCTGCTCGGCGAGAACGGCGCCGGCAAGACGACGCTGATGAACGTGCTGTTCGGCGCCTATGCGCCGGACGCCGGCGAGATACTGGTCGAAGGACGGCCGGTCGCCATTCACAATTCGGCCGATGCGCTCGCCGCAGGCATCGGGATGGTGCATCAGCATTTTCACCTCGCGCCGCGCCTCACGGTGCTGGAAAACCTGCTTATCGGTATTCCCGGCAGATCCGGCCGCATTGACCGCGCCGGCGGGCTTGCGCGGCTGAATGAAATCAGCCGGCAGTACGGCTTGAGCCTCGATCCGAACCTGCCGGTGTCGGCGCTGTCTGTCGGCGAGCAGCAGCGGCTGGAAATCGTCAAGGCGCTGTTTCGCGGCGCGAAGCTTCTGATCCTCGACGAGCCGACCGCCGTGCTGGCGCCGTCGGAGGTCGACGGCCTGTTCGCGGCCCTGCGCTCCATGGCGGCTCAGGGGCTGGGCATCATCTTCATTTCGCACAAGCTCAACGAAGTCAGGGCGCTCACGCATCGCTGCGTCGTGCTGCGCCATGGCAAGGTCGCCGGCCGCGTCGATCATCCGGCGCAGACGACCTCGGCCGCGATGGCCGAACTGATGTGCGGCCACGAGATCGTGCCGCCAGCCAAGGAGGCTTCGACGCCCGGCTCCGCCGTGCTGACGCTCGACGGCATCTCCACCTCGGGCCATGCCGGCACGCCGCTCCGTCATGTGTCGCTTTTCGTCCGGGCGGGCGAGATTCTGGGCATCGCCGGAGTGTCGGGCAACGGCCAGCGGACGCTGGCCGATGTGATCTTCGGCATGCTGCCGCCGAAGGTCGGAACGATGACGATAGCCGGCAAAACGATTGCGCAATTCTCTCCCAGAGAACTGCAGGCGCTGGGCCTCGGCCGCATCCCGGAAGACCGGATGACAACCGGCCTGGTCACCAACCTGCCCTTGGCCGACTCCATGGTGCTGCCGCGCATCGGCACCGAAGCGTTCAGCCGCAAGGGCCTGCTCAACCCGGCCGCGATCCGCGCCTTCGCCGAAGAGCAGATCAAGGCCTATGACATACGCTGCCCCGGACCGATGGTGCGTGCCGGCGCGCTGTCCGGCGGCAATCTGCAGAAAGCGCTTTTGGCGCGCGAGCTCGCCTTCGATCCCAAGGTGCTGATCGTCTCGCAGCCGACGCGCGGTCTGGACATCGGCGCCGCGCGCTTCATCCACGAAAAATTCCTCGCCATGCGCGCCAAGGGCTGCGGCATCGTCGTCATCGGCGAGGACCTCGAGGAATTGCTGATGCTCTCGGATCGCATCGCGGTGATGTATGAGGGCCGCATCGCCGGCACGCTTTCGGGCGCGGATGCCACCGTCGCAAGGCTCGGTCTGATGATGACCGGCGCGGAGGGCCACGCCTGATGTTTCGGCTCGAAGCCCGCACGTCGACACCGGCCTGGTTCAACCTGGTGCTCCCCTTGATCGCCATCGCCGCGACGCTGGTGCTCTGCAGCGGCCTGATTGCCATCGCCGGCGCAGGCGTGATCGAAGCCTATGGCGTGATGTTGTCAGCCTCGCTCGGTGACAGCTACGCAATCACCGAGACCCTGGTGCGCGCGGCACCTATGATCTTCACCGGCCTTGCGGTGGCGATCGCCTTCCGCGCCAAATTCTGGAACATCGGCGCAGAGGGCCAGCTGCTCGCCGGCGCGGTGGCAAGCTGCTTCGTCGGCGAGATCCCAATGCCGGGCACCCTCGCCATGCTGTTGATGGCGATTGTGGGCGCGGCCGCCGGTGCTGTTGTCGCGCTGGTGCCGGCGACATTGCGCGTCAAATTCAAGGTCGACGACGTGGTCAGCTCGCTGCTGCTCAACTCGGTCATCTATTACGCGCTGATGGCGCTGATCGAAGGGCCGTGGAAGGACACCTTTTCCGGCTACCCGATCTCGCCGCCGATCGAGGATTCCGCCAATTTCCCGGTGCTGATCGAAGGCACGCGGCTGCATCTCGGCGTCGTCGTGGCGCTGATCGCGGCACCGCTATGCTGGTTCCTGATCGCCCGCACCACGCTCGGCTTCCGCATCCGCGTCACCGGCGAGAATCCGGAAGCCGCGCGCTTTGGCGGCATCAACGTGCAGCGCGTGCTGCTGTCGACCGCGCTGCTCTCCGGCGCGCTGGCGGGCTTGGCCGGCGTCGGCGAAGTCGGCGGCGTGCACTTCCAGGTGATGAGCGACATCTCACCCGGCTATGGCTATTCCGGCATCGTCGTCGCGATGCTCGCCAGGCTAAACCCGCTCGGCGTGGTGCCGGCGGCGATCTTCCTGGCCGCCGTCATGACCGGCGCCGAGGCGATGTCGCGCGCGACCGGCGTGCCGGCTTTCCTCAGCGACGTCATCCAGGGCACGGCGCTGCTTGCCATGCTGGTGGCGCTGCTCTTCACCGCCTATCGCATCCGCCGCGTGGGAGCGCAGACATGAGCGCGGTGTTCGAGCAGATTTTCCAGGTCGGCTTCCTTGCCGCCATCGTCCGCATCGCCACGCCGCTCGCTTTCGCCACGCTCGGCGAAATGTTTTCCGAACGCGCCGGCGTGCTCAATCTTGGCATCGAAGGGATCATGCTGTTGTCGGCGATGGCCGGCTTCACCGCCACGAGCCTCAGCGGCAGCCTTTGGCTGGGCGTGCTTGTGGCCGTGCTGGTTGGCGCGGCGATGGGCGCGTTGCATGCGCTGTTCACGGTGGCGCTGGGGCTGAGCCAGCATGTCTGCGGCATCGGCGTGACCTTGTTCTCGTCGGGCCTTGCCTATTTCCTCTACCGGCTGATCTTCGGCCAGCAATCGGTGCCGCCGAGCATCGACGGCTTCAAGCCGGTGCCGATCCCACTGCTCTCGGACATGCCGGTTTTAGGCCCCGCGGTGTTCAACCAGTTCACGCTGGTCTATGTCGCCATCATGGCCGTCCCGCTCGCCGCCTTCGTGCTCTACCGCACGCCCTGGGGACTGTCGGTGCGCATGGTCGGCGAGAACCCGCGCGCGGCGGACTCCGCCGGCGTCAGCGTCATCGCCACGCGCTTCCAGGCGGTGATCCTCGGCGGCGCGCTGATGGGGCTTGCCGGCGCCTTCCTCACCATGGCGCAATTCAATGCCTTCACCTTCGGCGTCGTCTCCGGCCGTGGCTGGGTGGCGATCGCGCTGGTCGTGTTCGGCCGCTGGGACCCCTGGCGCTCGGCCGGTGCCGCGCTGCTCTTCGCCTTCGTCGACGCACTGCAGCTCAGGATGCAGGCGAGCGGCCTCGGCCACATCCCCTACGAAGCCTTCCTGATGCTGCCCTTCATCTTCACCATCGTCGCCATGGCCTTCATGTCGCGCAACGCAGTGGCGCCGTCAGCGCTGCTCAAGCCGTTCCGAAGGGAGGAGCGGTAGGCGTGGATTTCCTCGCCCCCGCAAAGCGGGAGGAAAGGTGGCCGCGAAGCGGCCGGCGCCGACGGTCGAATGGTTGCGCTTTCGACGCCGCGTTTGCGGCAAATTCTCAGCCGGTTCTGGCTTCACGCAGGGAGTCCCCTCTCCGTCTCGGCCTCGCCGAGCCACCGCTCCCCACTTTAGTGGGGCGAGGAAAGGCCTCAGATCGCCGTGAAGGCATTGTCAACGAACAGATGCGCGCCGTTGACGAAGCTCGATTCGTCGCTGGCCAGAAACAGCGCCGCCTTCGCCACCTCCTCCGGCTCGCCGATGCGGCCCTGCTGCGCGGCCATCGCGGCGTCCGAGACGTCGACGCCGAGCTTGCCGAGGTCGGCCACCTCGCGCAGGCCGTGCGGCGTGCGGATGAAGCCGGGGCAGACGGCGTTGCAGCGGATGTTACGGTCGCGGAACTCCACCGCGATGGCCCGCGCGAACATGTGGCAGGCGCCCTTGGTGGTGTCGTAGAGCACCTCGTTCGGCGTCGCCGCCACCGCCGAGATCGACGAGGTGCAGACGATCGAGCCGCCGCCTGCAGCGATCATGCCGGGCAGCACCGCGCGCGTCATCAAAAACATCGAGCGGACGTTGACGGCATGGAGCCAGTCCCATTCCTGCAGCGTTGTCTCCAGGAACGGCTTTATCACGATCGTGCCGGCATGATTGAACAGCACCGTGACCGGACCGAGCTTTGCCATCGCCGCTTTCACCGCAGCCTCGACCTGCGCCTCGTCCGACACGTCCGCCACGAAATGCTCCGCCACATGGCCCCGCGCCCGGATCGCCGCGGCGGTCTTGCCGGCCGCCTCGCCATTGCGGTCGATGATCGCCACCTTGGCGCCTTCGGCGGCAAACAGCTCCGAAGCCGCCCCACCCATGCCCGTCGCGCCGCCTGAAACGATGGCGACCTTGCCAGTCAGCCTTCCCCCCATTTCTGTCTCCCTGGAGTCCGTGAGGTGTTTTTCTGATGCTAGCGCGTCGGGCCGGGCATAGCCAAGCGTTGAGCAAGGCGGATTGACGTTAAAAAGCCGGAGCTTCCAGGCATTTGCTGGGCCTGCCTCCCTGGATCCGCGCCCCGACATTCCGTTTCGAGAGAGCAATAATTACTAACACCAACCTCTTCCTGAGAATGTTTTCCCAAAAGTCGGTAAAAAATAGCAATCGACAAAGTCTACTAACTTTATAGATTAAGCGCTGAGACGGAGGCCGATATGTCCTATATCCAGAACGCTCAGACCGCCCGCAAGGGCCAGAAGCTGACTGCCGACCAGAGCTGGAGGCCCGCCTATGGCGGTACCTTCGCCTATCTCGTCTTCGCGCTTGCATTCGTGTTCACCGGCGCGGTGGTGCTGGGGTTGATCCCCTGATTTCAAGGCGGACCGAGATCCGCCGTCAAACAATCTGAGTTGCGTAACCGGAGTGGAAAGCTGGCCGAGCGCCGGGACGCTGTCGCGCGCCTGCGTCCTCGGATTTGGTTCGAAGGCTTTGGAGCGGGCAAGCCGACGTGATGGAGGAGATGGCAATGCCGATCGAGTTCACGCATGTTCCAGGCAAGGCTGACAATGGCAGCTTCTTCTATGATTTCGCCGAGACGGCGACCAAACTGTCGCTGATCGAGGACGCCGGTTTCCGCAGGCTGGTGGTGGATGATCCGGCCGGCCTGCTCACCAATATGGACATCGCCGCGCAGACGCTTGACCGTACCGGCTCGTTGGAGGTGGTGCTCGCGCATTGGGCCGGTGTGATCGAGCCGACGGTGGCGGCGAGGCAGCTCGCCGCGCTCGACTGTCGAGGCGGCGGCCGTCTGTCGCTTCGCATGTTGAGCGAGCCGCTGGAGGACAGTGATGCCGAGGCGCGGCCGGTCGGCCACAGCGTCGTTTGGCAGCGCATCGATGAATATCTGGTGCTGTTGAAGCGCCTGTGGTCGAACGACAGGCCGTTCGACCACGAAGGCGCCTTCTACAGTGTTCGCGGTGGTTTCGTGCCACGCAAAGGCCCGCATGGCGCCGATCTCGTCATCCGGCTCGGCGGCCAGTCGGGCACCGCGCTGAAAGTAGCCGGCAAGCATGCCGATGTCTTCGAGCTGGCCGCCGGTTCGCCGGACGAGGTGAGGCAACTGATCGAGCGTGCGCGCGGCGCCGCCGCCGAGCACGGCCGTGGTAGCAGGCTGCGCTTCGCGCTGCCGGTGCGCATCCACGCGGACGGCTGGAGCGGAACCCCGGATCACAAGGGGGTCGAGATCGCTGGGCCGCCTGCGCGCATTGCCCTGGCGCTTTTGCCCTATGCGGCGCTCGGCATCGAGGAATTCATGATCAGCGGCATCGATCGTCCGGGCGATATCGCCCGCATGGGGCGCGAGACGATAACGCTGCTCGCGAATTCGCTGGCGCGCCGCGAGGCGGAGGTTCCACAACCGGGTGCGTTTGCCTCATCCCCCTTTGCGGAACACCGTATAGGTTGAAATCACGGCGTGCCGGAATACACGAGGCCGTCCATCACGTAATCCGCGAACAGAAAATCGCGGATGCCGGCGATGCGGCCGTTCTCCCAATCGATGAGGATGAAATAACGTGGCGGTCCATCCGGGCGCTCCGGGCTGGTGACCAGGATGGCGGGCCGGCCTTCGACAAGTCCGGTCGTGAAATGCCAATGCGTTTCGTCGGCATAGCGGCCGAAATAGTTGCCGACATATTCCTTGCCGTCGGCGCGCAGGCGATTGACCAGCTCCAGCTTGACATCCTCGGCCAAAAGACCGCGCAGCGTGTCGAAATCCCTTGCGTTGAAGGCGGCCACATAGTCGCCCAAGCGGCGCATGTCCTGCCGGTCGAGCGCCGGACGGGGCGAAGCCATGCGCGGAGAGGCCGCCAGCTTGCGCAAGCTTTCGCGCCCGCGCTGCAGCGCGCCCTTGATCGCCATGTCGGATGTTTCGAGGATTTCGCCGATCTCCTCCAGGCTGTGGCCGAGCACGTCCTTCAGCACGACCGCGCACCGTTGCGCCGGCGGCAATTGCATCAGCTCGGCCAGGCTCGCCTCGGCGGCAATGTGCGCATCCAGCGCCGAATTCTCGTCGGCGATCGTGTCGAGCTCGACCTCGCTTTCGCGGCCCCGCAAGCGGGCGCGCTTGCGCAGGAAATCGACCGCCGCGTTGTGCGCGATGCGAAACAGCCAGGGCTCGGTTTTGTCCGGCATGTCGCCATTCCTGATCGCCACGAAGCCTTTGGCCAAGGCTTCCTGCACGATATCCTCGCCATCGATGACCGATCCGACCATGCGCGCCGCGTAGCGGTGCAGCTTGGCTCTCAGCAATGCGGCTTCGCGCTCGAAGGCGCGAAGCTTGGTCGCGGCAACAGACTGATCCTGCGAACCGGTCACGCGTCCTCCTAGTTTTCAGCACCACCCGTATGGGAATAGGTCGTGTGGCCCATCATGCTCTCTCCGGCGGCCAGCTCGATGATGCTCTTCATGTAATCGGCGAAACAGGGATCGGCACGGAAAGCCGAGATGTCCTCGGCCGAACGCCATTGCGAGATGTTGGCGACCTTGCTGTCGTCACCGCCGACGACCACGAATGACGACAACGAGCCCGGCTGCCGGCTGAAGAAGTTTCGCGTGCCCTCGGCAAGCGTCCTGGCGAGTTCCTGCTGCTTTCCCGGCTTGGCGGTGAAGACGTTGATCAAGGTCACTGTGGTCGACATGGCTCGGCTCCGTTTGTCCTGTGGGCGGAGGCCGTCGCGGCTCCCGCACCTGTTACGACCGTCAAGACGAAGCCGAAACTGGAAACGGAACGGTGGGGCGAAGAATCTCGATAAGACCCCGAATTTCCTTCAGCGCACGGCGCCGGCGAGCTCCCGCAACACGGCGATAACGGCCCCCGAGTTCGCCAACGCGCCAAAGACGCCGTCCTCAACCGTCACCATGTGAAGCGCGGCTTCATGCGCATACTGGTCGCCGCTGGCGCAGGCGTCCGAAATCGTCAGGCACTGGAAATTGCGGTCGCAGGCTTCGCGCAATGTGGTGTGCACGCACACATCCGTCGTGCAGCCGGTGAAAAGCAGATGCGTTATGTCCCGCGCGCGTAGCACCATCTCCAGATCCGTATAGGTGAAGGCGCTGTTGCAGGTCTTGTCGATGATGACATCCTGCGGCGCCACGTCGACATCGGCGGAGATCTGGAAGCCCGGGCCGGAGCGCAGCAGGACATCGGTGCCATCGAGGCCAGCCCGCTTGCGGCGCCATTTTTCGTAAGGCGTCATGTCGGCCATGTCGGCGCGGTAGCCCTGCCTTGTGTGGATGATGACGACGCCTGCGGCGCGCGCCAGGGCAATCAGCCGGTTCACCGCCGGCAGGATGGCTCTCAGTGGCGACGGATCATAGCCTTCCCTGGCGAAATAGCCGGTCGGCGACAGGAAATCCTCCTGCAGATCGATAACGAGCAGCGCCGTTTGTTGCGGCACCAGCCTGCCGTCATAGGGGAAGTCGAATGGTATCGCCTTGATCATGGGTCGCCTACTTTGGAGCAATTCCAGGAAAAGTGCATAGCGGTTTCCGTCCGGAATTGCGCACAAAACTAGCACTTGGTTGCTCCATGCGCATCGTGCCCGGCAACCGCCTGCGGTCCAGGCCCGCACTGTACCCAGGCGGGCATCGGCGCATCGTGAATTGTTGAGTCACGCGGTCATCTTTATAGTTGACTCTTAATGTCATGTTTCATAGTCAACCGGCATGGCCGCTTAGCGTCTGTACAGGATGCACGGCGGCCACTGCATTGCGATGATGAAGCGAGGAGGAGCCTTGTCCTGGAACGGTCTTTTCGCGGCGCTGGCTGCGTCCCTCATTCTTTCCACCGGCATCGCCAAGGCGCAGGAACAGCCGCCGATCCAAGCGCCGGTGCAGCAGCCGGTGGCACCCGCCGTGCAGGCCCCGGCCGAACAGGCTTCGCCTGCAACAATCGCCCCAGCTCCGCAAGCACCGGCGGCGCGGGCGCCCGCCACCGCGCCGGCTGATCCGGCCATCCAGCCGGCTACGAGCAGCGTCGCCGACCAAGAGCCTTCCCTCTCGCTGACACTGCCGCATGATCTCTCGCCCTGGGGCATGTTCATGAACGCCGACATCGTCGTGAAGGCGGTCATGGTCGGGCTGGCCTTTGCATCCCTGGTCACCTGGACGATCTGGCTCGCCAAGTCGCTGGAGGTGTTCGGCGGCAAGCTGAGGGCCCGCCGCGCCGCCGATGCGATCGGCAATGCCGCGACGCTGATGCAAGCCGGCCGGGAGCTTGGCCACAGCGGCGGTCCAGGCGCGCTTCTGGTGCGGGCGGCGGAGGAAGAACGGGCGCTTTCGGCTGGCGCGCTCGACCATGCCTCCGGCGACGGCCTGAAGGAGCGCGTCGCCTCCCGGCTTTCGCGCATCGAGGCGGCGGCATCCCGGCGCATGTCGCGCGGCACCGGCCTGCTCGCAACCATCGGCTCGACGGCGCCCTTCGTCGGTCTGTTCGGCACCGTATGGGGCATCATGAACGCCTTCATCGGCATCTCGCAAGCGCAGACCACCAACCTCGCCGTGGTCGCGCCGGGCATCGCAGAAGCGCTGCTAGCGACCGCGATGGGCCTTGTCGCGGCCATTCCGGCGGTCGTCATCTACAACGTCTTCGCGCGCTCGATAGCCGGCTATAGGCAGATCCTGGCCGACGCTTCCGCCGGCGTCGAGCGGCTGGTCAGCCGCGACCTCGATTTCCGCACGGTGCCGCCGGCGGCGGCGATGGCGGCGGAGTAACGGCCATGGCGGCTCGCATCCGCGAGACCTCCGGCGACGATCTCGAGGAAAGCCACGACATCAACGTCACGCCGTTCATCGACGTTATCCTGGTGCTCCTGATCATCTTCATGGTCGCAGCACCCCTCGCCACCGTCGACGTCAATGTCGACTTGCCCGGTTCGACGGCAACGCCCGCGCCGCGCCCCGAAACGCCGCTCTTCCTCACGCTGAGAAGCGATCTCACGCTGGCAATCGGCAATGACAGCGTGCCGCGTCTGGCCTTTGCCGCGGTGCTCGACCGCCGCACCAAGGGCGACAAGCTGACCCGCATCTTCCTGCGCGCCGACAAGACGGTCGGCTATGGCGACCTGATGGAGGTGATGAACCTGCTGCGCGGCGCCGGCTATCTTAAGGTCGCGCTGGTCGGCCTCGAAACCGCTGGCGGCGTCGGCGGGCAAGCCACGCCCGGAACGCCCGCGACCGGTGCGAACCCTGTTTCGGCATCGGGTGGGAGCCCGGCGCCATGACGGTCGCGGCTCTTTCCCGGATCTCCCAGCCGCGTTTCCGCGCGCGTGAAGCCGGCCTGTGGACGAGCGCCGCCGCGATCATCCTGGCAGCGCATGTGGCGGTCGCATATGCGGTGCAGAATTTGAGTTTCGCCGACATGCAGGATGGCGGTCCGCCGCCGGCGCTGGCGGTCGAGATGGCGCCGCTGATGACCGCGCCCGCCGTGCCGGAGGAGGCTTCGATGTTGGACACCGTGACACCGGAGCCGCCCGATGCGGCGGAGGAGACGGAAAAAGCCATCGGCACAAAGCCGGTGACCGATCCGACGCCGGTGGCGAAGCAGGCAGAGCCGGTGATCGAACAGCCACTCGACGACACGCAGGAGGCTGAACAGGCTGCGCCGGCGCAGCAGACCGTCGCGGCACTGAGCGAGCAGCAACAACTGGATGAGGTCGTGCCCGACCCTGTCGAGGCGATCGCGCCCGATGTCGTCATTCCGCTGCCGGTGCCGAAACCCGTCGAGCCCGAGGCGAAGGCGCAAAAGCCGGTCCAACCCAGGAAGAAGACTGAGAAGGGGCCGGTCCAAAAGCCGAAGGAACGGGTGAAAAAGGAAACGGCGCAGCCGCCCAAGGCGACGGCCACCGCCAACATCGACGCCAAGGCGGCGGCGAAGGCAGCGGCGCCACAATCCTCGAACGCGGCGCCGCGCTCGAGCGTCAGTCCCGCGCGCTGGAATTCCAGCCTGGCGGCGTGGATCAGGCGACACACGCGCTATCCGAGCGCGGCGCGCTCCAGGCGGGCCGAGGGCATGCCGAGCGTGACCTTCACAGTCGACACGTCCGGAAGGGTGGTCTCGGCCCGGCTGGTGCGATCCTCGGGTGACGGCGATCTCGACCGCGCCGCGCTTGGCGCATTGCAGGGCGCTTCGGTGCCGGTGCCGCCGGCCGAGCTCGGCGCTCGCGTTACCCGCACCGCGCCCTTCGTCTTCAGCCTGCGCGATTAGGGCGATATCAGGAAAAGTGCGCGATGGCTTTCCATCCGGGGCGGCGATCTGTCCGTTTCGGGATGCGCCCGAATGATGATAAAGCTTGAGGCAGCCACTCATCTATTTCAGGATTCCCATGTCGGTCCTCACACGCCGCAAACTCCTGCAGGGCGTCGCGGCCGTCGGCGCGGCCGGTATCGGCCTCTCGGCCGCCGGCAAGTTCGCCGGCTGGGCGGCGGCGAAGCCTGAACCGCTGATCCTGAAGACCGCCAGCATCGAGGCGCGGCTGACGGACGGCGCGCCGACGAAGAATGTCCTGACCTATGGCGAGGCAGGCCCGCCGTCGGTCGTCTGGATGCGGAAGGGTGAGGCGTTTGCCGCGCGCTTGATCAACGGCATCGACGATCCGACGACGATCCACTGGCACGGCATCCGCGTTCCCAACAAGATGGACGGCGTGCCGTTCCTGATCCAGCCCTATGTCTATCAGGGCGACCATTTCGACTACACCTTCACGCCGCCCGATGCCGGCACCTTCTGGTACCACCCCCATTGCAACACGCTGATCCAGATGGGTCGCGGGCTCACCGGCGTAATCGTGGTCGAGAACCCGGCCGATCCTGTCTTCGACGCCGAGATGGTTATCAACCTGCGCGACTGGCGGCTCGGCGACGACGGTCAGTTCATCGAGCCGTTCCGGCCGCGCGACGCAGCCAAGGCCGGCACCTTCGGCACGGTGCGCACCGCCAATTGGCAGGACCAGCCGCAATTCGATGCGCCAGCCGGCGGGCTGGTGCGACTGCGCGCCGCCATCACCGACGTCACCCGCATCTATGCCTTCCGCGTCGATGGGGCCGAGTCGACGGTAATCGCGCTCGACGGCAACCCTGTGCCGCAACGCTTCACGCCGGATGCCTTGCAGTTGGGACCCGGCCAGCGGCTGGAGCTTGCCATCCGCATGCCCGACGAAGAAGGCGCGATCGTCAGCCTGCGCGATGTCAGGGGCACGAAGCCCAAAATCCTGGCGACGCTGCGTTCGGTCGGCAAATCGCTGAGGCACGATCCGCGCGATCTCGGCCCGCTCGAGACCAATCCGGTGGCGGAGGTCGACCTTTCCAGCGCCGGGCGCATTCCGCTGGCGCTAAGCGCCACGGCGGAAAACGTTTCGGCCGACAGCATTTGCGGCTCGCTCGGTTACAGCTTCTGGGCGATCAACAAGGTGCCTTGGCCAGGCGACACGCCTGACCCGACCGCGCCTCTTGCCGAGCTGAAGCTCGGCAAGAGCTACATCATCGACATGGAGAACCTCACCCCGCACGCGCACCCGATCCATTTGCACGGCATGAGCTTCAAGGTGCTGTCGTCCTCGACAAGGGCAGTGCAGCCGCTCGTCTCCGACACCTACCTCATCCAGCCCGACGAGAAAGTTCAGTTGGGCTTCGTCGCCGACAATCCCGGCGACTGGCTGCTGCACTGCCACATCATCGAGCACCAGAAGACAGGCATGACGAGCTATTTCCGGGTGGTGTGAGCGCATTGGCACAGAGCAATTCCAGGAAAAGTGTGAGCGGTTTTCCGTCCGGAATTGCGTAAAAGCAAAGATATAGCGCGGCATGTCCGCGTCTATCTCGGCTTGACGCGTTTGGTCGATTGCCTAGGTAGGGAGGAGGGCGCTGGGGCGGCACGCAACTCCGACCGACGGCATGACATCCTTGCGTATTCGAAAACTTGCCTTTGTCGCGGCAGGCATCTCCATCCTGTCGTCCTGCGTCATCCCAGACGACACATCGAGCATCGCCAAGGTCGACCCCACCACGGCCGCTGCCCGCAAGGAGACGGTCGGTCTCAGCGAGGCCGATGTCCGCATGTGCGCCGGCTTTCCGACCGCGACCGCCGATATGGGATCATCCGGCCAGATTTGGACCTATCAACGCACTGTTCAACGCGGCAATCTCAGCATCGCAGTGCCGACGATGGCCGTGGGCGCGATCCCCGCGGTCGGCGGGTCGGTCAACGTCGCGCCCGGTGGCTACTGCAACACGCAGATCCGCATGATCGGCGGTCGTGTGGCCGAAGTCGCCTATGCCGGCGACAACAACCTGCCGAACAGCGTCGATGCGCTCTGCGTCAGCACGGTGGACGCCTGCGTGGCCTATGCGCGCCAACGCAATCACATAGCGACGGCAGTTTCCCGATGAGTGGGATCAGGCCGGTCCGAAGCCGCCGTTTGCGTCGGCGTCCTCCGGGGTGAGTGGCGCCAGGCTTTTTTCGGAGACGCCGAGCGCAACATGCCGGACCATTGTTTCGATCGCGATGGGCCTGGCAAAAAAGCCCGAGACCACCGCGAGCCAGGTCCGAAAATTCCGGCCGGATTCAGTCGGGCGCCGGAAGCATGTATGTTTAACGATACTGATTCTTCCAATCATTTGGCTGGTCGATGTGAGAAAGATCGTCGCTGCACTCGCCGTAGCCGTCGTCCTTGTCGTCGGGCTACTCTTCCTTCTGCCCGCTCTTGTTTCAACCGACTGGGTTCGCGCCGAACTGGGTCGGCAACTTTCGTCCGCGACCGGCATGACCATCAGGCTGGACGGACCCATCCGACTGTCGCTCCTGCCCAGGCTGGCAGTCGTCGCGGACGATATCTCGCTCTCGACCGGCTCGGGCAACATCGCGATTTCCGCTCCGCGATTCTCGACATCGGTGACGCTGTCGTCGCTGTGGTCGAAAAAACTTGAGATTCAGTCGGTCGCATTGGCGGATCCGACAATCGCGCTCAAGGCTTCGGCGAACGCGGAGCCAGCGCCGGAACAGAAGGAGGTTCAGGCCGATCCGTTCGCGGCGGTTGTCGACACGCTCGAGCGGCTGGCGATCAACCAGCTGACGATAACGAACGGCACCCTCACCTCGGACGCGTCGACCGTAAAGGCCGCCAAGGTGACTGCAATCGACGCTGATCTGAGGGTTCCGGACCTCGATCGGGAGGTCTCGTTTTCATTGGCCGGCACCAGCAACGGCCGCCGCGTTGAAATGAGCGGCAGCCTTTCCGCCTTGAGGCCTATCCTGAAAAGGCTGCCCGCCCAAATCGCCGTCGAGGCGCAGCTCGACCCGGCGCCCGTTGCCAAATTCTCTGCCTTGCAGGCGAGCGGCGAGATCCAGCTCAACGGCAATGGGAGCTATCAGATCAAGGGCGGAAAGTTCGAGATCGGCGACCAGAGCTTCCAGATGGATGCGCTGTTTCAGCCGGGGGTGCGGCATCACTTCTTAGCCGACCTGGCGGCCCGGCGCTTCGACATCGACGCCTTGAGCGATCTCGGAAGGGCTGGTTCCAGCGCGAGCAAAACAGCTGCTGGTTCCGGAGAGCCCGACCTTGCCATGCTGGCCGCTTTCGACGCCGACATCAGCGTGACAATCGATGAACTGGTCGGCGGCAAGATACGGGCTTCCGATGTCCAGATCGCCGCGACGTTGCGCGGCGGGCATCTCGCGACAAAGCTCGAGCACTTCGGCCTGGACGCGGGAAGCCTCACGGCGAACGCCTCGACGAATGTCGGTGAAACACCTCCGACCATACGGGGCAATATCGCGAGTTCCGGGCTGGACATCGTGTCATTGGCGAAGCTTGCCGGACAATCCGTGCCATTGTCGGGCAAGCTCACGGCCGATATGGGATTCGCTTTTCGCGGGCTTACCGCCGAGTGGATCCGCACCAGCGCCAATCTGCAGGGAACGGTCGGGATTCGAGAAGGCAAGCTTCCGCTTGCGGCGCTTGCCGAAACCCGAACGGCCGACGAAATCACCGGGCTCACCCTTGATGCGAAGGTTCGCGATATCGGCAAGCCGGTCGATGTCACAGGCAAGCTTGCCTGGCGGGGGCAGGCCGTTGCCTTCAAGTCTCAGATCGCGCCGGCATCCTTTGTAGCCGGCGGCTCCGTTGCCGACTCGTCCGGCCCGATCAGCCTTTCGGTTTCCTCCAAATTTCTCGAAGGCAGCATAAGCGGCACTGTCGGCGGTGGCGGCACGTTCAAGGGCCAGGTCTCTGCCACATCGCCCTCGGTCGACAGACTGATGCAATGGCTGGGACAAGGCGCTTCCCGCAGCCTGCGGGACTTTGCCTTCAAGGGCGATGTCGACGCTAGCCCAACGCAATTCTCCTTCCAGAAGGCCACCGCCACATTGAACGGCGTCAAGGCGTCGGGGCAAGGCTCGGTGAAACTGGGGGAGCCTCTCACCATCCGGACGTCGCTCAATTTCGCGAAACTCGACCTTGCAGCGTTCGCTGGCGGCGCTGGGGCCGCGGCCGGCGGCAAACAAAAACCAAGCGCGGCAGCCGACGCGCCGATCGATCTCTCCTTCCTCAAGGGACTTGATGCCAAGGCGGATATCCAGGCCGACAAGCTCGGTTATGGAAAGCTCTTCGCCGGGCCGGTGGCAACCAGCCTGACGGTGGCGAATGGCAAGGCTCACTTGAATGTGCCGCAAAGCCGCTTCTACGGCGGCACGATTGCTGCGGAGATGACCGCCGACGGCTCCGGCGATGCCGCTTCTCTGGACCTCAACACAGCGATCACCGGCGCGGCTGCGGCGCCCTTGCTTGATGACGCGGCGGATTTCATCGCATCGAAGGAACGCTCGATGCGACGGTCGCGGTTTCAGGCTCTGGCAAGACCACGAAATCGCTTACCCGCTCCCTCCGCGGCAAGGCAGCGACGAAATTCAGCGACGGCGCCTTCCGCGGCATCGACATAGCGGAGGTCTATAACAATTTGGTCGGGCTGCTCGCCGGCGGCTTCAAGCAAGATCAGGCCAAGAAGACGACATTCACCGAACTCGGCGCCTCATTCGCGATCGACAACGGCGTCGCGCAGACGACGGACATCAGCCTGCTGGGCCCGCTGGTGCGGATGGACGGTGCGGGCAGGATCGACCTCGCCGACCAGACCATCGACATGCGTCTCAACCCCCGCGTCGTCGCTTCGCTTGCCGGGCAGGGAGGCGACGTCGCCGTGAAGGGCATCGGGGTGCCGATCGTGGTCCAGGGCCCGCTCTCCGCGCCCCGTGCTTATCCGGATGTGAGCGCGTTGGCCAAGGACCCGCAGGGCGCGCTGGATATGTTGAGCCGCCTCGGTCTGCCAACCGGAAAACTCAATCTCGACAAGCTGATCCCGGGCCAGACAGGCTCGAACGCAGACGGCTCCGGCAAGGGAGCCGCCGATCTGCTGGGCAACATTCTGCGCAACGCCCCGCCCCGGCCCAAAGCTCCGCCTGCCCCTCCGGGGGCAGCCGCGGCGCCCGACAACGGCGATACGGAAAACAGGGCGCCGCCGCCAAGTTCGAAAACCGGCAGCGGGACCGAGGCAGAGATCGCCGCGCCGGCGGCCGAACCCACACCGGTCGACCCGCAAGCTGCGCCTGATTCTCCCGAAGCGCCCAAGAAGGGGGAAATAGACACGCTTCTCGATCAGTTGGGCAACTAGCGTTAGGGGCGCGCCGGGAACGCCAGTGGCACTGCACAGGGGTTTTGACAGGTCAGCTCGGTTCGCATTGGCAAGGCATGCGTTGGAGATTGGCCGAAACGCCCATCGCGATCATCATTCTAGGGCGAAGCAGGAGCGAAGCTCCGTCGCGAAGACCCTCGGATGTCGAGGTTGGGGCGGCTTCAACCAACCCTGGCGTTTGCGATGATTTCACGGAGTGAATGGCAAATCTTACGCCAAGACGAACGGCACCTTTCAAAAATCCTGTGTCGGGGAGCTAGGGATTGCGCGAAAGCGGTCGCTCTGACCTCAGCCTGACGCCGGCCCGGTACATGATCTAACGCTCATATGTGCAGCGGAAAATCAAAGTGATCTCGGCCGCCGCAAATCGCCCCAAATCGGGACGTTCCTCCGGCCTTATTCTGGAGACGTTGGAGAGGCCGATGAAACTATCTGTTCTTGCCCTTGCCGGGACCATGCTGGCGATGATGCCGGCGGTCGAGGCGGCGCCGACGATTGGCGTGCCGGCTGGAAATAGCCTGGTGCAGGAGGCGCATGTCACATGCGCTTATCTGACCGATGACGGCTACTGCGTTCGGCCGCACAAGAGGCATCAATACTGGAAGCGGAAACATTATTACCAACCCGCTTATCGCACCTATGAGCCGCAGCCGCCGGACGGGTATGACTGGCGCTATCAGCGTCCGCGGCCGATTATCCGGGTCGTTCCAAACTACCCGCCACAGGACGAAGACAATTGGGATGACTGGGACAATTGAGCCTACCCAGGGGGCCGGAGCTGCCTGCGCTTTTTGCAGAGGCCCGCTTGCAGGCATGGCAGGATGTGACGAAGACAATCGACGGCGGATACGCGGCCGGACCGCCGTCCACGTATCCGCAATCCGGCGATTTCTCGCCTACCAGCCGAACAGCACGGCAGCACCGCTCTGGCCGTCGCCGGCCTGCGCGACGTTGGCATCGGTGTTTCTGCCGAACTGGAAAATTCCGTAGGAATTGTCGTTGCCGTCCTGCCGCAAGATGGCGATGTGTCCACTGCCCTCCTGCCGAATTACGCCGAGGTTGCCGGCACCGTCCTGACCTATGCCGGCACGATTGTTCCTACCGAGCTGCCTGATATGGGCACCGCTGCGCAGCCCGTTATAGGCCGAATAGGCGCGTAGACCGAGATCCAGCGCCCGCGCATCGCGGGCCGTCCGAGGCGAGTAGTAGAACCCGATCGAACCGCCCGCTTCTGCGGGAGCGGAAGCAAGGGGCAGGCCGATGGCGGCGGCGAGCACGGTGGCGTGGATGAGCTTTGTGATCTGGCGGTTCATGTTACGTCTCCTGGCAGGTTCGACCGTCGATGGGGGACAGTCGCATAACCAGGCTGAACCATGACGGAAGGGATCGTTCAGCAGCCGTTCAAGATCCGGCATTGGTTCAGGCTTCGACAGATCACCAGCGGCTCTGGATGTTTTCTTAGTGTGATCTGGACGGCAAGCTTCCGCCCCGAAGCTACTCCGGGGCGGGAAATGGCAGAGGGCTCCGGTGCCCGGAGCCCTCCTTTCGATCGACCGACCGGCAGAACCGACGCTCAGGTTGCGTCAGGCACTTGCTTGACGCAGCTGACGCTCGTGTCGCCTGCGATCACTTTCAGCTTGACGTCGTAGGCAGCGCCATCCGCTCCCAAGCTCATCCGGCCGAGGGATGCGGGATTGCCCGGACCGGCTTCGAAGACGCCGCCCTGCCGGATATTGGCGGAGCCGGACGCACCATCTCCCGAGAGGCTGATCGTGTAGGTGCCGCTGGTGCTCTTGTCAGCATAGACTAGGGGCTCCAGCAGGATGGCGTCTGCTTCAATCGTATCCCGTATCTCGCATCGCACCGGCCCGGAAGTCGAGCGATCCTTGCCGGCCGTCGCGCCTGTCGCGCCAGCGGTTATCGCAGCCAGGAGCGCGGCCCATGCCGCCGTCGCATGCTTGTCCAGTCTGGTCATGGATGATCTCCTCGCACTACCAGGATGGTGGACGGCAAACCATTGCCGGCCACCGTGGTTCAGGGGCAATCCTGGACGAAGGCGGCTACATTGCCGCTGCCACCCTGGCTGACGTCGGCATTGCACCCATGGCCGACCTGAACGCCGGCTGCGATGTTGCCGTTGCCGTCCTGCGTCAGGATCGCGGTGTGGTTCGAGCCGATCTGGGCAATGCCCGCAGCGTTTCGGTTGCCGTACTGATAAGTCGCGCCGTAGTTGTTTACGCCCTGCTGCCCGATCACCGAGAGGTTGCGACGACCATATTGCTGACCGATCGCGGTGTTGAAGCGGCCATCCTGGTGGAAATGGACGCGGTTACGGTAGCCATGCTGGGCGCCGCCTGCGGAATTGCGCCAGCCATATTGTTCGATGTTGACGTCGTTGGCCATGGCGGGCGCGATGGCGGTGAAACCAACGACTGCGGCTAAGGCCGTTGCGATGATCGATGTGCGGGTCATGGACTTCTCCTTCGATGCGGCGGGGGACCGCTTGTTGAACGGCCCTTTGTAGGGAAGTCACTCGGAACGGAGGCTGAAGGCTCCATTCAGTGAACGTTCATGACCGTTGCGTTCGGACGTTCCAGGATTGGAGCGCTCCGCTATTCAGTCAGGCAAGGCCAAGATGCGGGACAATCTGCCGATGAGGGTTTGACCGAGAATCAGCGCAGAAGGGGCTGCGCCGATGGCGCACTGACCCGTGCGACGAAAAACAAAATTGATTTCAAGCTACCTGAATGCGCCAAGGATATTCGGTTAGCGAACGTGTTTTAGCGTAAACCTGGGGCGCTCATTCCGCGATCGAATGGCACTCCCGGGTAGCTCTCCCGGGAGTGCCAGAAAGTGACGGCCCTATCGCTTCAGCGCGATGCTGATGCCGCTGAGATCGGCATTGACCTGCAGGCCGACCTGCCTGCCGGTGAGCTCGAGCTGGGCGCCCTTGTCATTGGTCATGACGATCACCTGGGCGCCTCTGCCGAGCGCGCCGCCGCCGCCGGCAGCTCCATAGACGCCCGTCACATCGCTGGCGCGACGGATATGGCGCACCCTGCCCTGGAAATAGGTTTTGGACGCGCCGAAGGCGAGGCCGCCCGAGACGCCGCCGATCGAGATCGGATAGCGTTTACCATGGAAAGTCAGCGTGCCTTCGCCGCCGGAGCCGCCAATGAAAAAGGCCGCCTTGTAAACGGAGAAGCGGATCGTGCCGCTGTCGGCATGCGCGGCGCTGGCAATGCTCACGCCTGCGGCGGCGATTGCCGCAACCGCGACTGAACGGAACCTGGACGAAATCTGCATGATGGAACTCCTCGAGAATCGCCGCTTACCCAGCGGGCTGGGCATTATCAGCTTCAAAACTATAGCTGAACCGAATTGCCCCGCCATTGGTTCCAGGCACGCGGCCCGAAATCCGGCGGTCACGAAATGGCGAGCGAGGAGGCAGAAGCCGTCGACAAGCGAACGCTTGTGCTGGCTGGTGGAGCTGAGGGGGATCGAACCCCTGACCTCATCATTGCGAACGATGCGCTCTCCCAGCTGAGCTACAGCCCCGTTCCAGCGGATCGGCTTGTATCGGTCGCGCCCGTTTGATGTCAAGGCGAAACGATGGGCCAGCCACAGACCCGTGCGGGCGGGACTTGCCCGCTCGCCAAGCCCGCGGGCCTTGCCCGCACGCCAAGCAATGGCTACATGTCGGCGACAATTCGGAGACCGGCATGATCGCCCTTATTCAGACCATCGTCATGGCGCTTGATATCTATTGGTGGATCATCATCGCCTCGGCGATCTTTTCCTGGCTCTACGCCTTCAATGTCGTTAACTCGCGCAACCAGTTCGTCGGCAGCGTCGGCAACATGCTCTATCGGTTGACCGAGCCGGCCCTGCGCCCGATCCGCCGCTTCATGCCCGATCTCGGCGGCATCGACATTTCGCCGATCATCCTGCTTCTGATCCTTTTCTTCATCCGGCAGTTCCTGGTCACCACGGTCTGGTCCTGGGTGGTCACCGGCGGCTGATGAGCACGCCGTTTCGGCCGCGCGAGAACGGCATCGACCTCTTCGTGCGGCTGACGCCGAAAGCGGCGCTCGACCGGATCGACGGCGTCGAGACCGCCGCCGACGGGCGCAGCCATCTCAAGGCCCGCGTGCGCGCCGTGCCGGAGAACGGCGCCGCCAATCAAGCGCTGGAACGGATGATGGCCAAGGCGCTGGGTGTGCCAGTATCGGCCGTTTCGGTGGTCGCCGGCGGCACGTCGCGGTTGAAGACGCTGCGGGTCGTGGGGGAACCAAGGACATTGACCAAAAGCGTTGAAGCTCTCATCGGCAATTGAGACCGCATTGACCAGATTTCCCTGGTAGGCGCTGCCCCTCATTGCCCTGCCGGGCATTTCTCCCCGTTTGGTGACGGGGAGAAAGCCGCTATCGCCGACGATTTCGCCAATCATCGACGTTGCAGAAAATGGCGCCGAGGTTGCGGCCAGCCTTCTCCCCGTTTACGGGGAGCAGGTGCCGGCAGGCGGATGAGGGCGGCGCGGCGGTTGGAGATTGAGCAGCTTGCGGGCGGGCAATTTTGCCTGCCGCAGGCGAAATTTATCGCTTCAATCCCCCAGCGGCAGCTTCGGATCGTCCACCTTGAGCGTGTTCACGCTCTGCTTGATGCGGCGCAGATTCTCCAGCACTTTCGGCCCGCGTGATTCCGCCACCGTGGTGGCGATCATGTCGAGGATGGCCAGAAGCGCGTAGCGCGACGAGGTCGGCTTGTAGATGTTGCCGTCCTCGACCGACTGCAGCAGGATGACCGTATCTGCAACCTTGGCCAAGGCCGAGTCCGGCGCGGTGATGGCGACGGTGGCGGCGCCGTATTGCTGCGCCACCTCCACAGCCTCGATCACCGAGCGCGCATAGCCCGAAACGGAGAAGGCAAGCAGCGTCGTCTCCGGCGTCGCGACGGCGGCATACATGCGCTGTAGCTGGCCGTCGGTCTGGGCGAGCGCCGAGAGACCGAGCCGGAACAGCCGGTTCTGCATCTCGGTCGCCATCATCGAGGAGATGCCGCCGGAGCCGATGCAGAGCACATTGCCGGAGCTTGCAATCCGGGCGGCGACATCCATCAGCGTCGTCATGTCGAGATTCTCGCTGGCGCGCTGGATGGCGGCGATCGCCGCCTCGGTGATGGCCGACGCGATGCGCTGCTCGCGCGCGTCGCGGCTGAGCGGCTCCGGCGACAGATACTGGCCGCCGATGGCGATCGCCTGGGCGAGATAGAACTTGAAATCGCGCAAGCCCTCGCAGCCGAGATTGCGGCAGAAGCGGGTGACGGTCGGCTCGCTGACGCCGACGCGCGCGGCGATCTCCGAGATGGCGGCCTTGGAGGCGAAATCAAGGTCGGAAAGCACCAGCCCGGCCAGCCGTCGGTCCGACTTGGTGCCGTCTTGCGACATCAATTGCAGGCGGGTGATGATGTCGGCCGGGCTCTTCATCGTCTTCTCACAGTGGCAGGCCCGTCGCCTTGTCGAAAAGGTGGATGTTGCGCGGGTCGACGCTCACCGGCAGCCGGTCGCCCGGCTTGATCTGCAGCCGGTCGCGGAACACCGCGCGCACCGTGTCGTCGCCGACCGAACCGTAGACATGGGTTTCCGAGCCGGTCGGCTCGACGACATCGACCTTGATGGCGATGGCCTCGTCGCCGGCGCCGACCACGAAGTGCTCGGGCCGGATGCCGGCCTCGACCGTGTCGCTGCCGGAAGCCGCGCTGGCGGCAAGCGCCAGCCGGCCGCCGCCTTTGGTCTCGAACCAGGACTTGGCGCCGGCCGTCTTCAACGCGCCGGAGACAAAACTCATCGACGGCGAGCCGATGAAGCTGGCGACGAATTTGTTGGCAGGTCGATCGTAAAGCTCCAGCGGCTGCCCCACCTGCTGGATGCGACCGCGGTCCATCACCACGATGCGGTCGGCCATGGTCATGGCCTCGATCTGATCGTGGGTGACGTAGACGATGGTCGATTTCAGCCGCTGGTGCAGCGCCTTGATCTCAGTGCGCATCTGCACGCGAAGCTGCGCGTCGAGATTGGAAAGCGGCTCGTCGAACAGGAAAACCGAAGGCTCGCGCACGATGGCGCGGCCCATCGCGACGCGCTGGCGCTGGCCGCCCGACAACTGCCGTGGATAGCGATCGAGATAGGAGAAGAGGTTCAGCACGCCCGAGGCCTTCTTGACCTTGTCGTCGATCGCGGCGCGGTTCTCGCCGCGGATCTTCGGGCCGAAGCCGATATTCTCCGACGCCTTCAGATGCGGGAACAGCGCGTAGGACTGGAACACCATGGCGATGTTGCGCTTCTGCGGCGGCAGGTCGTTGGCGCGCGTGCCGCCGATGACGAGATCGCCGGAGGTGATCGTCTCCAGCCCGGCCAGCATGCGCAACAAGGTGGACTTGCCGCAGCCGGACGGGCCGACCAGCACGACGAACTCGCCGCTTTTGATGTCGAGATTGATGTCCTCCAGGATTTTGTGCTGGCCGAAGGATTTCGACAGGTTGCGGAACTGGACGTCGGTCATGGTCACGCTCCCAATATGTCGTCGATGAAAGGCAGGTAACCGGCTGTCAGCCCGGCATCCACGGGCACCACGGCACCTGTTATGCCGGAAGCGCGGTTGGAGGCAAGGAAGGCCACCGCCTCCGCCACTTCGGAAGCATTGACGATGCGGCCGAGCGGATAGAGCCGCTTCAGCCGGCCGAGGATCTCGGGGTCCTTGGCCAGGCGATGGTCCCACGCGGCGGTACGGATCGATCCCGGGCACACCACATTGGCGCGCAACCCGCTGCGGCCGAGCTCGACGGCGACCGATTTGGCATAGGCGTTGATGCCGGCCTTGGCGGCGGCATAGGCCGGATTGCCGAAATGCGAGATGGCGTTGACCGAGGAGATGAACACAACGTTGCCTGAGCCGCGCGCCGCCATCGCCTTGATGAGCGGGTCGGCGAAACTCATCACGCCGGTCAAGTTGAGGTCGAGCTCCTGCTCGATTTTCTCCGCCGTCAGCGCCTTCAGGGTCTCGGCACGCGTCCAGCCGGCATTGTTGATCAGTATGTCGGGCACGCCGTCCTTGTCGAGCAACGCCGGGATCGCCGCTTCGATCGAGGCCCGGTCGAGCAGGTTGAAGACATGGCGTGAGGCGATATGCGGACTGGCCAGCGCCTCCATCGACTGGTCGCAGCCGACGATGCGCGCGCCGCGCTCGGCCATGAGCTCGACGATCGCCGAGCCGAGGCCGCCGCCGGCGCCGGTGACAACGACGGTCTTGCCTTCGAACTCGGCTGTCGAGCTCACGCTGCGTCTCCTCCACCCCTTATTCTAAACCGGCACGCTAGCCAACCAAATGTAATTAAGCAACATGATAATCCGCTTGCGCGTCGTTAAATCATGGATAATGTAGGAAAGTAACATAAATCCTGTGCTCCTAAGGGCCAGGCGCCAACGTGCATCAATGGGAGAAATCAGATGAGCCTTGCAAAATGGACTGTCGGCCTGTTGGCCGGAATGAGCATGCTGGCGCTGGCAGCGCCGGCGGATGCCGGCGAGGTGCGCGTCACCGTCGCCGAATACAGCGCCAAGACCGGCCCCTATTTCGAAGCGGTGAAGAAGGAATTCGAGGCGGCCAATCCCGGCATCACCATCAAATATGAAGTGGTGCCGTGGGACGTGCTGCTGCAGAAGCTCACCACCGATATCACCGCCGGCACCAATGCGGATCTCTCGATCATCGGCACGCGCTGGCTGATCGATTTCGTGCAGCAGGACGTCGCCGAGCCGCTCGACAGCTACATCAAGCCCGAGTTCAAGGACCGGTTCATCGACACATTCCTGCAGCCCTCGATCATGAATGGCCACACCTATGGCCTGCCGATCGCGGCTTCGGCGCGCGCCATGTATTACAACAAGGAGCTGTTCGAGAAGGCCGGCATCGCCAAGCCGCCGGCGACCTGGACCGAGCTGCAGGAAGACGCCCGCAAGATCAAGGCGGTCGGCGCCTTCGGCTACGGCCTGCAGGGCAAGGAGATCGAGACCGACGTCTACTACTATTATGCGATGTGGTCCTTCGGCACCGAGATCCTCAACAAGGACGGCACCTCCGGTCTGGGCACGCCCGGCGCGCTCGAAGCCGCCAAGCTCTACAAGTCGATGATCGATGAGGGCCTGACCGAACCGGGCGTCACCTCGAACAACCGCGAGGACGTGCAGAACCTGTTCAAGCAGGGCAAGGTCGGCATGATGATCACCGCGCCCTTCTTGTCCAACCAGATCAAGGAAGAAGCGCCGAACTTGAAATACGGCGTCGCCGCCATCCCTGCCGGCCCGACCGGCGCGCGCGGCACCTATGGCGTCACCGACTCCATCATCATGTTCAAGAACTCCAAGAACAAGGACGAGGCCTGGAAGCTGCTCGACTTCCTGTTCACCAAGGAGCAGCGCGCCAAGTTCACGCAGGGCGAAGGCTTCCTGCCAGTGAACAAGGAAGAAGCGAAGATGGACTATTACGTCCACAACGCCGACCTCGCCGCCTTCACCGCGCTTCTGCCCGACGCCCGCTTCGCGCCGGTCATCCCGGGCTGGGAGGAGATCGCCCAGATCACCTCGGACGCCATGCAGAAGATCTATCTCGGCGGCGATCCCGAGGCTGGCTTGAAGGACGCGGCGGCCAAGGCCAACGCGGTGCTCAAGAAATAAGGGCGTATCTCCCTGCGCCCGTGGCGCGCCCTACCCCCCGCGGGGCGCGCCACATTTTTTCTTCCTCTCCCCCTGAGGGGGGAGAGGTGGCTCGGCGAAGCCGAGACGGAGTGGGGGAACCACATGGCAACCCCGACGGACGGACATTGGAAGGGCATTAGGCGCAAGCATCGCCTCGCCTGGCGCCCAGAAGGCGACCCCCACTCCGTCGAGCTTCGCTCGACACCTCTCCCCCGATCGACCGGGGAGAGGAAGGGCTCTCTTCCGCAACCGCCGCGGAGGACGGGCAGGCAGGTGGCCAGCACAGCAAGAAGCCCTGAAGCGACGTCCTGAGAAGAATGAGGCGGATTAAGTCAAATTGTTAAGCCAGCGCGATCCAATTTCCACCCGCAACGCGGTACAGACCAGCCGATGCAAAATCGTTTCCTGCCTTATCTGCTGACGCTGCCCAGCCTGCTCTTGGCGGCGGTGGTGATCTTCTGGCCGGTCTGGGACCTGATCCAGATCTCGACGCATGACGTCAACCGCTTCGGCCAGTTGCGCGAGTTCAGTGGTCTTGTCAACTTCACCGAACTGTTCGCCGATCCGGATTTCGTCGCAGCACTTTGGCGTACCGGGCTCTGGACCGTTCTGGTCGTGGGCGGCGCGCTGCTCTTGTCCATCCCGGTGGCGATGATCCTCAACATGGATTTCTACGGACGCGACCTTGCCCGCGTCATCGTCATGCTGCCCTGGGCGGTGTCGCTCACCATGACCGCAGTGGTCTGGCGCTGGGCCCTCAACGGCGAAAGCGGCATGCTGAATTCGGCGCTGATGAAGCTCGGCTTGATCAGCCAGAACATCCAGTGGCTGGCGAGCGCCGGGACCGCTTTCCCGATGCAGGTTCTGATCGGCATATTAGTGACGGTGCCCTTCACCACCACGATCTTTCTCGGCGGCCTCTCCTCGATCCCGGACGATCTCTATGAGGCTGCGGCGCTCGAGGGCGCGACGCTGTTCCAGCAGTTCCGCGAAATTACTTTTCCGCTGCTGAAGCCGTTCATCAACATCGCGATCGTGCTCAACACCATCTATGTCTTCAACTCCTTCCCGATCATCTGGGTGATGACGCAGGGCGGGCCGGCGAATTCGACCGACATATTGGTGACGCATCTCTACAAGCTCGCCTTCCGAATCGGTAAACTGGGCGAGGCTTCCGCCGTGTCGCTGGTCATGTTCGCGATCCTGCTCGTCTTCACCATGATCTACGTGCGCCTCGCCATGAGGGAGCAGCGCGTATGACGCCGAAGCTGAAACGCACCGTCATCGCCTGGCTGCTGCTCGCTCCGTTGATCGTGGTGACGATCTTCCCCTTCGCCGTGATGTTCCTCACCGCCGTCAAGCCACGCACCGAGGTGCTGACGCCCACCTGGTGGCCGAGTGAATTCCGCTGGTCGAATTTCGCCGACATGTGGGTGGCGACCGGTTTTGGCCAGGCGCTGCTCAACTCACTCTACGTTTCGGCGCTGGCGACGATCGGCGCGATCCTGATATCGGTACCGGCGGCCTATGCGATGTCGCGCTTCCGCTTTGCCGGCTATGGAGCCTTCCGCCAGTTCCTTTTGATCTCGCAGATGATTTCGCCGATCGTGCTGGTGCTAGGACTGTTCCGGCTGATGGCCGCCTGGGGCCTGGTCGAATCGACCACCGCGCTCGGCTTCATCTACATGGCCTTCAACGTCGCCTTCACGGTCTGGATGCTGCAGAGCTATTTCGACACCATTCCGCGCGACCTCGAGGAGGCGGCCTGGATGGAAGGCGCCGGCCGCTGGCTGACCTTGCGCAAAGTGTTCCTGCCGCTCTGCCTGCCGGCGATCGCGGTTACGGCGATCTTCACCTTCATCAACGCCTGGAACGAGTTCGTCGTCGCCCTCACCATGCTGCGCAGCCAGGAAAGCTACACGCTGCCGATCCAGGTTTTCTCGCTCGTCGCCGGCCGCTATACGATCGAATGGCACCATGTCATGGCGGCCACGCTGCTGGCCACACTGCCGGTGGCGATCCTTTTCATCTGGCTGCAGCGTTACCTCGTCCGGGGCCTTGCGCTCGGGGCCGTCAAATAGCAATCCCGGCAATTCCAGGAGAACTACGCAGCGGTTTTCGTCCGGAATTGCGAAAAACAAGCAGTCTAGGGAGCGTTCATGCGCATCTTCACCGCCTCGCTGGCGACCGAAACCAACACCTTCTCGCCGGTCCCGACCGACCGGGCCTCTTTCGAGATGGCCTTCTATGCCGGTCCGGGCAAGCATCCGGAGACGCCGACGCTCTGCTCCTCGCCGATCGTCGCGCTGCGCAAGCGCGCCGCGAAGGAAGGGCTCACCGTCATCGAAGGCACCGCGACCTGGGCGGAGCCCGGCGGGTTGGTGCAACGCCAGACCTATGAGGGGCTGCGTGACGAGATTCTTGGCCAGCTAAGGGAGGCGCTGCCGGTCGACGCCGTCATCCTCGGTCTGCACGGCGCCATGGTCGCGCAGGGCTATGATGATTGCGAAGGGGATTTCCTGGAGCGTGTCCGCGCGATCGTCGGGCCGAAAGTGGTGATCGCCTCGGAGTTCGATCCGCACAGCCATTTGACGCCGAAGCGGGTCGCGGCCTGCAATGTCATGGCCTATTTCCTTGAATTCCCGCATACCGATTTCTACGAACGCGGGGAGCATGTCGTCGAGCTCGGCCTCGCCGCGGCGCGCGGCGAGATCAAGCCGGTGATCTCGACCTTCGACTGCCGCATGATCCAGGTGCTGCCAACCAGCCGCGAGCCGATGCGCTCCTTCGTCGACAGGATCAAGGCGCTGCACGGCAAGGATGGGGTGCTGTCGGTCTCGGTCATCCACGGCTTCATGGCCGCCGACGTGCCGGAAATGGGCACACGCATCCTGGTCGTTAC
The DNA here is from genome assembly GCF_029625685.1 of Mesorhizobium sp. WSM4976. Taxonomy (NCBI): domain Bacteria; kingdom Pseudomonadati; phylum Pseudomonadota; class Alphaproteobacteria; order Hyphomicrobiales; family Phyllobacteriaceae; genus Mesorhizobium; species Mesorhizobium sp. WSM4976. The sequence goes on from NZ_JARTVT010000004.1 coordinate 34,559, forward strand.
CGACAACGACAAGGCCAAGGGCGATACTTTGGCGGAAACCCTTGGGCGCGAGCTCTATGCCCTGCGCGAAAAGACGGCGATGACGATGCTGTCCGCCTCGGCGGGCATCGAGCAGGCACTTACCGTGCACGCGACGCGCCAGAACAAGCCCGCGGTGATCGCCGACATCTGGGACAACCCGGGCGGCGGCGTGCCGGGCGACGGCACCATCGTGCTGCGCGAGCTGCTCAGGCGCGCGGTGAACAAGGTTGGCGTGGCGACGATCTGGGATCCTGTCGCGGTGACCTTCTGTCACGCGGCCGGCGAAGGCGCGGTCATCGACCTTCGCTTCGGCGGCAAGGCCGGCCCTCAGGCCGGCGAGCCGATCGACGCCCGCGTCACTGTGCTGAAGACGACCAACGAAGGCTGGCAAAGCTTCGGGCCTAGCCGGGTGACACTGGGGCCGTCTGCGGTGGTGCGCATCGAAGGCACCGAGGTCGACGTCATCTTGAACACCAACCGCACCCAGACCTTCGAGCCGGATGTCTTCTCCAACATCGGCATCGATCCGATGGGCAAGGACATTTTGCTGATCAAATCGACCAACCATTTCTACGCCGGCTTCGCGCCGATCGCCGCCGAGATCATCTATGTCGCGGCGCCGAGTTCCTATCCGAGCAACCCGGCGAAGACGGATTATAGGAAGCTGAACCGGCCGATCTGGCCGAGAGTGGCGGATCCATGGGGGGATAAAACGACCCCTTCTCCCCTTCTGGGGGAAGGTGGATCGGCGCGATAGCGCCGAGACGGATGAGGGGGTGCTCCAGCGGAGTGAGACGTCGGCGTTCCCTGGAGCACCCCTCATCCATCGCCTTCGGCGACACCTTCTCCCGCAAGGGGAAGGAAAGCCGGCGCTACACCAGCCCTCTTTTCACCATCATCGCCTCGGGCGACGGCATCTTTCCCCGGAAAGCCGTGTAAAGCTCCTCCGGATCCTTCGAACCACCCGCGGCATAGATGTTTTTCCGCAGCCGCTCGGCCAGCTCCGGATTGAAGGCATCGCCCGTCTCCTCGAAAGCCGAAAAAGCGTCCGCGTCGAGCACTTCCGACCACATGTAGGAATAATAGCCGGCTGAATATCCGTCGCCGGCGAAGACATGGCCGAAATGCGGAGTGCGATGGCGCATCGCGATCGTCTCGGGCATGTGCAGCTTTTCCAGCGTCTCGGCCTCGTAGCGAAGCGGCTCGGCCGGTGCGTCTGGCCTTGCATGATAGGCCATGTCGATCAGCGCCGACGCGGTGAACTCGACGGTGGCGAAGCCGGCGCCGAAGGTGCGGGCGGCGAGCATCTTGTCGAGCAGGTCCTTTGGCATCGGCTTGCCGGTCTTGACGTGCAGCGCGTGCTTCTCCAGCACCGCCGGCACCGTCAGCCAATGCTCGTAAAGCTGAGAGGGCAGCTCGACGAAGTCGCGGCTGACCGAGGTCCCGGAGACCGACGGCCACGTGACGTCGGTCAGCATGCCATGCAGCGCGTGGCCGAACTCGTGGAACAGCGTCTTTGCCTCATCGACCGACAGAAGCGCGGCCTCGCCGGCCGGAGGCTTGGCGAAGTTCATGATGTTGTAGATCACCGGCTTCGCGCCATGGCCGAGCTTGTAGCCCGATCGCAGCGCGCTCATCCAGGCGCCGGAACGTTTTGACGGCCGCGCGAAATAGTCGGCCAGGAACAGGCCGCGCTCGCTGCCGTCGGCATTCTTCACCACGAAGACACGCGCGTCGGGATGCCAGGCGGCGATGCCCTTCTTCTCCTCGAAGGTGATGCCGAACAGCCGTGTCGCCACATCGAAGCAGGCCTCGATGACCTGTTCGAGCTGCAAGTACGGCTTCAGCTCCGCTTCGTCGAAGGCGAATTTCTCGGCGCGCAGCTTCTCCTGGTAGAAGCGCCAGTCCCAGGCGGCGAACTTCTCGTTGCTGCCGGCCTCGGTCGCGAGCCGCTCTAGCTCCTTCTGGTCGCTTGCTGCCTTCTCCAGCGCCTTTTCCCACACCGGATCGAGCAGCTCGTGCACGGCCTTCGGCGTCTTCGCCATCGTGTCGTCGAGCTTCAGCGCCGCGAAGGATTCGTAGCCCAGAAGCTTCGCCTTCTCGGCTCGCAGCTTCAGCATGTCGCGCACGATATCGGTGTTGTCCGACGCGCCGCCATTCTGGCCGCGCATGGTGAAAGCTTTGAACGCGGTCTCGCGCAGGTCTCGGCGTTCGGAAAAGGTCGAGAAGGGCTCATAGATCGAACGCGACAGCGTCACCGCATAACGACCCTTCTGGCCCCGCATCTCTGCCGCTTCCGCCATGGCGCTCTTCAGGAAGTCCGGCAGGCCGGCGAGATCGGCCTCGTCGAGGAACAGCGCCCAGTCGCGCTCGTCGGCAAGCACGTTCTGGCCGAACTTGGTGCCGAGCGAGGAGAGCTCCTCATTGATGGCCGCAAGCCGCTTCTTGCCCTCGACGTCGAGCTTGGCGCCCGACCGGACGAAACCCTTCCAGGTCTTCTCCAGAACGCGCAGCGTCTCGGCATCGAGCTTCAGGCTGTCGCGGCGCTGGTAGAGATCGTCGGTGCGGGCAAACAGCTTCTCGTTCATTGAGATTGCCGAGAAATGTCTGGACATCTTCGGCGAAACCTCGCGCTCCATCGCTTGGATCGCGTCGTTGGTGTGGGCGCCGGCCCGGCACCAGAAGATAGACGAGACATGGTCGAGCGGCTCGCCGGCAAGCTCCAGCGCCGCTAGCGTGTTCTCGACGGTCGGCGTCTCACTGTTGCCGGCGATCATGTCGATCTCGGCCTGATGCGCCGCCAGCGCCGCGTCGAAGACCGGACCGAAATCATCGTCGCCGATGCGCGAGAAATCCGGCAGGCCGAGCGGCCCCTGCCAAAGGGTCAGCGGATGGGCGGCGAGGTCGACGGCGTTTGAAGATGACATGAACAATTCCGGTGAGTGGATGGAGGCGGGTTGCCTCCGATGTAGGGCGATGTCCCACACCGCGCAACACGGCAGACTTCAATAGGCACTGCAGTCCTGCGCCACAGCTTTCTGCGTGCTGGCGGTGATGCGCCCGCCGGCGACGGTGAAGGTCTCGCGCATCAGCGTGTCGTTGCTGGGGAAATCGTAGCAGGCGAGCACCGTCGTCTCGCCGTTCTCGCTCTTTTCGATGCGATGACGGATCGCGGCGCCCGCGACCGCGCCCTGCCATTCGTCGATCGAGGCGATAAAATCCTTTTTTGTCTGGACGACGCCGATGTCATCGAGCTTCATGCGCACGTCGTCGGAAAGCAGGTCGGCAAGTTCGGTGCGGTCGGCGACCAGCAGCGCCGAATACCAGCGGTTGATGACGGCACCATCATCGGCGCTGGCGCGGACGAGCGAGGACATGAGCAGCGTCGCCGCCAGGATGATCCCCCAGCTGATCCGGTGCATCGCTTCTCCCTTACAGTTCGGGCCGCTCGAAATCGCCGGTTTCCTTGTTCATCACCCACAGCTCCCCGGCCGAGATGTCGAACCATGCGCCATAGAGCGAGAGCTTGCCCTTGCCTTCGAGGATCGAGACGCAGGGAAAGGTCCTGAGATTGGCGATGGAATAACGAACGGAAATACGCTCCAGCGCGGTCTGGCGCTCTGTCGCCGTCATCATCGTGCTGGCGGCCACGGTCTCGGCGGCAGGAGCGATCAGGCTCATCCACTTGCCGATGAAGTCGCCGGGCGACAGCGGCGCCGAATTGGTGTCGAGCGCCGCGCGGATGCCGCCGCAGCGGCCGTGGCCCATCACCACGATGTTCTTCACCTTCAGGCTCTGCACGGCGAATTCGAGCGCGGCCGAGGTCGAGTGATACTCGCCGTCCGGCTCGTAGGGTGGCACCAGATTGGCGACATTTCGCAGCACAAAGAGCTCGCCGGGGCCGGCATCGAAGATCGCTTCTGGCGCCGAGCGCGAATCGCAGCAGGCGACGATCATCGTCTCGGGCGCCTGGCCCTCGCGCGCCAGCGAGCGATAACGCCCGCTCTCGGCCGGATAGCGGCCGTTCATGAAGTTGCGGTAGCCGGTGATCAGATGCTCGGGCAGATGCGGCATGGGCGGCTGAAGCCTTTCCGGGTTTGAGACGGCAAGGTCGTGGCGATTGGAATGCCTGTAGCGGCAAAAGCCCGGAGTGAGCAATGCAGAATTGTCGGCGCCGGCTACAAAGCCATGCATCAGGCACCGAAATCATTCAATTTCTTCAGGCCCAGATGGCGACGGGAATGCCGAAACGGTCCAGCAACGGCGGATCGGGCGAAGGCCGTGCCTTGCCGCTGGCGATACGCCCGGCAATCAGCATCATCACCGCCGCGTCGAGGAAGTCGTCGCTCGCAGCACCCCGCGGCAACGCCTGATCGAGGAACGCTTTTTCGTAGCCATGCCGGCAAAGCAGCGCCTTGCGCTCCTCCATGCCGGCCGGGTTGACTGCGCCCTTGATCTTCTTCGGCAGCGCCATCGCCGTACCGCCATTCAGCCGGCAGAACGCCACTTCCGGGTGCGATTCGAAGACTTGGCCACGCAATTCGGGCCGCGCGATCAACAGTTGATCGATCTCACGGATCTTCGAAAAGATGCCGAAGGCCTGGATGGAAACGCCGCGCGGCGGGTCGGAGGTCCCCATCGCCACCGCGCTTGCCCGCCGGTGTGCTGCATACCACGCCTCCACGGTGGTGAAATCGCCGGTGTCGGCATAGAGCGCCGCCCGCGAGGGGATGGCGAACACGCTCGACTGCCTTGCCCCGAGCAGCGGCCGCACCAGCGCCTCCGGCCCGCGGCCGCCTTTGCTCGAAAAATCCGGCAGGCCGATTGGCATGTCGACGGCGATCAGTGTATCGGGCAGCGCGTCGAGCAATGCCTGGAAGCTCGGGAAGACGGAGACCGAGGGCGCGGCGTCCGTTGCGCAGTGGACGGCGATCCAGCCGGCCTTGCAGCCGTCGACGCCGGCCAGCCCGCCTGGCGTCACGCCTGCTTGTCCCGCCCGGGATGCAGAAGATGGCGCAGCTGCACCATGGCCATCGGATGCGACAGGCTCTGCGCGTCGGTTTCGAGCTGCAGCTCGTCGCCGCCGCGCTTCGCAGTGCGGGCGAGGATCTCGTAGACGGCCGCCGTGGTCGATTGCAGTGCCTTGACCGGCGCCTGGCCGGAGAGAACCCGCGCCAGATAGACCGCGGCCGTCAGGTCGCCGAGCCCGTTCGGCGGCTTCTCTATCACGCGGTGCTCGGCGAGCAGCGCCTGGGTGCCGTCGAGCAGGAAATTGCCGATGCCTCCCGCCATCATCGCCGGCGCCGAGGTCACCAGCATGGTCGAGGGTCCGGCATGAAGGGCAGCCGCCGTCACCGCCTTGATGTCGGGCAGCGGCGCGCCCGCTATCCACTCCAGCTCATAACGGTTCGGCGTCGCGATATCGGCGATCGGCATCAGCTTGTCGCGCATGGCGGCTGCCGTCGATTCCGGCACGTAGAGCCCGCCGGAATCGCCCATCACCGGGTCGCAGACGTAAAGCGCGTTCGGCGTCCTTTCCTTGACGGCGGCGACCAGCGAGGCGACCGCCTCGGCCTGGCCCGCTTCGCCGAGATAACCCGACAGCACGGCCCTTACCTCGCCCAGCCAGGGCGCCCGCTCGAGGTCGGCCATCAGCGCCTTGAACTGGTCGAGCGGCGGCACGATGCGGGTTGCGCGGCTGTGCCCCGGATGCCACGGCAGGATGACGGTCGGCACAGCCCAGACCGGGAAACCCAGTGTCTCCAGCGCGAACACCGCCGCGCGGTTGCCGACCGAGCCGCGGGCGACATGGCTGGAGATGACGATGACCGCGCGCGGCGCGTCGATCTTTTCTGCATTCATGGAATCTGAATCCTAGCCGCCACGTGTGGCGGCATACACCAGCCAGGCCAATAGCCCAATGGCAATGACGAAGCCGAGCGTTCGGCCAATGCGGGTTCCCCAATATTCGATGGGATCGGCGCGATCCGTGTCGGCGGCGGTGACGTGGTCGCGCGCATCCTTCACTGCGCGCGCGATGAACGACGCGCTGCCCGGGGACGTCTCCTGTTGCACGCGTTCGAGGATGCGGCGCGATTCGGCCTCGTCGTCCCTGCGCTCTGCCATGGCAATTGCCCTTCCGGCCCGCAGCTTAGAGCAAATCCAGAAAAAGTGCGAAGTGGTTTTCCGACCGGAATTGCGTCGACAAAAGCGATGAAATTCTCTGCGATCGACTATTCACCGGGGCACGCGCCCGAGCCGCGCAACAGGCGTCATGAGCCGGACATTTTCTTGCGCGTGGATTGTGGTAATGCTTTGCATGCAATTCTGTCGAGGGACCATTCATGATTACCGAGCGCCTCTCACTACCCTCCCCCTTTCGCAATCTGCCCGCGTTCCTGATGATGGCCTTGGTGCTGCCGCTGCTCGCCGGCTGCGGCTACAACACCATTCCGACAGCGGAAGAGAACGCCAGGGCGGCCTGGAGCGAGGTGCTCAACCAGTATCAGCGCCGCTCGGACCTGATCCCCAACCTGGTCGAGACGGTGAAGGGCTATGCCTCGCATGAAAAGGACACGCTCGACGCGGTGGTTCAGGCGCGCGCCAAGGCAACGCAGATCACGGTGACGCCGGAGACGCTGAAGGATCCGGACGCGCTGAAGAAGTTCCAGGATGCCCAGGCCGGACTGACCAGCGCGCTGTCGCGGCTGATCGCGGTGTCGGAAGCCTATCCCGACCTCAAGGCGAACCAGAATTTCCTGGCGCTGCAGGCGCAGCTCGAAGGCACTGAGAACCGCATCGCGGTTGCGCGGCGCGACTACATCCAGGCCGTCAGGGACTACAATCTGACGCTGAAGACCTTCCCGTCCGTGCTGTGGGCGACCTTCTGGTTCCGCGGCAATCAGCCCTTTGCCAATTTCACCGTCGACGAGGACAAGATGCAGGTGCCGAAGGTCGATTTCGGCACGAGCACCACCAAGCAGGGTGGGTGAGAGCGACTTAGCTTATCGAGCCAGCCTTGAGTTCCTTCGCCCCCCTCTCTGTCCTGCCGGACATCTCCCCCTCAAGGGGGAAGATTAGCAGTTTCTACAACCTCGCCCTCTCTTCGACGCTGAAGATTGGCGAAGGCCGGTGTGACGTCCAATCTCCCCCCTTGAGGGGGAGATGTCCGGCAGGACAGAGAGGGGGGCGACAGAGCGCCTACCTCTCGTTGCTTGGCCTGCTTACCGCCTTCTTCCTCCTCCCCTTCGCCGCCCTCGGCGCCGATCTCCCCGCCCTGACCGGCCGCGTTGTCGACAATGCCGGCATCATCGATGCCGGTACGCGCGCGGCGCTGACCCAGAAACTCGCCGACTTCCAGACCAAAGGCTCGGACCAGATCGTCGTCGCCACCATCCCCAGCCTCGGCGGCGAGGAGATCGAGCCTTACGCCAACAGGCTGTTCCGCTTCTGGAAGCTCGGCCAGGCCAAGGAAAACAACGGCGTGCTGCTCTTGGTGGCGCCCAACGACCGCAAGATGCGCATCGAGGTCGGCTACGGGCTTGAGGGCACGCTGACCGACCTGCACACCAAGCTGATCATCGAGAACGACATGGTGCCGGCCTTCCGCGCCGGGGATTTCTCCGGCGGCATCACCAAGGCCGTCGACGACATGATCATGGTGCTGGAGGGCAATCCCGAGGAGTTGGAGGCCCGCGGCAAGCGCAACCAACAGGCGCCGTTCAATTCCGACAACCTGTTCTTCGCCATCTTCATCACCATCTGGGCGCTGATCTTCTTCGGCGGCATCGCGATGACGGTGCTGCCGCCCATCTTCGGCCAGAAGATCGGCCCTGGCCGCTACCGCTGGCTCGGCATGACGTTCGATCAGAACCGGAGATCCTCGGGCGGGTGGTCGTCGGGGGGCGGCTGGTCGTCAGGCGGCGGTGGCTGGTCCTCGGGCGGCGGCGGATTTTCCGGCGGCGGCGGCTCGTCCGGCGGCGGCGGCTCTTCGGGAAGCTGGTGAGGCATCATGGCAACGCGACCGATCAGCGCCGAAGATCATGACCGCATCGCCGAAGTGATCCGGGCCGCCGAATTGAAGACCGACGGCGAGATCTATTGCGTCGTCGCAAGAGCCAGCGACGGCTACTTCTTTCCGGCCGCTTTCACGACGACGCTTGGCCTGTTCATCGCCAGCCTCGCCGTCGCCTACGGGCTGGAGGCCTGGTGGCTGACCATACGGTTGCCGCATTTCGTGCTGGCGCAGCTGCTGGCGTTGGCTTCGGTGTTCGCCCTGCTCTGGTTCCTGCCCGCATTGCGCATCCATTTCGTGCCGCGAAGGCTGCGCTATCAGGCCGCGCATGCCAATGCCGTGAAGCAGTTCCTCGCCCGCAACGTCCACCGCACGCAGGCGCGCACCGGCGTGCTCATCTTCGTCTCCATCGCCGAGCACTACGCCGAAGTCGTCGCCGACTCCGGCATCGACGCCAAGGTCGGCCAGCATGTCTGGGACGGCGTGGTGCGCGATCTGACCAAGCATGCCGGCGACGACCGCCTGGCCGATGGCTTCGTGAAAGCCATCGAATCGGTCGGCGCGGTGCTCGCCGAGCATTTCCCGGTCACCCAAGGCGACAGCAACGAACTCGACGATCACCTCGTCGAAATCTGACCAGAGCATGATGCCGAAAAGTGTGAAGCGGCTTTCGGATGACATCATGCTCCATCTCTTGGATTTAGAGATGGATTCAGATTTCAAGTCGAGCAGACCTGAAACGTTCCGGCTCTAGGAGCCTGTCGGCGGACGCACCTTTCGCCTGTGCGAAAGCGTCGAGGCGTGATGGGCGACTCTTTGCAATCGCCCGATGCGGGTTTATGGTTAACCAATCATGAACACGCTGACGATCGACATCCGGAAGGCAGAGCCGCGCGACGCTAGCGCCATCGCCGAGGTGCACCAGCAGGCCTGGCGCGGCGCTTATTCAGGCATCATCCCGCACCGCACGCTGACCTCGATGATCAACCGCCGCGGCGTCGACTGGTGGGCCAACGCGATTCGCCGCGCCGCCACCGTGCTGGTGGTCGAGATCGGCGGAACGGTCGCCGGCTATGCCACGATCGGCAAGAACCGCGCCCGCGAGCTCCGCCAGCAGGGCGAGATCTACGAACTCTATCTGCGGCCCGAATATCAGGGCATCGGGCTCGGCAGCCGGCTGTTCAAGGCGGCCAAGGCCCGGCTCGCCGACCACGGCTTGCGTGGCCTTGTGGTCTGGGCGTTGGAAGACAATCACAATGCCTTGGCCTTCTATGCCGGCAATGGCGGCCGTGATATCGCAGAAGGCGTCGAGGTCTTCGAGCAGAGGGCGTTAAAGAAGGTCGCCTTCGTCTGGAACGACTAGCATCGGCTGGGTTACAGCCCATCACAAACTGTGCTCTTCCATTACCGTCAGGCACTATTCGACGCATTGCACCATGACGCTTCGCCCGCTATCGGTCTTGCAACCGAAAGAGGGATTTAGCCATGCGTATCGAAGCGATTGCCACCGGGAAGAACCCGCCTGAGGACGTCAACGTCATCATCGAGGTGCCAATCGGCGGAGAGCCGATCAAATACGAGATGGACAAGGAGGCCGGCACGTTGTTCGTCGACCGCTTCCTGCACACCTCCATGCGTTACCCCGGCAATTACGGCTTCGTGCCGCACACGCTGTCGGGCGATGGCGACCCGATAGACGTCCTGGTCTGCAACACGCGCGCGCTGGTGCCGGGTTGCGTCATCAATGTGCGGCCGATCGGCGTCCTGATCATGGAAGACAATGCCGGCCAGGACGAGAAGGTGATCGCCGTCCCCTCGCCCAAGCTGACGCTACGCTACGAGAACGTCACCGAGTACACGCATCTGCCGGAAATCACGCGCCAGCAGGTGCAGCACTTCTTCGAGCACTACAAGGACCTCGAGCCCGGCAAATGGGTCAAGATCGAGGGCTGGCACGATTCCAAATACGCCAAGAAGATGATCGTCGACGCGATCGCCCGGGCCAAGGCCGCGAAATAGCACGAACCTCTTGCCTCGTCGGGAGATGGCCGGCGGACGCTGTTACCGGACCGCCTTCTCGCCGCCGGCGGCGGTGATCACGCCGACGATAATCAGACCGGTCAGCACCAGCCGCACGCCGGCGCTGACGCCGAATGTGTTGAGCATGGTGAGCAGGAGCACCAGGAACAGGCCGGCGCCCCAGACGCCGGGCACATTCGCCTTGCCGCCGGCGACCGAGGTGCCGCCGATGACGACGACCGCGATCGACGCGAGCAGATATTCGTTGCCGATGTCGACATTGGCGCCGCGGAAATAACCGGCGAGCAGCGCCCCGTCTATGCCGCCGAGCGCCCCGCACAACGTGTAGGTGAGGAAGCGGATGCGGCCGACATGGACGCCCGCGAGCCAGGCGGCGCGGATGTTCTGGCCGATCGCCAGCACCGAGCGGCCAAAGATCATGCGCTGCAACGCCAAGGCTGCGCCGATCGTGAAGACCACCGTCAGCATCGCCAGCACCGGAATGCCCAGCACCTGCCAGTTCGTGAAGCTGGCGAAGCCCGGCGGCGGCTTGATCTGCAGGCCGCGGCCGTAGCTGATGTCGACCGACTGGATGATGAAGCTGGCCGAGAGCGTCGCGATGATTGGGGGGATGCGTAGCGCCCAGATCAAGAGATAATTGATGGCGCCGGTGGCCGCGCCGCAGGCGAGCGCAGCAAGCAGCCCGACGACGATCATCGAATCGCTGCCGCCCATCACCTTCATGGCGACCGCGCTGGCCAGCCCGATATTGGCCGGCAGCGACAGGTCGACATTGCCGGGGCCGAGCGTGATGACGAACATCTGGCCTACGCCGACGATCACGGTGAAGACGGCGAGCGAAAGGGCTGCCGTGACCATGCCGCCGCCGCCGTAGCCGCCCGTGAAAGCGACGGTTGCCAGCCAGACGACGACCGCGCCGACGAAGGACCAGATCCAGGGTTTTTCAAGCGCCGTCCGTACCGAGGTCATCGCTCACCGCTCCCTGCGGCTGATCAGCACCCGCGCCGCCAGCACGATGATCAGGATCGCGCCGTTGGCGGCCACCTGCCAGTCGGGCGGGATGTGCATGAAGGTCAAGAGCGGCGAGGCTGCGAGCGCCAGCGTCAGCGCGCCAATCACGGCGCCGATCGGCGACACGCGCCCGCCGACGAACTCGCCGCCGCCGAGGATGACGCCGGCGATCGACAGCAGCGTGTAGCCATTGCCGATATTGGCGTCGGCCGAGGTGGTGATGCCGATCAGCGCCATGCCGGAAAGCACGCCGAACAGGCCGGTCAGCGCGAACAGCACGATCTTTGTCTTGAGCAGCGACCAACCAGCGCGCCTGAGCGCCGCGGCGTTGCCGCCGGACCCGCGCAGGATGACGCCATAGGACGTGCGCATCAGGCCGAAATGCACGACCGCGGCGATGATCAGCGCGGCCATGATCGGGAAGGGGACGTAGGGCGGCTTGAAAGACATGATCGCCAGCAGCCAGTCTGGCGCCTTGCCGCCGGGCTTGGGCAGGATAAGGATGGCAAGCCCCTGCCAGACGAAGCTCATGCCGAGCGTCACCACGATGGAGGGCAAATTGCGCAAATGGATCAGCGCGCCGAGCAGCGCATAGGCGCCGATCGAGCCCAGCAGCACGGCGATGCCCAGCAGCGGCGCATCGCGCAGCCAGGTAGCGGTGACGCAGCCGACGAAACCGACGAAGGTGCCGATCGAGAGATCCAGCTCGTTGCCGGCGATGACGAACATCTGCGCGATCGTCGCCAGGGCGATCGGGATCGCCAGGTTGAGCATCAGATTGAAGCCGAAGTAGCTGATGGCGCGCGGGTTGAGCCAGGCGATGGCGATAAGCACCAGCGCCAGCGATAAGGCAGGCAGCAGGCCGCGCAGCAGGCGCGCCCTGGCGGCACTGCCACGGGGCGAGGATTTCGGGAGCGTGCCGGGAGCGATCGCGGTCATGTCAGGCCGCATCGCCGAACGAGGACTGGATGATCTTTTCCTCTGTCAGCTCGTCGCGGCCGAGATTGGCGACGATGCGGCCGTTCTTGAAGACATAGACATGGTCGCAATTGTCGAGCTCCTCGGTCTCAGTCGTATACCAGAGGAAGGTGCGGCCCTTGGCTGCTTCCTCGCGCACGAGGTCATAGACTTCGAGCTTCGTGCCGATGTCGACGCCGCGCATCGGGTCGTCCATCAGCACGATCTCGGCGTCGGAGCCAAGCGCGCGCGCAAACAGCGCCTTTTGCTGGTTGCCGCCCGACAGCGAATAGATGTTGTTGTTCATGTCGGGCGTGCGGATGCCGATCTTGTTCTTCCAGAATTCGGCGAGCTCGGCCTCGCGCTGCGGCGAGATCAGCAGGCCCTTGCGCAGCCTGGCGAGCGAGCGGATGCCGATGTTCTGCGCGATCGACCATTGCGCGAAGATGCCGTCCGACTGGCGGTCGCCCGCGACCAGCGCCACGGGTGCCGTCACCTCGAGACCGGCTTTGGCGCGCGCGGCCGCCGAGAAGATCGCCAGCAGAAGGTCGGTCTGACCGTGGCCGGCAAGACCTGCGAGGCCAATGATCTCGCCGGCCCGCGCCACAAGTTCCTTTTCGTCTTGCTGCCGCGCTGGGCGTGCGCGCACCCTCAATGCCCCGGCCGCGACCTTGCGGGTCTCGGCGGCGGTCTTCTGATGCCCTTCGGCTCCGCCCATGGCGGCGACAAGCTTGTCGCGGTCGAAGGCACTGGCTGCGTCGGCCGCAACCACCTTGCCGTCGCGCATCACAACGATGCGGTCGGCGTTTTGCAGCACCTCGCCCAGCACATGCGAGATCAGGATGCAGCTGCCGCCTGCCTCGACGAAGCGGCGGACAAAGGAAAGCAGCTGGCCTGCGGTGTGCGCGTCGAGCGACGAGGTCGGCTCGTCGAGGATGACCAGATGCAGCGGCTCGCGGGTCAGGGTGAATGCGCGCGCCACCTCGACCATCTGCCGCCTTCCGATCGACAGGTCGCCGGCGATGTCGTCCGCCGAAATGCCGTGGTCGGGGAATATCTCGTCGAGCTTGGCCCGGATGAGGTCGGCGGCCTTGCGCCGCCAGCCGAAGCCTGTAAGCGAGGGATGGTTGATGCGCGTGTTCTCGGCGACGCTGAGATTGGGGCAGAGCGACAATTCCTGGAACACGCACCGTATGCCGAGTTCCAGCGCACGGGCCACGGAATAGACCGCTTCTTCGTTGCCGCGCACCGCGATCTGTCCGCCATCCGGCCGCAGCGTGCCGGCCACCATATGCATGAGCGTCGACTTGCCGGCGCCGTTATGCCCGACAAGCCCGACGCATTCGCCGGCGCCGACATGGAAGTCGACGCCATTGAGGGCACGAACGGCGCCGAAATGTTTTTCGGCGCCGTTCAGTCTGACGATATCCGCAATAGCCTGGAGCATTCTCAACTTTATCCGGTCGGCGATGCGGCTGGCAAATTCGCGCCGCGACTACTTGATGTTGGCTTTGATCGCCGCGATAGCCTCTTCCTGCGTGTATTCGTGCGTGGCGACCCCGCCTTCCTTGATCTTCGGCAGTGCGGCCTCGAAATCGTCCTGGGTGAAAGCGAGATAGGGCACCAGGAGGTCATGCGGAATGTCCTTGCGGCCGTCGAGCACCTGCTGCGCTACCCAGAAGGCGAGCGTCGACACGCCGGGCGCGATCGAGGCCGACCAGGTCTTGTAGCCGTCCTTTTCCTTCTGCTCCTTCCACCACTTCAGCTCGTCCTGCCGGTTGCCCATGATGATGGTCGGGCGCGGCTTATTGGCGGCTGCGAAGGCTTGTGCCGCGCCATATCCGTCGCCGCCCTGGTCGACGATGCCGACGACGTCCGGCAGCGAGGGCAGGATGGTCGCCACCGCCTTTTGCGCCGTCGTCTGGTCCCAGTCGCCGGTCACTGAGCCGACGATCTTGAACTCGGGATGGGCAGCGACGCCCTCGAGGATGCCGGCATGGATGGCGTCGTCGATCGAGGTGCCGGCGAGACCGCGGATTTCCAGCAGATTGCCACCCTTGGGCTGGAACTTGGCCATCTGCTCGACTTCCTGCTTGCCCATGTCCTTGAAGTCGACGACAACCCGGTAGGCGCAGGGCTCGGTGACGATACCGTCGAAGGAGACGACGACGATGCCGGCATCGCAGGCCTGCTTGATGGCGCCGTTCAGAGCATCGGGCGAGGCGGCGTTGATGACGATGGCGTCATAGCCCTGCAGGATCAGATTCTGCACTTGGGCGGCCTGGGTCGGCACCTCCTTGTCGGCAGTGGTGAAGACATCCGCCGCGGCGACGATCTTGTCTTCGACCGCCTTCTTGGTGACGATGCCGTAGCTGTCGAGCATCGCCTGGCGCCACGAATTGCCGGCATAATTGTTGGAAAAGGCGATCTTCTTGCCGCTGGTGTCGGCAAGCGCGGTGCCCGAGGCGAGCATCGCCGCGAATGCACTCAATACGAGCAGTTTTTTCATGTCGGTTCCTCCCGAGGTTGCTGATCTTGACGAATGGTCGTGACGTGTAGCGTTTGTTTTTTATCTATTGTCAGACAAATTTGAAGGAACTGCAAGCTGTCAACTGCGAGGCTTGATGGGGCCACTCGATCAACTTGCGGTGCGGCGATTGAAAACCCTCTCGTTGATGGTCTAGGAACGCGGCAGAAGAGAGGTTTGGATGGCAGTAACGCCGACCGTAGCCGAAGGCGCGCCCGGGATTCCCGCGCGTTGGACATCAAGCGCCAAGAGCGGCGTCGGAACCGCCCTTTCGGCAAGAAGCCCGCTCTGGTTCACCGCCAGCCACGGTATCCTGAACGAGATCTATTATCCGCGCCTCGACAGCGCTTGCACGCGGGACCTGGGCCTGATCGTCACCGGTCCGGGCGGCTATTTCTCCGAAGAGAAGCGCGATGCCGCCCATACGATTCAACCTTTCGAGGACGGGGTACCCGGCTACAGACTGACCAACATTGCCGCTGACGGCGCCTACCGAATTGAAAAGCAGATCGTTACGGATTCGAAACGACCTGTTCTGCTCCAGGAAACCAGTTTCATTGCGCTCAAGGGCTCTGCGGCAGACTATCGCGTCTACGCGCTGCTTGCGCCGCATCTCGTCAACGCCGGCATGGGCAACACGGCCTGGATCGGCGAGCATAAGGGACAGCGTCTTCTCTTTGCCACCGGACGCGGCGTCTCGCTGGCGCTCGCCTCGTCCTTGCCCTGGGGCGCCTGCTCGGCCGGCTATGTCGGCTTCTCCGACGGCTGGCGGCAATTGCACGACAATGGAGCGCTCGACGCTTCCTGCCATACAGCCGAAAACGGCAATGTAGCGCTCACCGGCGAGATCGGCTTTTCGGCCGGCAAGACAATTGCCCTGCTGGCGCTCGGCTTCGGCGCCTCGCCGGAGGAAGCCGCCGACCTCGCTTTAGCCAGCCTGAAACAAGGTTTCGAGCCCGCCGCGAAAACCTATGTCGGAAACTGGCGGACATTCCAGGCAAGGCTGGAAAAACTCGACCGCCAGGGTGCCTCCGGCCTGAACACTTACCGCGCCAGCACCGCGGTGCTGGCGGCACACCTGTCGGTCGCCAGGCCCGGCGCCGCCGTGGCCAGCCTGTCCATCCCCTGGGGCTTCAACAAGGGCGACGACGACCTCGGCGGCTATCACCTCGTCTGGCCGCGCGACCTGGTCGAGACGGCGGGCGGCTTCCTGGCCGCCGGCGATGGCAGGCAGGCGCTGCAGATCCTCACCTATCTGCGTTCGATCCAGCAGCCGGACGGCCACTGGCCGCAGAATGTATGGTCCGACGGCACCGCCTATTGGCCCGGCATCCAGATGGATGAATGCGCGTTTCCGCTCCTGCTCGCCGACGCCTTGCGCCGCGCCGGCCACCTGCCGCGCGCACAGTTGGCCGACTTCCTCGCCATGATCGAGAACGCGGCCGCCTATGTCGTGCGCAACGGTCCGGTCACCGGCGAGGACCGCTGGGAAGAGGATGCCGGCTACAGCCCGTTCACGCTGGCTGTGGAAATAGCGGGGCTGCTTGCCGCCGCCGACATGCTCGATGCCTGCGGCAAAAATGAGCCGGCAAACTATCTGCGCGAGACCGCCGATTGCTGGAACGACCAGATCGAGCGCTGGACCTATGTGACCGGTACGGAGACAAGCGCCAAAGCGGGTATCGAAGGTTATTATGTCCGCATCGCCCCGCCGGAGGAAGGCGCCGCCGCTTCCCTGAAGGACGGCTTCGTGCCGATCAAGAACAGGCCGCCAGCCGATACCGACAAGCCGGCGGAAGCGATTATCAGTCCGGACGCGCTGGCGCTGGTGCGTTTCGGTCTCAGAGCCGCGGATGACCCCCGCATCCTGAACACCGTCAAGGCCATCGACGCCGAGCTGCGCTGCGAGCTGCCGCAAGGGCCGCTCTGGTACCGCTATAGCAGCGACGGCTATGGCGAGCACGAGGACGGCTCGCCCTTCGACGGCACCGGCCAGGGACGGCCGTGGCCGCTGCTTGCCGGCGAGCGCGCCCATTACGAACTGGCCGCCGGCCGCAACGACAAGGCGGCGCAGCTGCTTGAGACTTTCGAACGCTCGGCCGGCGTGGGCGGCCTTCTGCCCGAGCAGGTCTGGGATCGCGCCGACATGCCGGACCGCGAGCTGTGGCTGGGCAAACCATCCGGTAGCGCCATGCCGCTGGTCTGGGCCCATGCCGAGCACATCAAGCTGCTGCGCTCGCTGCGCGACGGCGCTGTCTTCGACCTGCCGCCGCAGGGCCTCGAACGTTACATCAAGGGCAAAACGGTCTCGCCGCTGCGGATCTGGCGCTTCAACAACAAGATCCGCTCCATCCCCGCGGGCAAGCTGTTGCGCGTCGAGCTGTCGGCGCCCGGCGTCGTTCATTGGAGCAGCGACAAATGGCTGACGGTGCAGGACAGAAGGACTGCCGAAAATCCGTTTGGCATCCATCTGGTGGATTTGCCCGTTAACCGCCTGCAACCGGGAGCCACGATCGTCTTCACTTTTTTCTGGCCGGAAGCGATGCATTGGGAGAATGTCGACTTCACCGTCGCGATCGACCAACCAAACGGCCAGTGAATTCTTCTTTCCTCAAGCAATCGGGATGAAACCATGCAGATCGGAATGATGGGGCTGGGCAGGATGGGCGCCAATATGGTGCGGCGTCTGATGCGCGACGGCCATGAATGCGTCGTCTACGATATCAATTCGGCAAGCGTCGCCGGCATGGTCAAGGATGGCGCCGTGGGCGCCGCCTCGCTGGAGGAATTCGTCGGCAAGCTCGCCAAGCCGCGCTGCGCTTGGCTGATGCTGCCGGCCGCGATCACCGGCAGGATCGTCGACCAGGTCGCCGCGCTTATGGAGCCCGGCGACATCATCATCGACGGCGGCAATTCCTACTATCACGATGCCGTCGACCAGGCGGCGAAGCTGGCAGTGAAGGGCATCAACTTCGTCGATGTCGGCACCAGCGGCGGCGTCTGGGGTCTCGAGCGCGGCTATTGCCTGATGATCGGCGGCCCGGACGAAGCAGTGAAGCACCTGGATTCGGTCTTCGCGACGTTGGCGCCGGGCGCCGATGCGGGCGCCAATCCGCCCAAGGATGCCGGCACGGCGCCTTTCGGCTATCTGCATTGCGGCCCGAGCGGCGCCGGCCACTTCGTCAAGATGGTGCATAACGGCATCGAATATGGCGTCATGGCCGCCTATGCCGAGGGCATGAACATCCTGAAATCGGCCAATGCCGGCAAAAGGCAGCGCACCGCCGACGCCGAGACCAGCCCGCTCGAAAACCCGCAATACTACCAATTCGATATCGACCTGCCACAGGTCGCCGAAGTCTGGCGCCACGGCAGCGTCATCGGATCCTGGCTGCTCGATCTTACCGCAGGAGCGCTGAAGAGCGATCCGGCGCTCGCCCAGTTCGGCGGCCGTGTCTCCGACTCCGGCGAGGGACGCTGGACGCTGAAGGCGGCGATCGACACCGGCGTGCCTGCGCCGGTGCTGTCCTCGGCGCTGTTCGACCGCTTCTCCTCGCAGGGCGAATCCCAGTTCGCCGACAAGCTCCTGTCCGCCATGCGCTACGCCTTCGGCGGCCATGTCGAAAAGCCCAAGACCGGCGCGTGAAGGGAGAGACGGCATGAGTCAGCAAAGGTCCGACACGCTGGTGCTTTTCGGGGCGACCGGCGACCTTGCGCACAAGAAGATATTCCCGGCGCTCTACCACATGGTCGCCAAGGGAACACTGGCCGAGCCCGTGATCGGCGTCGCCTTCGACCCTTGGGACCTGCCTAAACTGGTGGACCGCGCCCACGACGGCATCGTCACGGCACTTGGCGGCATCGACGACACGGTCTTTGCCAAGCTCGCCTCGCTGCTGCGCTATGTCAGCGGCGACTACCGCGACAGCGCCACCTTCGAGAAGCTGAGGACGGCACTGGGCCCGGCGCAACACCCGCTGCACTATATGGCCGTCCCGCCAACGATGTTCGAGACCGTCGTGCAAGGTTTGGAGCAGTCCGGCACCGCGCGCGGCGCGCGGCTGATGATCGAAAAGCCCTTCGGCCACGACCTGCAGTCGGCGCGCTGGCTGAACCGGGTGCTGCATCTGGTGTTCGACGAGCAGTCGATCTTCCGCATCGACCACTATCTGGGGAAGGAAGCTATCCAGAACCTGCTCTATTTCCGCTTCGCCAACTCTTTCCTCGAGCCGATCTGGAACCGCAACTTCGTCGAGAGCGTCCAGATCACCATGGCCGAGGATTTTGGCATCGAAGGTCGCGGCAAATTCTACGACGATGTCGGCTGCATCCGCGACGTGATCGAGAACCACCTGCTCAATATCCTGCTGCTGCTCGCCATGGAGCCGCCCGTCGGCCGCTCGGCGGACGACCTTATCGACGAGAAGGTGCAGGTGCTGCGCGCGATCCGCACGCTGACTAGGGACGACGTCGTGCGCGGCCAGTTCGATGGTTATCTGGCCGAGCCAGGTGTCAGGCCGAACTCGCCCGTCGAGACCTTCGCCGCGGTGCGCTTCTTCGTCGACACATGGCGTTGGCGCGACGTGCCCTTCTTCATCCGTGCCGGCAAGAACTTGCCGGTGCACGCCACCGAGGTGATCGTGCGGCTGAAGCGGCCGCCTCTTGACGTCTTCGATCCGATCAAGCCGGACGACGCCAATTATGTGCGCTTCCGCATCGACCCGCAGGTGGCGATCTCGATCGGCGCACAGCGCAAGAGAGCCGGCGACGACATGATCGGCGAACAGGTGGAACTCACCGCGCTCGATGACTCCAAGGGCGACATGCCGCCTTACGAAAGGCTGATCGGCGACGCCATGAACGGCAATGGTCAGCTGTTCACGCGCCAGGACGCGGCCGAGCTTGCCTGGCGCATCGTCGGGCCGGTGCTCGGCGATACCACCCCGCCGGCAATCTATGCGCCCAAGACCTGGGGGCCGGCCGACGCCATGGAGGGCTTCGGCCCGCCAGATGGCTGGATCAATCCGACCAGATAACTTCCGGGGAGGAGGGAAATGGCGAAGGCAGCAAAGACCGCCGCGACGGGCAGCGATCCGATCGTACTCAGCATCGATGTCGGCGGCTCGCATGTGAAGATCCTCACCAGCGCCGGCGGCGAGATGCGCCGCGTTCCGTCCGGCCCGAGCCTGACCCCCGACCAGGTCGTCGCTTCGGTCGGAAAACTGGCCGAGGGGCTGACCTACGACTTGATCTCAATGGGTTTTCCCGGCCCCGTGCGCGACAACAAGCCCTCGCTCGATCCCTTCAATCTCGGCAAGGGCTGGAACGGCTATGATTTCACCGCTGCCTTCGGCAAGCCGGTGAAAGTCGTCAACGACGCCTTGATGCAGGCGATCGGCAGCTATGACGGTGGCCGAATGCTGTTCCTCGGCCTCGGCACGGGCCTGGGCGCCGCCATGATCATCAGGAATGTCGGCCAGCCCATGGAGCTTGCCCATCTGCCTTACAAGAAGGGGGCGACTTTCGAGGATTATGTCGGCGAGCGCGGCCTGGTGAAGCACGGGAAGAAGAAGTGGCGCAAATACGTTTTTGACGTCGTCGACAGGCTTCGCGCCGCTTTGCAGCCGGACTATGTCGTGATCGGCGGCGGCAATGTCGACAAGCTCGATGAATTGCCTGAAAAATCCCGGCGCGGCGACAACACTCGCGCTTTCGAGGGTGGATTTCGTCTATGGCACGACAGGGCGCTAATCGTCTGATATTGTTACATTTCAGTATAATTGTTCAAAACAGCGTGTATTGACGCGACAAAACGTTGCGCCGCGCAGATTTGCCGACTAGGAATTCGCCAGCCTGCGGCCCCTGCGGCTTCCCGAATTCGCCAACAACGCTCGCAGCGCTTTGATATTACACCGCGAAAGCCGAATCGCTTTCGCGGCCTTGCGGCAGAAATGGAGGGACTACGTGGACGAGGACACCAGCACAGCCAAGGAAGTCGACCTGCTCGAGCTCACGGCTCACATTGTATCGGCCTATGTCGCGAAAAACCGCCTGCCCGCTTCGGACCTGGGCGGGCTGATCGCCAGCGTCGCCTCATCGATCGGCGGGATCAGCCAGCCGGCGGAACCCGCCGCGCCTCCGCCGACCCCCGCTGTCAACCCGCGGCGCTCGGTGACGCCGGACTACATCATCTGCCTCGAGGACGGGAAGAAGTTCAAATCGCTGAAGCGCCATATCGGCGTGCATTTCGGCCTGACGCCCGAAGCCTACCGCGCCAAATGGGGCTTGCCGGTCGACTATCCGATGGTCGCTCCCAACTATGCGGCCTCGCGTTCGCAGCTCGCCAAGTCGATAGGCCTCGGCCGCAAGGCGGAACCGCAACCGGAACCGGCAAAGCCCGCCAGGGGTAGGAAGGCCAAGGCGACGGCCTGAAATAGCGCGCCTGCACCAATGGTTTAGGGAAGCCTGCCGGGGAATCGACCTTGGCAGGCTTCCTGCTTTTGTGGCTTGGTTACTACCTGAGATTGGGGGAGCGGGCCATGAACTACGCCAGGATGCTGATCGAGAAGGAAGCGCCGGAGGAATAC
This sequence comes from Mesorhizobium sp. WSM4976, assembly GCF_029625685.1. Classification (NCBI taxonomy): domain Bacteria; kingdom Pseudomonadati; phylum Pseudomonadota; class Alphaproteobacteria; order Hyphomicrobiales; family Phyllobacteriaceae; genus Mesorhizobium; species Mesorhizobium sp. WSM4976. Next base: position 55,716 of record NZ_JARTVT010000004.1, read on the forward strand.
GGTTACGACCGCATCCGCTACAACCTTTCCGAAAGCTCCATCGCCGACCAGAAACTCTCCGACATCGGTCTGACGCTGCCCGATCTCACCTTGTTCTATGGCGAGCATCGCGGCGACAAGGAGTTGCGGGCGCTGATCGCCGGGCAGGACAGGGGCCTTTCCCCCGACGATGTGCTGGTGACCGCGGGCGCGGCCGGCGCGCTGTTCATCATCGCCACCGCGCTTCTGTCGCCCGCTGACCATCTCGTCGTCGTGCGGCCGAACTACGCCACCAACATCGAGACGCCGAAGGCGATCGGCTGCGCCATATCCTACGTCGATCTCGATTTCGACCAGGGCTTTGCCGTCGACATTGAGCGCCTCGCGGCGGAGTTGCGGCCGAACACGAAGCTGATCAGCGTCACCTGCCCGCACAACCCGACCGGCACGATGATGACACGCGCCGACCTCGACGCGCTGGTCGCGCTTGCCGAAAAGCAGATATGCCGGCTGCTGGTCGACGAGACCTATCGCGACCTCTCCTATGGCGAGCGCCTGCCGGCGGCGGCCTCGCTCAGCCCAAGCGCCATCAGCGTCTGCTCCCTGTCCAAGGCTTTCGGCATTCCGGGCATCCGTATTGGCTGGCTCGCGACCCGGGATCCGGAGCTGCAGGAAACCTTCCTCGCCGCCAAGGAGCAGATCGGCATCTGCGGCAGCGTCATCGACGAGGCGATCGCCCGCGCCACGCTCGAAAGGCGTGACGCCTTCCTCGCCTCGCTGCTCCCCGAGATGGCCAGGCGCCGCGACATCGTGCAGGACTGGATCGACGGCGAGACGCTGGTCGACTGGGTGCGGCCGCAAGGCGGCGTCGTCGGCTTCCCGCGGCTCGATGTCGACGCCGGCTTCGACCTCGACCGCTTCTACACCCGGCTGCTGGAGGAGCACGGCACCTATGTCGGCCCCGGCCACTGGTTCGAGATGCCGAAGCGGTTCTTCCGCCTCGGCTTCGGCTGGCCGACGGAAGCAGAGCTGCGCGGCGGGCTCGACGCCATCTCGGCTGCGTTGCGGAGCTGAGTCACCGTCCGGGCAACAATTCGATTTTCTTTGATCCAGTGCGGATTTTTGAGCGCGCTGGAGAGCGAACTGGGCTAAAGCGTTCTGGCCGGACCAGCGCCCACCGTGGAAGTGCCCCGCCGGCCATTGTAGCAAGGGGCTCTCGAATCATGACAGCCGAAGCAACTTCACCCGACCAGCGCTACGCCGCGTTCCGGCACCGCCCGTTCCTCAGCTATTGGACGGCGCGTTTCCTCACCACCTTCGCCACCATGATCGTGTCCGTCGCTGTCGGCTGGCAGGTCTATGACCTGACCCGCGACCCGTTCGACCTCGGCATTGTCGGCATCGTCCAGTTCCTGCCTTCGCTGCTTCTGGTCCTGGTCACCGGCGTGGTCGCCGACCGCTTCGGCCGCCGGCTGATCATGACCCTGGCGACGCTGGTCGAGGCCGGCTGCGCGCTGGCTCTGCTGCTTCTGACGCTGCGCGGCCTTCACGGCCCGCTGCCGATCTTCATCGTGCTGGTGATGTTCGGCATTGCGCGGGCCTTCTACGGTCCGGCTTCCTCCTCGCTCTTCGCCAATCTCGTGCCGCAGGAGGACTTTGCCAACGCGATCGCCTGGAACTCGTCGGCCTGGCAGACGGCGACCATCGTCGGCCCGGTCGCCGGCGGCCTGCTCTACGGCGTTTCGGCGGAAGTCGCTTACGCCACCGCCGCCATATTGATGCTCGCTGCTGCCGTGCTGATCTTCACAATCCCGAAGCCCGCCCAGCAGACGGCCACCGACAAGCCGACCATGCAGACGCTGTTTGCCGGCTTCCGCTACATCTGGGGTGAGAAGATCGTGCTCGGCGCGATCTCGCTCGATCTGTTCGCCGTGCTCCTGTCGGGCGCCTCGGCGCTGCTGCCGGTCTATGCGCGCGACATATTGGAGCTTGGCCCGTGGGGCCTCGGCCTGCTGCGCTCGGCGCCCGGCATCGGCGCGATCTGCGTCGCCGTCTGGCTTGCCGGTCACCCGATCCGCGACCATGCCGGCAAGATCATGCTGGGCTTCGTCGCCCTGTTCGGCGCCTTCACCGTGCTGTTCGGCGTCTCGACCATGACCTGGCTGTCGATCGCGGCGCTCGCTCTGCTCGGCGCTACCGACATGTTCAGCGTCTATATCCGCGAGACGCTGATCCAGCTCTGGACGCCCGACGAGGTGCGCGGCCGCGTCAACGCCGTCAACCAGGTCTTCGTCGGCGCCTCCAACGAAGTCGGCGAATTCCGCGCCGGCACCATGGCGGCGCTGATCGGCACGGTCCCCGCCGTGGTGATCGGCGGCATCGGCGCTGTCGCGGTGGCGGGATTGTGGGCGTACCTCTTCCCAGCACTCCGGCAGGTGCGGCATCTCAGCAGCCGGAATTGATCTGGCCTGCATAAGCTGCCGGATCCGGCGCTGGGGCCAATTATGCGCGCCGTCGGCCAGCGAGGCAGTGTCGCGAGCAGGTTACTCCGAAAAGCTCACGCTGACGCCGCGCTGCCGGAAATAGGCCTGCATCAACTTGCGGCCCGCGCGGTTGTTCTGCACCAGCCTGGTCGGATCGAACACCGCCTGTTTCTTCCCCTCGCGTGCCAGCGCCGCCTTGAGTGCCGCGATATGCGAATCGAGGTCGGCATTGTCGGCTCGGAGTGAGGCATAGATATTTTCGGTCGCCTCGGCCAAGGTCAGTTCGCTCACAGTGTCGTCCTTTTGATTGGTCGGGCGGCGCCTTAGCACAGATTCGCCACTCGTCGATACCGGCGGAATTGCCGGTGCTCAACGCCGGCGACCAAATTGCCTTTGGCTTTAAGGTCCGCCACTTGGGCAGTCGGCCTTCGCCCTACCCCACCGCCGGCCGGCCAAATATCAGCCCCAAAAACTCGCTCAGCCAGCGCTTCAGGTGCATGTCCCAGATCAGCCGGCCGCCGAGATGGTCGCGGCCGGACTGGGCGCCGGGGAGATCGAAGCGGTGCGCGCCGCGCACCACCCAGCGATGCATCATCGCGCGGGTCAGTTCGCCATGGAACTGGATGCCCCAGGCATTCTCGCCATAGCGGAACGCCTGGTTTGGATAGGTCTCCGCGGTCGCCAGCAGCGTCGCTTCCTTCGGCAGCGAAAAGCCCTCGCGGTGGAACTGGTAGACCATCTCAGGCCAGTGCAGCAGCTTCTTGCCGGCCTCGGTCGCCTTCAGCGGATACCAGCCGATCTCGACCAGCCCGTCTCCGTGGCCCTCGACCTTGCCGCCGAGATGGTTGGCGAGCATCTGCGCGCCGAGGCAGATGCCGAGGAACGGACGGTTCTCCTTGAGCGGGATTTCCAGCCAGTCGGTCTCGCGGCGGACGAACTCGTCCTCGTCATTGGCGCTCATCGGCCCACCGAAGACAACCGCGCCGGCATGATCGTCCAGCGTGCAGGGCAGCGCGTCACCGAGCGGCGGCCGGCGGATGTCGAGGTCAAAACCTTGTTCCAGCAGCATATGGCCGACGCGGCCGGGGCTCGAAGTCTCCTGATGCAGAACGATCAGGATTTTTGGTCTCGGCCTCTGTCTGGATGGCATGGAAGGCGAAAGGTCCCGTTATTCGTCGCTCGACTTGCCCCGCGCGCCGGGCACGTGCGCCGCCGCCTTGCGGCGCGCCTCGATGCGGTCACGACGCTCGACCCCGATCAATTCGGCGACCCGCCAGACGGTGTTGTCCTCCAACTCGTCAAGCTCGCCGTCGGCATAGACGATTTCCCACATCAGGCCGATGAAGGCCTTGCGCGCCTCGGCGTCGAGATCGCGCTTCAAGACGCTGGTGAAGGCGTAGAGGTCGATGGCCTCATTGTCGGCGCGCTCGCCGGCCGCGGCCAGCGCATCGAGTTCATCGCCGCTCACCGAATAGGTCTCGGCCAGGATCTGCTTGAACCGCTCCCATTCGACGTCCTGGCGCACGCCGTCGGCGTTCATCACATGATAGAGCAGCGCGGAAGCCGCGACGCGCGGATCGTCGGCGCTCGGCCTGGCTTCCCCGGCTCCCGGCAGATCCCTCAGGAAGGCCAATACGCGCTCGAGCATCGATACCCTTTCCCTGCCCGCCAAAACCCCGCCTCAGAACAAACGAAACCCGCGCGGCGATTTTTCCGCTTCTTCTTCCGGCGCGACACCCGGATCGTCCGGCAGAGGCGGCAATTCCGAACCCCGCCCGCTGGTTTCAGCCTCGCTGATGGCCTCCGCAACGGTCGCATCCTTCTCGCCGCCATTCGCCGACACCGGCTTCTCCACGGGCGCCTCGGCAACAATGTCGATCGCCTTTTCAGCGGGTGCGGCGGGCGGCGCAGCCGTGATCGCCGGCACCGCGACATCCGTCTCGCTGTCGATCAGTTGGCCAAGCCGCTCCATCGGCGCGCGCCAGGTGAAGGCGTCGAGCTTGCCGGTGACCGGCGACACCGGCGCCCAGCGCTCTGAGACGACGCCGTCCGCCACCCAAGCCGGATCGCGCGGCGCGCGAACGGCCTTGGACAGCAACTGCCTGACCTTGCCCTGGTCGCCGGTCTCGGCCTCCTCGATATCGGCGAGCAGAAGATAAGCGCCCTCGCGCCGATCCATGCGGATCGCGGCCTCCGCCTCGCGCCGCGCCGTGGCGAAGTCCTGCGCGTCGAGCGCCGCGCGCGCCACTGCCATCGACGACTCGGCGTGGTTCTTCTTCAATTCCTGCAGCTTTCTCGCGCGGTTGAGGCGATCGAGCACGGCGTCGCCCGCCCTTGCGTGAGTGTAGAGCTCAGCAATGTCGGGATGCGGCTCGGCCTTCCAGGCGGCCTCCAGGATCTTGGCGCCCTTGCGCACGTCGTTTTGTCGGATAACCAGATCGGCGGCTGTCACCGCGGCCGGCGCGAAATCGGGCGCAAGCTTGTTGGCTTCGAGCGCCGCGGTGCGGGCGGCATTCGGATCGCTGTCGACCAGAGCCTGCGCCTTAGCCGTCAGCAGCACGGCGCGGCGGCGGTTGGCTACGTCGCGCTCGATCTGCCTAGTCGATTTCTGCGCCTCGACCAGCTTCAGCGCGCCATCCCAGTCGCCGCGTTCGGTCAGTTCCTCGAGCGTCGATTCCGCCGCCCAGGCGAGCTGCGGCGCTACCGCCGCGGCGCGGCCGGCATAGTGGCGCGCGGCATTGCGATCGCCGAGGCGCTCGGCCTCCAGATAGAGACCGCGCAGGCCGAGCAGCCGCATCTCGGGATCGTCGAGCATGCGCTCGAACTTCTCGCGCGCGCCTTCGTGGTCGCCTTCGAGAAGCGAGGCCTGCGCGTCGAGCAGGTTGATCAGCGGCTCCTGGTCGGCGTTGATCAGCTTCGCCGCTTCCTTGGTCTTCTTGCGCGCCAGCGCGCCGTCGCCGGCGCCGGCCGCGATCATGCCGGTCGACAGCGCCTGGTAGCCGCGATCGCGGCGGCGCACCCGGAAATAGCGCGAGATGGTGTACGGGCTGTTCCACAGCGACTTGATCAGCCACCAGACGATCATCACCGCGGCGACCACGGCGACGATCGCCACCGCCGCCACCATCAGCGTGACCTGGTACTGGTAGCCGTTGAAGGTTACGAGCATTTCGCCCGGACGATCGGCGAGCCAGGCAAAGCCCAGTCCCAGCGCGAAGACGACGGCGAGGAAGGCGAGAAGGCGGATCATACTGTCGTCCTCACGCCTTCGTCGCGCCGGCAATCAGCGCTTCGAGCTGCTTTTCCACCTCGAGCCGCGCCTTCAGTTTGCCGGCAAAATCAGCGCCGGCCGCCTTCGCCGCGTCGGGCAGCGTGTCATATTCGCTGAGCGCCTTGGCGTAATCGCCCTGGTTGACCGCCACTTCCATGCGGGCGACGGTTTCCGGCGCGCCCTTGCCTTCCACGGTGCCGACCGGCCGCACCTTGACCAGCGATTCCGCGCTCGACACCAGGCTCTGGAAGAAGCCGGCATTCTGGTCGACCGGCTTTGCCGCCTCGACCATGGCATTGGCGGCGGCTTCGGCCTCTGAAGCGATGGTGGCGCGGGTCGGCACGCCCTTTTCGGCATAGGAGCGCAGCGCGGCGAGCTCGGGCGCGTCCGGCGCGATCGCCGCGAAGGTGTCGAGCTCGGTCGCAAAGGGCGCGCCGCGGTCGAGCGCCGACTTCAGCGCCGAAGCCGCGATCGCCAGCGCGATCTTGGGCTGCGAGGCCTGCGCGTCGACCTTGCCGGAAAGCTGCGACACGGACTGTTCCAGCGCCGCGAGCCGGCCGTCCTCGGCCTTGGCCGCGTCGCCGGCCGATTTCACCTGAGCCTCGAGCCCGGCGATCTTCTCGTTGAGTGGGGCGAGATCGACGGGCGCCGCATTGCCGTTCTTCTGCAGCCCGGCAACGGTCGTCTCGATCTGGCCGACCTTGTCACCGAGCGCCTTGAGCGCCGCGCGGTCGCCGCCTTGCCCCGCCGAGGATTTCAACGCCGCCACATCGGACTTGACCTGCTCGAGCGCCGAGGACAGGGCGTCCACCTTGGCGGAGGTTCCCTTGTCGCCGCTTTCCTTCAGCGACGCGATCTCGTTTTTCAGCGACGCGATCTCGCCATTGACGCCGTCCAGCGATCCGCCCCCCGACCCCGGCGCGCCGAGCAGGCCGACAGCCTGCAGCAAACCGGCACCGGCAAGTGCGATCACGCCGCCGACGACGCCCGCAGCGATGGCGTTGACCCCGGTTCTGCGCGGTGGCTGCGGCACGCGATCCTCGTCCCGTGCCTCGCCTGCCTTCGATGCCGAGGCGCCGGTGGCCGCAGCGGATGCGTCCTCGAAATTGTATTCGAAGCCCTTGGGCTGGCTCTTCGGCGCATCCGAGCCGCCTGGATACGGCGCCTCCGGCTCGCCTTTGCCGGCCTCAGTCTTATCGGCCGCTGCCTGGGCGGGGTCGCTATGCTCCCACGGCTCGATATCGGTCTGCTCGGCATGCATCGGCTCTTCCGGCGCCTCCGCCTGCGACGCGGCCGCGGCCTCTTCCGCCTTCGCCTCGTCGGTCTGCGCGGCATTGGCCTTCGCGGCATCCTCGTCGGTGATTCGCGAGACGGCGCCGGGCTCGAGTTCGATGGTCACCGGCTCGCGCCGGCTCTTCGAATGTCGCATCTTCGGCGTCTTGACCATGCTTGGGCTCCGCAAAATGGCTTGGGGATGGATCAATGGGTCCAGAGCGTCAGGATGCTCTAGCACATCACCAAGCGGTGAAAAGGGGCGGTGTGATGACGCGGCCTAGCGCGGTTGCGACAAAAGCGCGAGCAAGGCGTCTTCCTCAGGCTGGGATGCGATGCTGATCGTTTGACCGGCAATCCCATCCAGCGGTTCGGCGACTCGTGCAGAGAGCGCAAGAAATTCCGTTTTCTTAAAGAGCTGCCGCAAGTTGGGCCGCGAAATCAGGCTGACCAACGCCGCGCTGGCCTTGGCCGAATAAAGCAGCGCGGCCTCCACCGGCTGGCCCGACAGGCGGCTGACCACCACGTCATCGCCATAGTCGATGCTGGTCGTGTCGTAAGTCTCGACCGCCTTGACATGCACGCCAGCCGCCGTCAGCCGCTGCTCGAATGCCTGGAACCGAACGCGGCCGCACAGATAGACGATTGCCTTTCCGGCAAGGCCGCCGGCGATGGCCTCGGCCAGCGCCTCGGCGTCGCCCGGGCCTTCCGCGACGGAAAGAAATCCCGCCGCGCTGCAGGCTTCGGCCGTTCGTTTACCGACCGCGTGGCAAGGCAGGCCGGCAAGCGACGCGATCAGCGCCTTTGGCGCATGGCGAACCGCATTGGCGCTGGTGACCGCAACCGCGACGGCATCGCCGATCGTCGCATCGACCGGCAATGCGCTGGTTTCTGTCAGCGGCAGCAGGACAGGCTGAAATCCGAGGGCTTCAAGGCGTCGTGCCGTGCGCGATGCGCCTGGCTCCGGCCTCGTCACCAGGACACGGACCATGTCAGGCCCAGCCGTCGAAGAATTCAGCGCCGGCCCTCACGCGAACCGTTCGCGCTGCGTCCAGCCCGATCTCAGACGCGTCCGCGGCCTCGCCTTCCAGCCGGACCTCATGCGATTGCCTTCCATCGGGCGAGATGATCAGCCCGGCAAAGGATAGTTTTTCGCCCGCCACCGTCGCATGGCCGGCAATCGGCGTGCGGCACGAGCCGTCGAGCGCGGCGAGGAAGGCGCGCTCGCAGGCGAGCGCCTGGCCGGTCGGCACATGATGGATCGCTGCCAGCATTTTTTCGACCTCGCGATCGCCGATACGCGTTTCGATGCCGATCGCGCCTTGCCCCGGCGCCGGCGGAAAATCCTCGAGCGCCATCAGATCGGTGACGACGTTTTCGAGCCCGAGCCGCTTCAGCCCGGCATAGGCGAGGATCGTGCCCTCGGCGACGCCTTCGTCCAGCTTGCGCAGTCTTGTCTGCACATTGCCGCGGAAGATCACCACCTCGAAATCCGGCCGCATGCGGCGAAGCAGCGCCTGGCGCCTGAGCGACGACGAACCGACAACCGCGCCATGCGGCAGGTCGGCGATCCGTTTGACCCGCTTGCCGATGAAGGCGTCGCGCGCGTCCTCGCGCGGCAGGAAGGTGACAAGCTCCAGTCCATCGGGCAGCGCCGTCGGCATGTCCTTCGACGAATGCACGGCAATGTCGATGCGGCCGTCGAGCAGGGCTTCCTCGATTTCCTTGGTGAACAGGCCTTTGCCTCCGGCTTCGGAGAGCGGCCGGTCCTGGATGCGATCGCCGCTGGTCGAGATGGCCACCACCTCGAACGCCTGCTCGGGCAGGTCATGCGCTTGCATCAGCCGCGCCTGCGTCTCGTGCGCCTGAGCCAGCGCCAGCGGGCTTCCGCGTGTTCCGATTTTCAAAGTTTGCATGGCGCGCGGTCCGTGATAACCCCCGGGCGAGAGACCGAGGTCTGCCGAGATTCAGGTCAGGCCGCGCCGAAAATGGTGGATTTCGAGAACCGGAGCGGAGCGTACTAAACGCACGTGAGCACCGGAAGCGCAGAAGTCCGCCATTTGCAGGCCGGCATCACCTGAATATCGGCAGACCTCCTAATTGGGAATGGTCGGTGAAACAATCTTTGAGGCTAGCGACCAATTGATCCGCGTTCTGGGCATTGAGACGAGCTGCGACGAGACGGCGGCCAGCGTGGTGGCGCTGGACGGCGGCTCCGCGCCCGAAATCCTGTCCAACGTGGTGCTGAGCCAGATCGAGGAGCATGCGGCCTTCGGCGGCGTCGTGCCGGAGATCGCGGCGCGTGCTCATGTCGAGGCGCTGGACGGCATCATCGCGGCGGCGCTTGAAGATTCCAAGGTGTCGCTCGACGAGGTCGACGCCATCGCCGCGACGGCAGGGCCCGGCCTGGTCGGAGGATTGATCGTCGGCCTGATGACGGCCAAGGCGATCGCCGCCGCCGCGAACAAGCCGCTTATCGCCATCAATCACCTTGAAGGCCACGCGCTGACGGCGCGGCTGACCGATGGGCTAAACTTCCCCTATCTTCTGTTGCTCGTCTCCGGCGGCCACACTCAGATCGTCGCGGTGCGCGGCGTCGGCGACTACCAGCGCTGGGCGACCACGATCGACGATGCGCTCGGCGAAGCCTTCGACAAGACGGCCAAGATGCTCGGCCTGCCCTATCCAGGTGGACCGAATGTGGAGAAGGCGGCGGCGACAGGCGACGCCGGCCGCTTCGCCTTCCCGCGCCCGATGAAAGGCTCGGCGCAGCCGGATTTCTCCTTCTCCGGCCTGAAGACGGCGGTGCGCCAGGCAGCGACCGCGATTGCGCCGCTGAGCGACCAGGACGTTGCCGATATCTGCGCCTCGTTCCAGGCGGCGGTGGCCGACGCGCTGGGCGACCGCGTTGGCCGCGCCCTTGCCCGCTTCCGCCGGGAATCCCCCGACCAGGCAAAGCCGGCGCTGGTCGTCGCCGGCGGCGTTGCCGCCAACCGCACGATCAAGGCAACGCTCGAAGCGCTTTGCGCGCAAGCCGGCTTCGCCTTTGTCGCTCCGCCGCAGAAACTGTGCACCGACAATGCGGCGATGATCGCCTGGGCCGGCATCGAACGCCTGCGCGCCGGCATCGCCGACGAGAACACCGCTGACTTCGTGCCGCGTTCGCGCTGGCCGCTCGACAGCGTTTCCACGCCCATGGTCGGCTCGGGTCGGCGTGGTGCCAAGGCATGAGCGCGAAGGCAACGAGCGGCAGGAAGTCGGGCAGCGGCTGGCGCGTCGCGGTGCTGGGCGGCGGCGCCTGGGGCACGGCGCTGGCGCTAGCCATGATGCGCGCAGGCCATGATGTGCGCCTCTATGCGCGCGACCCTGAGACCGTCGCCGCCATCGCTCGCGGCGAGAACCCGCACTATTTGCCCGGCATCAGGATCGCACCCGGCATCGCGGCCACCAGCGATATGGCGGCCGCGCTCGACGGCGCCGACTGCGTGCTCGCCGTGACGCCGGCGCAGTCTCTGCGCGCCGTTCTGGCCCAAGCCAAAAACCACGTTCCTGCAGGCGTACCACTGGTGCTCTGCGCCAAGGGCATCGAGCGCGACACCGGCGCGCTGCTCTCGACGATCGTGGAGGAATGCCTGCCCAAAAATCCGGTCGCGGCGCTTTCCGGCCCGAGCTTCGCCAGCGATGTCGCGCGTGGCTTGCCGACCGCCGTCGTGGTCGCTGCCCGCGACGCGGAACTGGCGGCCGAGCTTGCCGCCCGCTTCTCGGCGGAGAACCTGCGCTGCTATTCCAGCGATGACCTGATCGGCGTCGAGATCGGTGGCGCACTGAAGAACGTGTTTGCCATCGCCGCGGGCGCCGTCACCGGCGCGGGCCTCGGCGCCAGCGCCCAGGCCGCCATGGTGACGCGCGGCTTCGTCGAACTGCGCCGCATCGGCGCCGCCTTCGGGGCCAGACCGGAGACGCTGATGGGGCTTTCCGGCCTTGGCGACCTCTTGCTCACCTGCTCCTCGGCACAATCGCGCAATTTTGCCTATGGCCTGGCGCTCGGCCAGGGCAAGCCACTTGCCGGCCTGCCGCTGGCCGAAGGCGTGCCGACGGCAGGCATTGCCGCCCGCATCGCCGCCGAGCGCGGTATCGATGCGCCGATCATCTCGGCCGTCGCCGCCATCCTCGACGGCAAGATCACCATCGGCCAGGCGGTAACCGCGCTGATGACGCGCCCGCTCAAGACCGAAACCGACATCTGAACCATCGGAGTGGAAAAATGCTGTTCGCGTTGATTTGCAAGGACAAGCCCGGCAGCCTGCAGCTGCGGGTCGACACCAGGCCGGCGCATGCGGCGTTCCTGGAAGGGCTGATCGCCGAAGGCAAGCTTGCCTTCGCTGGTCCCTTCCTCGACGCCGACGGCAAGCCGGATGGCAGCTTGGTGATGATCGAGGCGGCGGACATGGCAGGCGCGCAAGCGCTCGCCGCCGCCGACCCTTACGCCAAGGCCGGCCTGTTCGAAAGCGTCCAGATCCGTCCGTGGAACTGGGTCTTCCAGAAGCCAGCTGGCGCCTGATCGTTCGCGGTTCTCGCCGCAATGCCGGCGAGAGAGTAAGCATAGACGGCAACGCCATGCGTGGCGGCAAAGCGATGGGACAAACGATATGAACTACTGGCTGTTCAAGTCCGAACCCTCGGTCTTTTCCTTCGAGGCGCTTAAGGCCAAGGGCAAGGCCGGCACGCAATGGGACGGCGTGCGCAACTACGCCGCCCGCAACAATATGAAGGCGATGCAGATCGGCGATCTCGGCTTCTACTATCATTCCAATGAGGGGCTCAACATCGTCGGCATCGCCGAGGTCTGCGCGCTGGCGCATCCCGACACCACGAGCGACGATCCGCGCTGGGAATGTGTCGACATTCGCGCCTACATGGACGTGCCGGAGCCGGTGACGCTGGAACAGGTCAAGGCCAATCCCAAGCTCGCCGGGATGGCGCTGGTCCGGCTCGGCCGGCTTTCCGTGCAGCCGGTGACGCCGGCCGAATGGAAAGAGGTCTGCCGCATGGCCGAGCTCAACCCGGCGCCGTGACCAAGCTCACGCCAAAAAGCGCCAAAAAGTTCATCCTCGAAAACACAGCGCTGATGGCGCCGCCGCATGTGCCGGAAGTACTTTTGCACCTCGCCGACGAGGCGCATGACCTTTGGCTACGCACCGAGGAGGAACTGGCCGAGATTGGTCTGCCGCCGCCCTTCTGGGCCTTCGCCTGGGCCGGCGGGCAGGGCCTCGCCCGCTATGTGCTCGATCATACTGGAACCGTGCGGGGAAAACGCGTGCTCGACTTCGCATCCGGGTCGGGCCTCGTCGCCATCGCGGCGATGAAAGCAGGCGCGAAGCAGGTGATCGCCGCCGACATCGATCCGTTTTGCGAGACGGCGATCGCGCTTAACCTCGAATCCAACAGCGTTGAAGCGCAATTCCTCGGCACGGATTGCGTCGGCACCGACAATGGCTGGGACGTCGTGCTTGCCGGCGACGTCTTCTACGACAAGGCCTTCGCCGGCAGGCTGCTGCCCTGGTTCACGAACCTGCGGGCGCGCGGCGCCGAGGTCCTCGTCGGCGATCCCGGCCGCGCCTACCTCCCCAGGGCCGGGCTGCAATCGCTTGCCGTCTACCAGGTGTCGGTGACGCGCGAGTTGGAGGATGCCGAGGTCAAGCGCACGACCGTCTGGCGCCTCACTTGACGCGATCGCCGAACAAGCGTTCCATCGCGTGTCGATCTGGGGGAAGCATGGATTTTTCAGTCGTGAACTGGCTGGCGGTTGTTGTCGCCGCCGTCGTCGCATGGTTGTTCGGCGCCGCCTAGTATATGAGCCTGAGCAAACCCTGGCTGAAGGCGGCCAGGCTCGACCCCGCCACCATGAAGCGCTCGGCCGTTCCGTTCATCGTCAGCTTCATCGCCGAGCTGGTCATGGCGCTTGTCTTGACATTGGTAGTGGGCGCCATAACCGGGGGCGAGCCGAACCCGGTCGCGGGCTTGCTGTTCGGCTTCGTGCTTTGGCTGGGTTTCATCGCCAGCACGCTTGCCGTCCACCATCGCTATCAAGGCTTCGGCTGGGCGCTGACGCTGATCGATGCCGGCCATTGGCTGGGCGTGATGCTGATCATCGGCGCGGTGATCGGCTGGTTCGGCGCATCGGCGGCGCCGACGGGCTGACGACAAATCTCAGGCCGGGGTTTTCGCCACCTCGTCGAGAAGCCATTCGCGGAAGGCGATGATCCGCGCGTCGTCTTTCGAGGCCTCGGGATAGACCAGGAAATAGGCGAAGTCCGGTGCGACCTTGATGCCGAGCTCGAATGGCCGCACCAGTCGCCCCTGCGAAAGATCATTGGCCACCATGGCGAAGTCGGCGAGCGCCACCGCATTGCCGTCGAGCGCGGCCTGCGTGGCGTCTGTCGAGGTCCTGAACACCAGCGTTCGGCTGTCGTCGAAATCCTCAACGCCGGCCGCGTGCATCCACATGCTCCAGTTCGGCCAGGTCACGCCCTGCCGCGACCATTCGATATGCGCGAGCGTGTGATTGAACAGATCGCGCGGCTCCTTCAGCGGCGGACCTGACGCCAGCAGCGCCGGGCTGCACACCGGGATGATGATGTTCTCGAACAGCCGGTGCGCGACGAGCCCCGGATATTTGCCGGTGCCGAAGCGGATGCCGATATCGACATCGTCGCGCTCGAAATCCCTGACGTCGTAGGTGATGTCGAAGCGCAGCTCGATACCGGGCTTCTGCCGGCGGAAATCGTCGACCCGCCGCATCAGCCATTTTGTCGCGAACTGCGCGTCGAGCGTCACCTTCAGCAGCGACGTCCCGCGCGTCATCTTGCGGGCGCGGCTGACCGCCCGGTTGAGCAGGTCGAGCGCGTCGATGGACGCATCGTGCAGCAGGCTGCCCGCCTCGGTCAGCCGGATGCTGCGGCTGGTGCGCGTGAACAGAACCAGGTCGAGCTGATCCTCGATTTCCTTGATCTGGTGGCTGACCGCCGCCGGCGTCAGGCCGAGCTCATCGGCGGCGCGGGTGAAATTGAGGTGCCTGGCGGCCGCCTCGAACGTCCTCAGCGCGCGCGTCCCAGGCAGCAGCTTGGACATGCGATCTCCAAATAAAACTTGATGATCAGAAAAGAACTACTCGTTTCCCGTTTGTTTTTCAATCCGGCATCATGGCTTCATCGAAAACACCATAAAACCGGATTTGAAATCCGGAGAACTGGAACACCGTCATGTCCGAGATCGCCCTGAAGCCCTGCACCACGCTGGAATCCCCTTCCGGTTTCACACTTTGGCTTCGTTCGGCACGCGACTGGCTGCGCCAGGCCCGGGTCGCCGCCACCTTGCCTGCGGAATCCGTCGAAGACCTTTCCGACCGCGACCTGCGCGACGTCGGAGGCCGGCGCCGCGACGTCTCAAAGGCATTGGACCGCGAGTTCCGAGAGATCGGACTGCTCGGGACAGGTTGGCAGAAGCCGGAAAGAGGCGGTAGGAATTAGGCAGCAGACAATAGGGAAAGAGAGACCTGCTACCTACCGCACCACCTTCACTACCGTCCTGTCCGACAGCAACGGAAGCAGCCTCGCCATGGTCCGCGCCGTCACGGCAACACAGCCTTGGGTCGGCGTGAAGCCAGGCCGAGCCAGATGGAAGAAGATCGCGCTGCCGCGCCCGCGCAAGCGCGGCGCGATGTTCCAGTCGAGCACCAGGCAGACATCGTAGAGCCGGTCATCCCGCTTCATCCGCTCATGGCTCGCGCCATAGGGGATCTTCACCGGACGGTTGTAGTTGCGGTCGTCCGGCACCTCGCACCAGCCGAGATTCGGGCCGATCGGCGCCATCGGCAGCCTCGTCCTGCGCCCGCTCGCGAAATGATCGCTCCGGAAATAGCCTGACAGGATGCGCATCGACGCCAGCGGCGTCGCGCCATCCCCTTCATGCTTGTTCGCGGTGATACCGCTGCGCCCCAGCGCGCAGGGAAACACCGTTTTGCCGGCTTGCAGCAAGCCTTGCGCGGGGTCGCTGGGGCGCGCGCGCACCACCAAAACGCGCAAGCCTTTCGGCAAAAATGCGCCCGCCTCATTGCGCGCGCGTTTTTTCTTGTATGATCGTGTCACGGAACAAATCACTGTGATCGGCTGTTGCGCCGGTGAGCTTCCGCATAAATGGGGGGAGGTCAACTGAATATTCTTTTTAAAACAACGGATTGATATCCATGACATCACGCACCATCCTGATCGTCGACGACGACGACGACCTGCGCGCCACCCTGGTCGAGCAGTTGGCGCTTTACGAGGAATTCGACGTCCAACAGGAATCGACCGCCGCAAAAGGCGTTGCCGCCGCGCGCGGCGGCGTCGTCGACCTGCTCATCATGGATGTCGGGCTGCCCGATATGGACGGCCGCGAGGCGGTGAAGATCCTGCGCAAGGGCGGCTACAAGGCGCCGATCATCATGCTGACCGGCCATGACACCGATTCAGACACGATTCTGGGTCTCGAGGCCGGCGCCAACGACTATGTGACCAAGCCCTTCCGCTTCGCCGTGTTGTTGGCCCGTATCCGCGCCCAGCTTCGCCAGCACGAGCAGAGCGAGGACGCGACCTTCTCGGTCGGCCCCTACACGTTCAAGCCCAGCCAGAAGCTTTTGATCGATCCGCGCGGCGCCAAGGTACGGCTGACCGAGAAGGAAGCCTCGATCATTAAATATCTCTATCGTGCCGACCAGAAGGTGGTGACGCGCGACGTGCTTCTGGAAGAGGTCTGGGGCTACAATTCCGGCGTCACCACGCACACGCTGGAGACCCATGTCTACCGGTTGCGCCAGAAGATCGAGCGCGATCCTTCCAATGCCGAAATTCTTGTGACAGAAAGCGGCGGCTACAAGCTGGTTCCTTAAACATTTCATGATCTAGACCAATTCCAGGAAAAGTACGAAACGGTTGGGCTTTGCGGCTTCGCCGTAGCCTTCCGTCCGGAATTGAGCCAAAAGAGATGAGAGCGGTCGGGCGGGACCGTTTCGGGTACGATCCTGGTGCTGGAGGGTGATGGATCGGCTCGTTGCAAGCATCGCACGATGCATGGTGGAGCGCTTCCCGCGCGCCCAGGAGGGCGCGCCGCTCCAAAGGAGGGACTGGACTGACCGCTCGGGGACACAGCTAGGATGGCGCTGGATGATGACATCCGCATCCTGTCCAATGTGAAGCTTTTCCAGGGTTTCACGCAGGAACAGTTGCGCCTGCTCGCCTTCGGCGCCGAGACCACCGTGCTGCAGGCCGATCATAAGCTCTACCGCGAGGATGACGTCGCCGACTCTGCCTACATCGTGGTCAGCGGCCTCATCACGCTTTATCGGGAGCTAGGCGGCGAACGCGTCCCGATCGGCACTGCGGGTCCGGGCACCATGCTCAGCGAACTGGCGCTGATCGCCGACACCAACCGGCTGACAAGCGCCTCCGCCGCGGTCGATTCGGAAGTGATCCGGCTGAGCCGCAAGATGTTCCACCGAATCCTGGAAGAATATCCGGAGATCGCAGTTTTGTTGCATGAGCGCATCCTGGAGGAATTCCAGCAGATGATCGCCCGCATCGAGGAACTGGCGCCGCGCTTTACGGGGTAGCGGTTAGGCGTCGGCCAGAGAGCGCCTTCGTCATTCCAGGGCGAAGTAAGGAGCGAACGCCAGCGCCGCCCTCTCCCGCTGCGCGTCAATCCAGGTCGAACCGCGCTATAACCGGCACATGGTCGGACGGCTTCTCCCAGCCACGCGCCGCCTGCAGGATCTCGTAGCCTTTGAAAGCCGGCACCAGGTTGGCGGAGGACCAGACGTGGTCGAGGCGGCGGCCGCGGTTCGACGCCTCCCAGTCCTTCGCGCGATAGCTCCACCAAGTGTAGAGCTTCTTCTCGGCCGGCACATTGAGCCGCATCAGGTCGACCCAGCCGCCAGCCTTGCGCATCGCCTCGAAATTTGTCGTCTCGACCGGCGTATGGCTGACGACGTTGAGCAGTTGCTTGTGCGACCAGACGTCGTGCTCCTGCGGCGCAATGTTCAGGTCGCCGACCAGGATCGACGCGGATAGCTCGTCGCCGCCCGCCGGGACGGAGTTCATCTCATAGACGAAATCGAGCTTGTGGCGGAATTTGCGGTTGATCTCCGGATCCGGCTCGTCGCCGCCGGCCGGCACGTAGAAATTATGCACCAGCACCGATTTGCCGCCCGCCTGGACCGTGGCCGACAGATGCCGGCTGTCTTCTATCTCGCAGAAGCGCCGTTTCTCGACCAGCTCGATCGGCCGGCGCGCCACCGTGGCCACGCCGTGATAGCCCTTCTGGCCGTGGAACAGGATGTGCTCATAGCCAGCCTTGCGGAATGCCTTCTCCGGGAAGAGCTCGTCGGGAACCTTGGTCTCCTGCAGGCACAACACGTCCGGCGCGTGCTCCTTGAGCAGCCGCTCTACGATCGGCATGCGCAGGCGCACGGAGTTGATGTTCCAGGTGGCGATGGTGAAGGGCATTCAATGGGTCCGGCAAAGGTCGCCGATCTACTGCCAGTGGCGGGTCACAAAGACAAGGTGGCTACACCTCACGAAGGTCGGCGCAGCCCTCTTATTGCCCTACCAAGCGTTTCTGACCGTCAACGGGGAGAAAGAAGCGGTGGAGGCGCCCTGGCAATTAGCGAAAAGCGGTGGCGCCAAGCCCCGTTCACGGGGAGAAGCTGGCGGCAGCCAGATGAGGGGCAGCGTAACGGGATAAGGCTCCGACAGCGGCGAAAGGCTAGCGGGTCTTCGTATTCAGCTCACGGTTCGCCGTGTAGTCGATCGCAAAGGTATCGGCCGGGAAGCTGACGCCTTCCTTGGTGTTGAAGATCATCACCGTAGTGTCCTTGCCTTGCGCATCGGTGATCGTCCACTGGCGCAAATCATAGGTCTTCGGGTCGAACATCATTGTGATCATCGCATTGCCGAAGACCGACTTGTCGGAAAGCTTGATGGTCGTGAGGTCGTCCTCTTCCTTGACGGCCTTGACGCGCCCGCCGGAGAGGTCGATCCGGTCGTCGAGCAGCAATTTCAGCGGCGTCTTCGACAGCGGGTAGAGATCGGAGGTGTTGAGCTTCTTGTTGAGGATCACCACCGACTTGCCGTCGGAGATGACGCGGAAGTTCGAGGAGCCGTCATAGTTGAAGCGGATCTTGCCTGGACGTTCCAGGAAGAACTTGCCGCCGGTCTGCTCGCCCTTCGGGCCGAACTGCACGAACTCGCCGCTCATCGACTTCACCGAGGAGAAATGGTCGGCGATCTTCTGCGCCGCCGGCGGCACCGCCGCCTGCGCGGCCGCCACAAGCTGGTAGCCGGGCACAAGGTTGAGAGCGGCAGCTCCGCCAAGCATCAAGCCGAGGCCGAGGAGTTGGCGGCGGGTGATGGCGAATTCGGTCTGGGTCTTCATGCCGGTCACTTCCTGTGATTCGTGTCGTGGCAGTATCTGGACTCCCACTAGGGCTTAAGTTTGGCGGGTGCGCGACAACTTCGCACAAACGCGCCAGACGAGTTCCGGTTGCTTGCTGGCCCGTTGGCATCTCGCCAGGCGAGGAGTTTGCCGAGATTCAAGTCAGGCCGGCCTCACCTGAATATTGACAACCCTAGAATTTGTCGTCCTCGGTCGGCACCAAAATCTCGCGTTTGCCGGCATGGTTGGCCGGGCCGACAATGCCTTCTTTCTCCATCTTCTCGATGATCGACGCGGCGCGGTTGTAACCGATGCCGAGCCGGCGCTGGATGTAACTGGTCGATGCCTTGCCGTCGCGCAGCACCACGGCCACCGCCTGGTCGTAAGGATCGTCGGAATCCTCGAAATTGCCGCCGCCACCGCCGCCGGAACCACCCTTGCCGGGCGGACCGTCCTCGTCCTCTTCCTCGTCGTCCTCCGTGATGGCGTCGAGATATTCCGGCACGCCCTGCAGTTTGAGATGCGCGACGATCCGCTCGACCTCGTCGTCCGAGACGAACGGACCGTGGACGCGCTGGATGCGCCCGCCGCCGGCCATGTAGAGCATATCGCCCATTCCGAGCAACTGCTCGGCGCCCTGCTCGCCCAGAATGGTGCGGCTGTCGATCTTCGACGTCACCTGGAAGGAGATGCGGGTCGGGAAATTGGCCTTGATGGTGCCGGTGATGACGTCGACCGAGGGGCGTTGCGTCGCCATGATGACATGGATGCCGGCGGCGCGCGCCATCTGCGCCAGGCGCTGCACAGCGCCTTCGATGTCCTTGCCGGCCACCATCATCAGGTCGGCCATCTCGTCGATGATGACCACGATATAAGGCATCGGCTCGAGATCGAGGTTCTCGGTCTCGTAGATCGCCTCGCCGGTCTGGCGGTCGAAGCCGGTCTGCACCGTGCGCGAGATCTTCTCGCCCTTCTTCTCGGCCAGTTGCACGCGCGCGTTGAAGCCGTCGATATTGCGCACGCCGACCTTGGACATCTTGCGGTAGCGGTCCTCCATCTCGCGCACGGTCCATTTCAGCGCCACCACCGCCTTTTTCGGATCGGTGACGACCGGCGTCAAAAGATGCGGGATGCCGTCATAGACCGAGAGCTCGAGCATCTTCGGGTCGATCATGATCAGCCGGCATTCCTGCGGCGTCATGCGGTAGAGCAGCGACAGGATCATCGTGTTGATGGCGACCGACTTGCCCGAGCCGGTGGTGCCGGCGACCAGCACGTGCGGCATCTTGGCGATGTCGACGATAACCGCCTCGCCATTGATCGTTTTGCCGAGCGCCAGCGCCAGCTTCGCCTTCGTCGTCTCGAAGTCGCGGCTGGCCATGATCTCGCGCAGATAGACCGTCTCGCGCTTGGCATTCGGCAGCTCTATGCCGATGGCGTTGCGGCCGGGCACCACCGCGACGCGGCACGCGATCGCGCTCATCGAGCGCGCGATGTCGTCGGACAGGCCGATGACGCGTGAGGACTTGATGCCTGGCGCGGGCTCCAACTCGTAGAGCGTGACGACCGGACCGGGGCGAACGTGGATGATCTCGCCCTTGACGCCGAAATCCTCCAGCACGCCCTCGAGCAGCCGCGCGTTCTGCTCCAGCGCGTCCTTCGATAGGCTTGGATCCTTGGCGATGTTCTTCGGCTCGGACAGGAAATGCAGCGACGGCATCTCGAACGTGTCGGAGCCGATCAGCGAGGTCTGCGCCTCGCGCTGGACGCGGGCGCCCGGCACCGGCCGAGCCGCCGGCGCCTCGACGCGGGTCGCGGCGTCGGAGCGGAAGTTCCGCACCTTGGCCGCCGGCGCGCCGCGCCGCTGGGCAGGCGCCTCGTCGTCGAAGTCGTCGAGGTCGACGTCTTCGTCCTGCTCGTCGTCGAAAATATCCTGGTCCGCGGGATCGACCGAAGCGCTGCGATCGTTGACCATGGCGGCGAAGAATTCCGGCTCGACACGTGCGCGGCCGCCCGGGCTCACCCGGCTTTCGGCGAATTCGGCCGATTCGACGCGCTCGGCCGCGCGCCGCCAGGCGCTGGCCTTGGGCTCCATCGCCGGTTCGAACTCGTCGCGCTCCTGCCTGCGGCGTGCGGCGCGGCGGTGCAGGAAAGCCCGGAACGACAGCCACCAATGGGTGACGGCGCCGAGCGCCAGGATGCCTTCGTCGCCCTCATCCTCGTCCTCGTCGAAGAGCATCTCGTCCTGCTCGCGCGGATCGGGCGCTGCGGTGCGCTCCATGACGGCAAAGCCGTTCTTGCGCGCGATCAGCGCCGAGCCATAGGCAAACAGCCACAACATCGGCGCGGCGAGGACGATCGCGATGATGCTGGCGAAAAGCCCTTTCGGATAGCCGCCGACCGCAATGCCGGGGATCTTCAGCACCATGTCGCCGAAGACGCCGCCGAGGCCGGTCGGCAGCGGCCAGGTGTTGGGCGGCGTCACGCAGCCGGCGATAGCCGCGGCCAGAAGCGCGAAGCCGAACCAAGCGAAGCCGCGCTTCGGCAATTTATCGACGCCGCGCGCGGTGAAGAGCAGAAAGCCCCAGATCACCGCCGGCACCAGACCGGCGACGGCGGCAAGGCCGAAGAACTGCATGGCAAGGTCGGAGAACACAGCACCCGCATAACCCATGGCGTTGGTGACGACGTTGCTGGTGGCATGCGAGAAGCTCGGGTCGGCAACGTTCCACGTGGCCAAAGCCGCGATGCCGAAGGCGGTGAACAGGAACAGCCCGGCGCCGACCAGCCGCCCGACCTGACGCCGCGCGAATGCCTGGATGCCGTGCCCCGTGTCGGTCAGCGCGAGCGGTGCTGAAGCGCCTGAACGCATGCTCTTCCCCGTGATCGTTGCCTGGCCGGGCGCATGGCGCATTCCGGCAGATTCGAACGCCAGACTATCGGGGGGAAGGTTAAGGCCGCATTAACCATGGGCCTTTACCGGCGATGATGCGGAAACGACGGTGGCGAGCCGCGAAGCCCGCCACCTTTCTGCTCGAAATGCCGAAACGATCAGGCCCTTTCGAACCCGACCTCGGGTATCACTTGTTGGCGCCGCCATACGCCATCAGGTTGGCGCAGAATTCGGCGTGGGGCTTGCTCATCGCCGCGTCCTGGCACTCCTTCATCATCTTGTCCTGCTTGTCCTTCGGCGTCGCCGCCCAGGCCGCCTTGAAGTCGGCTTCCGGCTTCATGGTCTTCATGCTCGAATCAGTGAAGAACGGAGCCATGTTGTCCGGCTCGTCGAGCGCACCGGCAAGTGCAACGCCGCTGATCATCGAAAGAGCCATGGCTCCGAGGAAGATGTTCTTGATGTTCATCAGGTGGTTCCTTCCCTCTTGTTTGGCGGACGTCTTGATGACGCTCGCAATCCCAGTACGGAACCTGGCAGGCGGATGTTTCATGCCGGCTCGATCAAGTGAATGTGATCGAAACCGCTTGATTGCCGCCTGTCAAAAAAAGGAGGCCCGGAAGGATGTTCCGGGCCTCAAGGCGTGAGCCCCTTTCGAGAGCGTCACGACGGGATCTTGGGAGGAATTCCGGGCCGGCGGGAGGAGGATCCGCCGGCCCCAGGGGGCAATTCCGAGAAAAGTGTGAAACCCTCCGGAATTGCGCCCAGGTAAGGACAAGGGCAGCCTTACGGCACCACTTCGCCATGCTGGGTGACGTCGAGACCTTCTACCTCTTCCTGGGTGGACGGACGCAGGCCGACCAGCGCCTTGACGATGTAGAGGATCACGAAGGTGGCGATCGCCGTCCACAGGATGGTGAAGACAATGCCGTAGAGCTGCTTGCCGACAGAGGCGTCCTTGCCGAGCGCGTTGATGGCCGGATCGGCGAGCGCGCCGGTGAGCAGAGCGCCGACTACACCGCCGACACCATGCACGCCGAAGGCATCGAGCGAGTCGTCATAGCCGAGCGCATGCTTGAGCTTGACCGCCGACAGGTAGCAGATGACGCCGGCGAGGATACCGACGATGAAGGCGCCGGTCGGGTTGACGAAGCCGGAAGCCGGCGTCACCGCGACGAGGCCGGCAACGGCGCCCGAGATGATGCCGAGAACCGAAGGCTTCTTGGCGACGATCCATTCGGCGAACATCCAGGCGAGCGCCGCCGCGGCGGTGGCGACCTGCGTGTTCATCATCGCGGCGCCGGCGAGGCCGTCTGCGGCAAGTTCCGAACCGGCGTTGAAGCCGAACCAGCCGACCCACAGCAGCGAGGCACCGATCACCGAATAGACGAGATTGTGCGGCGCCATGTTGGTTGTGCCGTAGCCTTCGCGCTTGCCCAGCACCAGCGCGCAGACCAGGCCGGCGACACCGGCGTTGATGTGGACGACCGTGCCGCCGGCGAAGTCGAGCACACCGGCGGTGCCGAGGAAGCCGCCGCCCCATACCCAGTGGGCGATCGGCGCGTAGACGAAGACCAGCCACAGGCCCATGAAGATCAGCAGCGCCGAGAATTTCATGCGCTCGGCGAAGGCGCCGGCGATCAGCGCCGGCGTGATGATTGCGAAGGTCATCTGGAACATCGAGAAGACGAACTCGGGAATGTTCGAGACGCCCGGCAGCCAAAGCGTCGAGACGGTGATGCCGTGGTGGAAGAAGCGCGAGAAGCCGCCGATATAGGCATTCAGCGATGCCGATTCATTGGTGGTGAAGGCGAGCGAGTAGCCAAACATGAACCACAGCACCGTCACCAGACAGGTAATGGCGAAGCTCTGCATGATCGTGGCGAGCACGTTCTTCTTGCGCACCATGCCGCCGTAGAACAGCGCCAGGCCTGGAATGGTCATCATCAGCACCAGTGCCGTCGAGGTCAGCATCCAGGCGGTATTGCCGGTGTCGAGCACAGGTGTCGGCGCTGGCGCGGGGGTGGTCGTCGCGGCCGGCGCGGCTGTCTGCGCGAAGGCGGCGGCGGTGCTCAGCGCTACGAAAGCGAGCGAAGCGGCCGCGCGTCCCGCCGTCTTCAAGTTGGAAGGAATATTCATTGAACTCTCCGTTGGAATGGATGGTCGCCGCTCAGAGCGCGTCGGTGTCTGTTTCGCCGGTACGGATGCGCACCGCCTGGTCGATGCCGAAGACGAATATCTTCCCGTCGCCGATCTGGCCGGTTTTGGCGGCCGAGGTGATGGCTTCGACAGCCTTGTCGACCATGTCGGCGCCGACCGCGACCTCGATCTTGATCTTAGGCAGGAAGCTGACCGCGTATTCCGCGCCGCGATAGATTTCCGTGTGCCCCTTCTGACGCCCGTAGCCTTTGACTTCGGTGACGGTCAGGCCCTGGATGCCGACGGCGGTGAGCGCTTCGCGCACCTCGTCGAGCTTGAACGGCTTGATGATTGCCATCACGATTTTCATAAGGTTTCACCCTTTGCTGTTGCGGTCCCCCGCGTTTGCACACCTACACCGATCCCGAGGAGAGCCGGAGAGTGCCCGACAGGATTCAAGCTCCGTGCCAATTGCCGAAGCAGGGCGTTAACCTGTTGTAAACAAAGGGACAGAGCGGCCCGCGCACATCATTTGTGCGCGGTCGCATCGAGTCGCACGATCAAAAAATAGGCAAAATTTCAAAAATGCCTACTTGGCAGGCATCAACCAGAAGCCGGCTCAGCGCTTGAGTCGGATCAGGCCCTCCTGGGCGACCGAAGCGATCAGCGTTCCGTCCCGCGCGAACAGCAAACCGCGGGTGAAGCCGCGCGACCCTTGCGTCGACGGGCTGTCCTGATTGTAGAGGATCCAGTCGTCCAGCGAGTGGCTGCGGTGGAACCACATGGCATGGTCGAGGCTGGCAGCCTGGATGTCGCGATCGAAGATGGCGCGGCCATGCGCGAACGTCGAGGTGTCGAGCAGCGTCATGTCGGAGAGGTAGGCGAGGACAGCCGCCTGTATCGCACGGTTTTCGGGCACCGGGCCGGTGGTGCGGATCCAGATGTTCTGCTGCGGCTCCAGCTTCTCGCGGCTCGTATAGTGCTTCAGCATCACCGGCTTCATTTCGATCGGCCGGTCGCGATCCCAGTAGCGACTGATGCCTTCCGGCACCGCTTCGCCGAATTTGCCGAGCAGCTCGCGCTGAGACAGCAGCGTGTCGGGCGCCGGCACGTCGCGCGGCATCGGCATCTGGTGCTCAAGGCCAATCTCGTCCTGCTGGAACGAGGCCTCTAGCGAGAAGATCGCCTGGCCATGCTGGATCGCCACGACGCGGCGCGTGGTGAAGGAGCCGCCGTCCCGGATGCGGTCGACCTCGTAGACGATCGGCAGCTTGGTGTCGCCGGGTCGCATGAAATAGCCGTGCAGCGAATGCACATGGCGCTCCGGTTCCACGGTGCGCTGCGCGGCGACCAGCGCCTGGGCGATGGTCTGGCCGCCGAAGACGCGCTGCCAGTCGACCTTTGGACTGCGACCACGATACAGATTGTGTTCGAGCTGCTCGAGGTCGAGAATGTCGAGAAGCTCGTCCATGGCCGCCGTCATGTCTGAAATCCTTCAAGGATGCGCCATGGCCGGTTTCGGACAGGATGTGCGGCCAGTCAAGGCCGCAAGCGGCGGCCCGACGAAGCCGCGAAAGGATGATGCCATGGTCGACCGCAAGCCGGATGGAGCAAAAACCGATGCGAACCGCGAAGCGCCGCTTGACGTGCTCATCGCCGGCGCGGCCTATGTCGGCCTCACCGCGGCCGTGTCGCTGAAGCAGGCGCGGCCGGGCCTCGCCATCGCCGTCGTCGAGGCCGCTCCTGCAGGCGTCTGGCAGCGGGATGGCCGCGCCTCGGCCATCGCCGCGGCCGCCGGCCGCATGCTGGAACAGCTCGGTGTCTGGGATGAGATCGCGCCGGAAGCGCAGGCGATCACCGAAATGATCATCACCGACTCGCGCGCCGCCGACCCGGTGCGCCCGGTGTTCCTGACCTTCGACGGCGAGGTGGCGCCGGGCGAGCCTTTCGCCCACATGGTAGCCAACCGTGACTTGAACGGCGCGCTGCGCCGCCGCGCCGAAAAGCTCGGCATCGATATCATCGAAGGCGTCGCGGTCAGCGCCTTCGACGTCAACGGCGCCGGCATCACCGTGCACCTGGCCGACGGCGCGACGCTGAAGGCGCGGCTGCTGATTGCCGCCGACGGCGTCAACTCCAGGCTGCGCGACATGGCCGGCATCAAGACCGTCAAATGGGAATACGGCCAGTCCGGCATCGTCTGCACGGTGGCGCATGAGCGCCCGCACAACGGACGCGCCGAGGAACATTTCCTCCCCGCCGGCCCGTTCGCGACACTGCCGCTGAAGCCGGGCAAGGATGGAACCAACCGCTCGTCGATCGTCTGGGTGGAGCGCACGCAAGATGCCAAGGCGCTGGTCGAGGGCGACGAGTTTGTCTTCGAGCACGATCTGGAGCAGCGCTTCGGCCTGAAGCTCGGCGAAATAAGGGTCGTCGACAAGCCGCGCGCCTGGCCGCTTGGCTTGACGCTCGCCCGCGCCTTCGTCGCGCCGCGCATCGCGCTCGCCGGGGACGCCGCCCATGGCATCCACCCGATCGCCGGCCAGGGCCTCAATCTCGGCTTCAAGGATGTCGCCGCGCTCGCCGAAGTTATCGTCGAGGCTGACCGTCTCGGCCAGGACATCGGCGCGCTCGACGTGCTCGAGCGCTACCAGCAATGGCGCCGCTTCGACACGCTGCAGATGGGCGTCACCACCGACGTCTTGAACCGGCTGTTCTCCAACGACATCGGTCCGCTGCGCGCCGTGCGCGATCTCGGCCTGGGGCTGGTCGAGCGCATGCCGAAGCTCAAGGATTTCTTCATCCGCCAGGCCTCAGGCCTCTCCGGCGACACGCCGAGGCTACTCAGGGGTGAAGCGATCTGATCTGTGTTGCAGTGACGCCGAAAATTCAGGTCAGGCCGAGTCGGAGTCGAAGAAGGGCGCGAAGCGACCAAACTGGGCGGGTACCGAGAACCGGCGCGGAGCGTACTTGCAGTACGTGTTGGGGTGGACGGCCCCCGACGGCATCACAATGTGCCAGAATGAGGTCGTTGCAGATCTCATCAAGGGACCTGCGCCTATGACCCCGGTATGTCGTAGATCGCCCTGACCTCGACGGTGCCGAGCTCGGCCAGCGGAATGCGTTCCGCGATCTTCAGCGCCTCGGCAAGGTCGGCCGCCTCGACCATGACGAAGCCGAGCAGCTGCTCCTTGGTCTCGGCGAACGGCCCGTCGGTCACCAGCGCCTTGCCCTTGCGCCGTCTCAGCGATTTCGATGTCGTCACCGATTGTAGGGCCTGCGCGATGACCAGCTTGCCTTGCCTGCCGAGTTCCCTGTCATAGGCAAGCGAGTCGGCATCGAGCCTGGCCGCCCGTTCCGGGGTAAGCGCGTAAAGGTCCTTCTCCTCGCCATAGACCAGCAGGACATATTTCATTTCGAGCTCCCTTGGGTGGCCGCGTTATAAGAGGCAAAGGCAGCGGTGTCAGTTTTGCTTGCCGTGGCCATGTGATCGAGCAGGCATGCCGACACTCCGACAATAGCGATGGCCGCAACCAGTCGACCGAAACCGGGCGCCGGCGGATCCAGCCAGAACTCCTCCGCTCGCCGGGCATTTCGCTCCGGCTTTCCCCAGATCGCAACAAACAGATTGTCCATCTCATATCTCCATCGGCCGCGAGTGGCCGCCCGCAGGACGGCCGGGCCGATGGGAAGTCGACATTTTTGCGCGCAAATTTTTTGAGATTTTTTCGGCCGGCCCAACACCCCGACGGGAAAGCGCGTCGAGATTGAGGTCAGGCGGTCTCACCCGAATCTCAACATGCCGTGGATGGCCTTCCGCCGCGTCCGCGCTATAGTTCAGGAGAACGCCGGCGGCCGCCGACGCAACCCCGACAGACCAGGAGGACTCCATGGACCGCACCGCAAACGCCGTCTGGAAAGGCAATCTGAAAGAGGGCAAGGGCACGCTGGATACCCAGAGCGGGACACTGAAGGGAACGCCTTATTCGTTCAAGGCGCGCTTCGAGGATGAGAGCGGCAAATCCGGTACCAATCCGGAAGAGCTGATCGCGGCGGCGCATGCCGGCTGCTACGCCATGCAGCTGTCGCATTTCCTTGCCGAAAACGGCACGCCCGCCGCCGAGCTCGACGCCAAGGCGGTGGTGACGCTGGTGCCCGGCACCGGCATCACCGGCAGCGCCATCACCCTGGTCGGCAAGGTGCCCGGCATCGACGCGGCGAAGTTCAAGGAACTGGCCGAGAAAGCCAAGGCCGAATGCCCAGTGTCGAAAGCCCTTGGGGCCATCAAGGTGTCGCTGGACGCAAAGCTCGCGTAGCGGCGCCTTCTAGCCGCCGGCAGGCATTCCTTCGCCCCTCTCTGCCCTGCCGGGCATCTCCCCCTCAAGGAGGAGATTGGCAGCTCGATTGCCGGCTCTCCTCTTTCAACGTCGGCGATTGGCCAACAACGTCGTGGCGAACAACGTCGGCGATTGGCGAAACCCGCCGTGGCATCTGATCTCCCCCGCGAGGGGAGATGTCCGGCAGGACAGAGAGGGGGCCTCGTGCCAACGCTTCTAGTGAGAGCTACAAGCCCAACGCTTCGATCTTCGCCCGCAATGCCGCGACCTCTTCCTCCAGCGCCCTGATGCGCGACTCGAGGTCGGAGTCTGCTGTCGCCGCCGGCTGCCACGGCGCCGCGACGGCCGCGGCTTCCACCGGCCCGCTCAGCAAATGAACGTACCGCTCCTCGCGCTGGCCCGGCGCCCGTTCGAGCAGTTGGATCAGCGGCGGGCGGCGGCCGATCATCAGGTCGAGATTGTCGCGAAGTTCCTCGATCGAGGCGAAACGCGCCATCCGCTCGGAGCGCGCCAGCAGTTCATGCGCCGTCTGCGCGCCGCGCAGCAGCAAAAGCCCGATCACCGCGATCTGCGGCGTGGTCAGCGAAAAGCGCTGCGCCATCAGATGCTCGTAGCGCTCGACGCGCGAAGCGAAGGCCTGGCGCACCAGCCCTTTCTGCTCCAGCGTGCTCAGCGCCCGCCGGATCTCGGTCAGCTCCAGCACCATGACAGGCTCGCGCGCCGTCTTCTGGTTGGCGGCTGCGTGCGCGCCGTTCAGCGTCAGCGGATAGACGTCCGGCGTCAGCTCCTTCTTCTCGATCAGCGAGCCGAGGACACGGGCTTCCACCGGTGAGAGGATGGGGAGATCGGTCATTGAGTTGCCTATCCTTTGAGGCTGGAGGGACAGCACCCCCTTTGGCCTGCCGGCCATCCCCCGCAAGGGGGAGATCAGCAGTTGCAGCGCCCCTCGCCCGTTATTGCAACGCTGAAGATTAGCGAAAGCCGGAATGACAAGCCAATCTCCCTCCTTGCGGGGGAGATGGCCCGCAGGACAGAGGGGGGTGTGACGGATCGCTACTTTTGCAATTCGGAAGCGATCACCGCTAGTACTAAACCCTTCGCTCCACCATCATCTTCTTGATCTCAGCGATCGCCTTCGCCGGATTGAGCCCCTTCGGGCAGGTCTGCGCGCAGTTCATGATGGTGTGGCAGCGGTACAGCCGGAACGGGTCTTCCAGATTGTCGAGCCGTTCGCCCTTGGCCTCGTCGCGGCTGTCGATCAGCCAGCGATAGGCCTGCAGCAGCGTCGCCGGGCCGAGATAGCGGTCGCCGTTCCACCAGTAACTCGGGCAGGACGTCGAGCAGCAGGCGCACAGGATGCACTCGTAGAGCCCATCGAGCTTCTCGCGATCCTCGTGGCTCTGCAGCCATTCCTTGGCCGGCGTCGGCGAGACCGTCTTCAGCCACGGCTCGATCGAAGCGTGCTGGGCGTAGAAATTGGTGAGGTCGGGCACAAGGTCCTTGATCACCGGCATATGCGGCAGCGGGTAGACCTTCACCGCGCCGGAAATGTCCTCGGCGCCCTTGGTGCAGGCGAGCGTGTTCGAACCGTCGATGTTCATGGCGCAGGAGCCGCAAATGCCTTCGCGGCAGGAGCGGCGCAGCGTCAGCGTCGGGTCGATCTTGTTCTTGATCCACAAAAGCGCGTCCAGCACCATTGGCCCGCAATCGTCCATGTCGACGAAATAGGTGTCCATGCGCGGGTTTCCGCCGTCGTCCGGCGACCAGCGGTAGATGCGGTATTCGCGCAGGTTGGTGGCGCCCTCCGGCTTCGGCCAGGTCTTGCCCTGCTGGACTTTGGAATTCTTGGGAAGCGTGAGTTCGACCATTACCTGCGGTCCTTTCGGATGACGAGCTTCAGCCCGGACCAGATTTCGTTGACGGCGGCGACCTTGACGTCGACCAGATCGCCCTTCAGCGCCTCCGACCGGATCACATCCTCGGTGACGTCGGTCGTCACTTTCGAGGCCTTTTTCGGCCAGGAGACCCAGACCATGCCGTCGCGCTTGATCGCCGTCTCGATGCCGGAAAGGCCATCCTCGATCTCCGCCCGCTGCCGGGCGAACGCATGCACGGCGTCGTATTTGCGGCTGCCCGAGATCGCCGACCATTTCGGCAGCCGATCGACCGTGGCAAAGGACACCGCTTCGGCCAAATCGTCGAGTTCCGGCGGCAGCGCGATGAAGGCGACAACCATGCCGTCCTCCAGGCCGAGCTTGGCAGGAAGGGGCGTGCCGGAATATCCCGCTGCCGCCAATGCCATGGTCAATACACCCTGGCCTTCGGCGCGATCTTGGCCGGGTTGATGCCGCCGTCCTTTTCCGCCAGCAGCGTCTCGGTATGCACCGGCCGGTAGGTGAGTGTCACCTTGCCGTCCTCGCTGACATGGGCCAGCGTGTGCTTGCGCCAGTTGGCGTCGTCGCGGGCCGAGAAATCCTCCCGCGCATGCGCGCCGCGGCTCTCCTTGCGCGCCGCGGCGCCATAGACCGTGGTGATCGCGTTGGCCATCAGGTTTTCCAGCTCCAGCGTCTCGACGAGGTCGGAATTCCAGATCATCGAGCGGTCGGTGACCTTGATGTCCTTGAGTTCGCCCCAGATCTCGGAAACGCGTTTGCAGCCTTTGTCGAGCGAATCCTGCGTGCGGAACACGGCGGCGTCTTCCTGCATCGCCCGCTGCATCTTCTCCCTCAGCACCGCCGTCGGCGTCGAGCCGTTGGCGTGGCGCAGCCTGTCGAAGCGGTCCATGATCTTTTCGACCGAGGCCGCGTTGGGCGAAGGGATAGGCGAATTGCGGTCGATCACCTCGCCGGCGCGGATGGCCGCGGCACGGCCGAAGACGACAAGATCAATCAGCGAGTTGGAGCCCAGCCGGTTGGCGCCGTGCACGGACGCGCAGGCGGCCTCGCCCACCGCCATCAGACCGGGCAACACGCGATCCGGGTTCTCAGGCGTCGGGCTGAGCACTTCGCCCCAATAATTGGTCGGCACGCCGCCCATATTATAGTGGACGGTCGGCAGCACCGGGATCGGCTCCTTGGTGAGGTCGACGCCGGCGAAGATCTTTGCCGATTCGGAAATACCGGGCAGCCGCTCGTGCAGCACCGCCGGATCGAGATGGTCGAGATGCAGGAAGATGTGATCCTTTTTCGGCCCTACGCCGCGGCCTTCTCGGATCTCCATCGTCATGCAGCGCGAGACCACGTCGCGCGAGGCGAGGTCCTTGGCGGACGGCGCATAGCGTTCCATGAAGCGCTCACCCTCGGAATTGACGAGATAGCCGCCTTCGCCCCGCGCACCTTCGGTGATCAGGCAGCCGGCGCCGTAGATCCCGGTCGGGTGGAACTGCACGAACTCCATGTCCTGCAACGCGAGCCCCGCTCTTGCCGCCATGCCGCCGCCATCTCCGGTGCAGGTATGCGCCGAAGTGGCGGAGAAATAGGCGCGGCCATAGCCGCCGGTCGCCAGCACCACCATCTTGGCCGAGAAGCGGTGGATGGTGCCGTCATCGAGGTTCCAGGCCACCACGCCGGTGCAGGTGCCGTCCGGTTCCGTGATCAGGTCGAGCGCGAAATATTCGATGAAGAACTGCGCATTGTTCTTCAGCGACTGGCCGTAGAGCGTGTGCAGCATGGCATGGCCGGTGCGGTCGGCAGCCGCGCAGGTACGCTGCACCGGCGGGCCTTCGCCGAAATTCATCATCATGCCGCCGAAGGGCCGCTGGTAGATCTTGCCCTCTTCGGTGCGCGAGAACGGCACGCCGTAATGCTCGAGCTCGTAGACCGCCGCGGGCGCCTCGCGCACCATATATTCCTGCGCGTCGATGTCGCCCAGCCAGTCCGAGCCCTTGACGGTGTCGAAGAGGTGCCACTGCCAGTTGTCAGGGCCCATATTGGCGAGCGAGGCGGCGATGCCGCCTTGCGCGGCAACCGTGTGCGAGCGGGTCGGGAACACCTTTGTGATGCAGGCGGTGCGCAGCCCCTGCTCGGCCATGCCGAGCGTGGCGCGCAGGCCGGCGCCGCCGGCGCCGACGATCACCACATCGAATCTGTGGTCGACAAAATTATAGGCCGAAGCCGTGTTTGCGTTGGCCAAGACGTCAGCCTCCGAATGCCAGTTTGAGCAAGGCAAACAGCGAAGCGACGCCGACTGCCACGCAGAAGAAGGTGTTGAGCGCGATCAGCGCCAGCTTCATGCCTTCGCCATGCACATAATCCTCGATGATCACCTGCATGCCGATGCGCATGTGATAAAGCGGCGAGATCAGCACCAAACCGAGCATGACCGCCACAAACGGGTTCGCAAGCGCGGCCCGCACCTCCGCGTAGCCGTGGCCGTTGATCGCGATCAGGAAGCCGCCGAAGAACAGGATCAAAGGAATGTTGGCGACGGCGGTCAGCCGCTGCCGCCAGAAATGCCCGGTCCCTTCGCGGGCCGAACCGAGGCCGCGGACCCTCGCCAGCGGCGTGCGCATGTCCGAATTGTGCGCGTTCATCAGAAAGCTCCCCTTGCCGTATAGCCCGCTATCCAGATCAGGAGCGTCAGCACGATCGAGCCGGCGAGCGTCGCCCAGGCGATCCTGGACGCGGTATGTTTTTCCAGTCCCGCGCCGGTGTCCCAGATGAGGTGGCGCAGCCCGCCCAGCATGTGGTGCATCAGCGCCCAGGTGTAGCCGAAGAGAACCAGCCTGCCGAGCCACGAACCGAAGGCCCAGTCGACCCAGTCGAAGGCGGCCTGCGAGCTCGAAGCGGCGATCAGCCACGCCGCCACCAGCAGCGTTCCGAAATAAAGTGCGCCGCCGGTGATCCGATGGATGATCGACATCGTCATCGTGATCGGCGGCCGGTAGATCGTCAGATGCGGCGAGAGCGGCCGTTCACGTCTGGCAACTGCGCGGGTGGCTGGTGATTTGCTCATGGCTGCCCCAGTTCGGCGTCCCGGATGTCGCCATCGAGGAGCAGCGTTTTCCGCCCTCTTATATGGCTCCGGACAGGCGGTTTCTAATGCTCTTTTTGCACCGCGTCAAAGCCGGAAAATCGTTTTGGAAACATCATTTAGTCTGACAAATTGACGGCCGCGCGCTTCAATCGATTAGCGGCTGTTTCGAAGTTGGCGCAATGTTCGCTGCATCGCAGCAAGATCGCGCGCCGGATGGATTGAGATTGAGGTCAGGGCGTTTGCAGGCCGGCCTCATCTGAAGATCAGCCCACCCGCTACCTCCTGCAGGCCTGCGGGGTGGATCCTCTCTTCATCACCAGCGCCTCGCGACCATCGATCACGATTGCGTCATGCGTAGCCGCTTCCTGATAGCGGCTGCTCTGGTTGGCCGGCGAGGCCGCGAACTCCTCAGCTGCGCCGTCCGGCCGGACCACACGCAGCGACGAGCCGAGATTCTGGATGGTGATCATGCCCCCATTACGGCATCTGTAGGTGGCCGTCCCGATACCGGATCGCGGCACGGTAAGGTCGGTGATGATCTTCGTTGCCTGGGGTGCGGGCGTCTTGGGCGTCGCGGATCCCTGCGGCATTTGGGTTGCGGAAGGCGCTGGTGTCGCGGGTGCGGCGGAGGGCGGTGCCACGGCAGCCGACACCGCGGGCGACGCGGCATTTGCCGCCTTCGGTGCGTTGTACTGGGGCACGCAGGCCGCGGCCGCGAGAAGCAGCGGGATCGTCATCGACACCCGAACCGTGTGGCCAAAGCTCATGCGCTGTCCCTTTCGTGCGCGGCACGCTACAGCAAATCCGTGAGAAGCGCGAACGGTCAGGTTCGGCCCCTTCGCCATGGCCTCGCCCGG
Organism: Mesorhizobium sp. WSM4976; assembly: GCF_029625685.1. Classification (NCBI taxonomy): domain Bacteria; kingdom Pseudomonadati; phylum Pseudomonadota; class Alphaproteobacteria; order Hyphomicrobiales; family Phyllobacteriaceae; genus Mesorhizobium; species Mesorhizobium sp. WSM4976. Next base: position 89,387 of record NZ_JARTVT010000004.1, read on the forward strand.
AAGTGCGTCAAAACAAAGAGATAGGCGGTTGCCGTTGCTGTGAGACGACGGACTGCTCTAGCCGTGCGCCGCGGCAAGATCAAGTTCACCCGGGCGTCGGCCCGGCTCCCACCGGCCGACCCTTCGCACCAACCTGCCCCGGAAATTAACCATGTTCCTTAAGAAGCGGCGCCGAAAGCCTACCGGCTCTTAACAAAGGTTAAGAAAGGGTTAATTTCTGATTCGGACCGAATCCAAAGCGCGATCCGCCGCGCCATCAAGGGAGAACGACATGCGTTCGAATACAGTGCGGGCAAGCCTTGCCGCAGCAGTGCTGGCGGGGCTGGTGTTGGCGATCGCCGCGCCGGCCGAAGCGGGGTTGCGCCATCACGACCGCGTCTACGCTGATTCTTTCGGCAACCTCGTCATCGACAGCGCGGCCGGCTACAAACGCATCATCGTCGGCGAGGGCAAGCTCGCCGGGAAACTTTCCGAATTCACCAGCTCCGGTCAGCCTGATGTCGTCTATGACGACACGGACGAGCCCGGCGCGCCCGGCTGCTACCAGCCGCCCGTGCTGGTCAAGGGCCGCTCCTATATGTACGGGCTTTCCGACGGCGAGATGCCCAATCTCAGCCCTTGCCGTTGAAGATCGTCGGCGTTTGGCGCCGCCTGAGCGCGCCTGACAGGCGCACGCAGTCGCGGCCGGCATTCTTGGCTTCGTAGAGCGCGGCGTCGGCGCGCCGCAGAAGATCCGCAAAACCCTCGTCGGCGGCGAGCTCGGCCACGCCGAAGCTTGCGCTGCAGCGATGGTCGGCCGGCAGGCCCTCGATCGGCAAGGCGCCAAAGGCGTTGCGCGCGCCCTCGGCAAACAGCCTCGCCGCGGCAAGGTTGGTGCCCGGCAGGATGATGGCGAATTCCTCGCCGCCGATACGGCCGGCGACATGGTGCTCGGCGGCGGCTTCGCGCAGGAAGCCGGCGAAGGTCTCGATCACGCGATCGCCGCAGGCATGGCCGTAGCTGTCGTTGATGCTCTTGAAATAATCGAGATCTGCGATCACCAGCGCCACAGGCACGCCGCGCCGGACGGCGTCCCGCATCGCAAGGTCCGCGTGGCGCTCGAAGCCGCGGCGGTTGAAGAGCCGTGACAAAGCATCGGTTTCCGATTTCGAGGTCGCTTCGTTGAGCGCGTCACGCACCAGGACGGCAAGCGCAAGCAACGCCAGCGCCAGCCCGAACACGGTGCCGAGCGATTGCGACACAAGCGCGTAGGCCGTCTGCACATAGGCCTGCGGGTCGGCGCCCCACCCGCCCAGCGCACCCGCGATCAACGGCTTTGAGGCAAACTGCACGGCGCTGGCGCCGAGCACCAGCGCGAGCACATGGTCCAGCCATGCAAGCCTCTGCCGGGAGGACAGCACGATGCCGAGCGCGGTGAGCTGCATGGCGGCATAAGGAAGCTGGTAGGCCATCATCCGCGCCAACGACTGGCGCGGCAGGTCCTGCACCAGATAGACGGCAACCGAGGCGACGACCAGAAAGCAGAGCATCGGCACCCAGGGCGGCCGCACACCATATTTGTGGGCCAGCCCGCCATTGAAGGCGATGGTGGCACCGAGGAACACGGCAAAGGCGGCAACGACCGGCAACCTGGCGTCCGCGAAGGCGGGAATGCTGAATTCGATGGCGAAATAGGCCATGCCGAGCACGTAGCTGAAGGCAAGCCAGCGGGCCGACACGCGTCCGGTGCCATGCACGGCAATCGCCATGAACGCCGCGGCCAGCAGACCGGCGACGAGCATGTTGATCATCAGGACGAAGTCGGCGCTGCCCATGTCTGCTCCTTGCCCGGGAGATAATCATCTACCGGCGAAAATCACGTTAACGCCAGGCATGGCGGAAGGACCGCGGACTTTTGCGATTGGCTGAAAGGCCCGTCTGGTCGTCAGAGCATTTGGAACGCCGCTTAGAGGTCAATGGCAATCGCCTTGGTTCCACGACTGGCCGAGCCATCCCTCCGATCGTCATCCACAGTCGAAGCAAGGAGCGAAGCGCAGCGCGCAGACCCGTGGATAACGAAGGCGCGGGTGTCCACCTGCCTCAGACGGCCGCGAGCGGCTCGGCGACGAACGTCGTTTCGGGCCTCTCGTAGGAAAGCCGCACGCTGTTGCGGCCGTTCTTCTTGGCCTTGTAGAGCGCCTCGTCGGCGCGTCGCATCAAGGGCATCAGCCCTTCCCTGCCGGAGCGGGCGGCGACGCCGAAGCTGGCGGTGACCCTGATGCCGGGCGGCAGGCCGTCGATCGAGCTGGCCGAATAGAAGGTACGGATCGCCTCGGCGAAGAGCCTTGCCGCTCCCAGGTCGCTGAGCGGCAGAAGCACGGCGAATTCTTCGCCGCCGATGCGGCCGGCGGCTCCGCGCGCGCCGGTGGCGGAACGCAGCTTCGCGGCGAAGTCGGCGATCACCCGGTCGCCGGCCTCATGCCCGTACTGATCGTTCAGTGCCTTGAAGTGGTCGAGGTCGGCCAGCACCAGGGCGACGGGAAATCCTGCCCTCGCACACTGATCGAGCAGCAGGCTGGACCGCTCCTCGAAGCCGCGGCGGTTGAGGATGCCCGAGAGCGGATCGGTGTGGGTCTCCGCCTTGAGCGCCTTCATCACGTCGAGCGCCGCTGCGGTGAACAGGCAAAGCGCGATCAGCAGCGACAGCAGCGCGTGCAGCAGCAGCGCAGTCGTCCAGTAGGACGAGGTATAGAGCTGGTCGTAGCTCTTGAACGGTCCGTTCGCGATGATGACGGCCAGCGTCCGCACGAAGAAGTTCAGCCCGGAAAGCAACGCCAGCACGAACAGCATTTTCTCCGTCGGACCATTGCCACGCACCACGCGCAGTTCGGCGGCGGCCAGAAGACTGACGCCGCCAAGCGCGAAATTGACGACGAGGATGCGCCATGTCAGGTCCGGCTGAACGAACAGAAACCAGCTGAACGCGGCCATACCGCTTCCCGCCAGCACGCCGATCCCGATATAAGGGACGGGCCGGCCGTGGCGCGCGACGATGGCGCCTACCAGACAGGACCCCGCAAGGCAGAAGCACAGATTGGAGAGGAACTTGGACGGCGCCAGCCCGACCGGAAGGGTGAAGTGCTGGAATAGGAACCCGCCTGCGGCGAACGCATAGCTTGCCGCCAGGACCGCGAGGTAGGGCCGGTGGTGCTGATAGCACCACAGCACGAGGAACGCAGCGCCAAGCGCCAGCGCTATCGTCGGATTGAGCAGCGCTATGAGCAGACCGGTGTCCAAAGGACTGCGACTTTCCCCAACTTACCCAACGGGAGATACTAGGACTTAAGCGCAAACAAGCGGTTAAGCCCTCTCGGCAAATACGTCGCAAAGCCATGCGGAACCGGCCTGCCGGAGCGGCGTTGTCCGGCCAGACTGGAGACGCCACACAGGAGACGATTGCGATGGCCGACACGATCACTTTGACCGATCACGATGAAATTCGCTCCTGGGCGGCGGCGCGCGCCGGCTTCCCGGCCATCGTCGACGTCTCGCCGGAGGCTGGAACGCAAGCCATGCTGCGGCTGGTTTTTGGACAGCAGGCCTACGAAGACACCGACCGTCCTGAACGTCCGATCAACGCCGGCGGCTACGAGCTTGTCGAATGGGACGAATGGTTCAGGATCTTCGACGAGCGGCAGCTGGCTCTGGTCGTCGCCGCCGACGAGCCCGGCCGGCGCGAGGAGTTTCACGAGATCATTCGCAGATAGATCGCTGAAAATGCAAAAGGCCCGGAAGTCGCGACCGGGCCTTTCTGGGGACGGGGCCGCCGTTACTTCCAGTCGCGGATGTCGACGAAGTGGCCGGCGATCGCGGCGGCCGCCGCCATGGCCGGAGACACCAGGTGGGTGCGGCCCTTGAAGCCCTGCCGGCCCTCGAAATTGCGGTTCGAGGTCGAGGCGCAGCGTTCATGCGGCTTCAGCCGATCGTCATTCATGGCCAGGCACATCGAGCAGCCCGGCTCGCGCCAATCGAAGCCAGCGGCGACGAAGATCTTGTCGAGGCCTTCGGCCTCGGCCTGTTCCTTGACCAGTCCGGAGCCGGGCACGATCATGGCGTTGACGCGCGGATTGACCTTCTTGCCCTCGACCACCTTGGCGGCGGCGCGCAGGTCCTCGATGCGGCCATTGGTACAGGAGCCGATGAAGACGCGGTCGAGTTCGATATCGGTGATCTTGGTTCCGGGCGTCAGGCCCATATATTCCAGTGCCCGATGCTTGGAGGAACGCTTGTTCTCGTCCGTGATGTCTTCGGGATTCGGCACGATGCCCTGCACCGAGACGACGTCCTCCGGCGAGGAGCCCCAGGAGACGATCGGCGGCAGCTTCGCCGCGTCGAGCACGATCACCTTGTCGAAATGCGCGCCTTCGTCCGACTTGAGCGTCTTCCAGTAGGCAAGCGCCGCATCCCAGGCGGCGCCCTTCGGCGCGCGCGGCTTGTCCTTGACATAGGCGAAGGTCGTCTCGTCCGGCGCGATCAGGCCGGCGCGCGCGCCCGCCTCGATCGACATGTTGCAGATCGTCATACGCCCTTCCATCGACAGCGAGCGGATCGCTTCGCCCGCATATTCGATGACATAGCCCGTGCCGCCGGCCGTGCCGATCTCGCCGATGATGGCGAGGATGATGTCCTTGGCGGTGACGCCTTCGGGCAACTGGCCGTCGACGCGCACCAGCATGTTTTTGGCCTTGCGCTGGATCAGCGTCTGGGTAGCGAGCACGTGCTCGACCTCCGACGTGCCGATGCCATGCGCGAGCGCGCCGAAGGCGCCATGCGTCGAAGTGTGGCTGTCGCCGCACACGATGGTCATGCCAGGCAGGGTGAAGCCCTGCTCGGGCCCGATGATGTGGACGATGCCTTGGCGGACGTCGTTCTCGGAGTAGTATTCGATGCCGAAATCCTTGGCGTTCTTGGCCAGCGCCTCGACCTGGATGCGGCTTTCCTCGTTCTTGATGCCGAACTTGCGCTCGGGCGAGGTCGACACATTATGGTCGACCACGGCCAGCGTCTTTTCCGGATGCCGGACCTTGCGGTTCGACATGCGCAGGCCTTCGAAGGCCTGCGGGCTGGTGACCTCGTGCACGAGATGGCGGTCGATATAGAGCAGGCAGGTGCCGTCGTCCTGGCGGTCGACGACGTGGTCGTCGAAGATCTTGTCGTAGAGGGTGCGCGGTGCGCTCATGTGCGTAAATCCGTCGATATCAGAATGGGAAAAGCACGCCGGCAGTCCGGCGCGACGACTGCGTCAGTCGGGTCAGTTAAGTCGGCTGGTCAGCGCGCCGCAAACGCGCGCGGAGAAACGCGACGGCAGGCGCTTCCTGTCCTGCAGCACGAAACCCTTGTAGGCCGGATCGCTGAAAAGCTTTTCCATGGCGGCGTAGATAGCAATGTTTTGGCTTTTCGGCAATTGCGGCGCGGCGCATCCCTTCTCCCCTTGTGGGAGAAGGTGGCCGCGATGCGGCCGGATGAGGGGTGCTCCAGGGAATGCCAGCGTCTCACTCCGCTGGAACACCCCGCATCCGTCTCGGCGCTGCGCGCCGATCCACCTCCCCACAAGGGGGAAGGAGAGGCTGGCGCTTACATCACCTCAAACACAAACGTCTTCACCAGCGCTTCCGGGTCGCCGATCGCATAGCAGCGGAACCATGGGCTCTGCTCCACCAGCCGCCATTTCCCCGCCTGCGTCAGCTCATCGAACACCGCCTGGAACCCGCCGCTCTCGAAAACCTGGTCGCGCACGGTGAAGATGGCGTGGCCGCCGCTTTTGGTGATGCGCACCAGTTCGTGCAGGCCGGAAGCCGGCGCATGGCCGATGGTGAAGACGCCGGTTGAGAAGAAGGCGCGAAAATGCCGATCCGGCCAGGGCACCGGGCCGCCGAGCATCGCCTTCTTCAGCTCGCCATAGGCCGGCTTGCTGCCGGCCTGGCGGCTGCCGGCGATCTTCAGCATGTCGTCGGAGAGGTCGAGCCCAGCGATCTCTCCATAGCCAAGCGCCTTCAGCGACGGACCAGACAGGCCGGTGCCGCAGCCGGCGTCGAGTAGCGGGCCCTCGCCCGCCGGCACATACCGCGCCACCCAGGCGGTGATCAGGAACGGCAGGAGATAGCCGAGCGAGCCGGTCTCGATGTCATAGGTCGCGGCCCAGTCGGCATAGGCCTTGGCGAGCCCCTCCGGCGAGTCGGCCGAATAGACGGAATCCAGCGCCGCATTGGCCTTGTCGAAATTCATGGGCGCGTCCTCCGCGATGATGAGCGGAGGGATCGTAGCGCGGACTTTTGCCGCCGGCTATTCCCCGTGTTGCCGGCGCAGCCGCTGCTCCAGCCCCCGCAACGCCAGCGACAGGCCGACGGTCAGGATGAGGTAGATATAGGCGACGATCGAATAGGTCTCGAAGAAGCGGAACGAGCCGGCGGCATAGACCTTGCCGATCTGGGTGATGTCGGCCACGCCAAGCACGGAGACCAAGGAAGAATCCTTGACCATGGCGACGAAATCGTTGCCGAGCGGCGGCAGGATCATGCGGATCGCCTGCGGGAACACGATCAGCCTGAAACGCTGCGCGCGGGTAAGACCAAGCGCCTTGGCGGCTTCAATCTGGCCCTTCTCGACCGACTGGATGCCGGCGCGGAACACCTCCGAGATGAAGGCCGAATAGCCGATGGTCAGCGCCATGATGGCGCGCCAGAGCAGCGAGACATCGCGCACCAGCAATTCGCCGATCAGCCCGGCGCTCTGCAGCGGCGCGGTCAGCGCATTCCAGGCGGCGACGAAGGCCGGCGCGCCGGCAAAGGCGATCCAGAACAACAGCACCAGGATCGGCACGCCGCGGATGATCTCGATATAGAAGCGCGCGATCTGGCGCAGCCACTGCGATCCCGACAGCGCCATGAGCGCGATGCCGAGCCCAAGCGCCGAGGCTAAGGCGAAAGCGACCGCGGTGACGAAGATGGTGATGCCGATGCCCTTGACGACGGTGGCGAAGACCTCGGCATAGAGATCGCTGGACGCGATGGCGAGGGCGGCAGCCAGTGCGAGGACGGCCGCGGCGGCAAGCCACCAGGGGAATTCGGGTTTGGAGGAGGTGGGTGCGGACATCAGTTCCCGACGCTGGCGAATAGATGCCTTCGGAAGAATTGCTGATCTCCCCCCTTGCGGGGGAGATGTCCGGCAGGACAGAGGAGGGTGTGAAGGAATGAGGCCTTTGCGGACTTCGGCCCGCCACTGTCGCGCGTCACTGGCTGCAACAGCGCCTACTGCCCCATCTTGTAATCGAGGAACCACTTCTTGTTGAGCTTGTCGAACGTGCCGTCGGCCTTGAGCGACGCGATGGCGGCGTTGACCGGCTTCACAAGGTCCGAGCCCTTCGGAAAGATGAAACCGAAATCCTCGGTGCCGAGCGGGCCGCCGATCAGCTTCAACTTGCCTTCGGAAGCGTCGACATAGCCTTTGCCGGCAGTGCCGTCGGTGAGCACGACGTCGACGTCGCCCGCTTTCAGCGCCTGCACGGTCGCGCCGAAGGTCTCGAACAGCTTGATGCGCGGGTTCTGCTCGTTGCCGTCGAGCACGCTGTAGACGGCGGTGTAGAAGGGCGTGGTGCCAGGCTGGGCGCCGATCAGCCCGTCCTTGAAGGCGCCGAAGGTCTTGGCGTCGGTGAATCGGCTTTCATCGCCGCGCACCAGCATGAACTGCTCCGAGCGCATATAGGGGTCGGAGAAGTCCACCTTCTCCTTGCGATCGTCCTTGATGGTGATGCCGGTCATGCCGAGGTTGTACTGGTTGTCCGAAACCGCCTGGATCATCGCGTCCCAGGAGGTGTTCTGGTACTCGACCTTGAAATTCAGCCGCTTGGCGATCTCGTCCATCGCGTCATATTCCCAGCCGATCTGCTTGCCGGTCTTCTTGTCGATGAACTGCAGCGGCGGATAGGCGTTTTCCGTCACCACCACGACCTTCTTGCCGCCGAGATCGGGCAGATTGTCGGCGAGCGCGGCGACAGGCGCGAGAAGGCAGGCCACCAGGGCGGCCAGCAGCAATTTCGACTTGGTCATGACAAACTCCCCGAACGTGATTGGCCGCACGATCCCCGCGCGCCAGGACAAATCAGGCGCCGACTTTAGCTTGCCGCAGGCGCCTTGCAAGCCGGCCCACTGCGACGTTGCGCACCAAAGGCAAATCCGATGCTCTTCGCGGATCGTTTTGAGGATGGCCGTTGCCGCGCTCAGTCGTGACCGGCGGTGGCCTCGCGCAGACCGGCGACCAGGCGCGTCAGCGTGCCATGCAGCGCTTTGAGCTCGGCCCGCTCCAGCGGCATCGCGCAGCTCAGCCCCTCCTGCACGTCCTTCATCTTCGCCCGCAGCGCCTGACCCTTCGCGGTCGGTTCTACCAGCACCCGCCGCTCGTCGGCGGCATCGCGCCGGCGCGTCACGAGGCCGCCCGCTTCCATGCGCTTGATCAGCGGCGTCAGCGTCGCCGAATCGAGCCCCAGTGCCGCGCCGAGCTCGCCGATCGTGCTCGGCGAATGCTGCCACAACGCCAGCATCGCCAGATATTGCGGATAGGTGAGGCCGAGCGGGTCGAGCAGCGGCCGGTAGAGCTTGGTCATCAGCCCGCTCGCCGAATAGAGCGCGAAGCAGAGCTGCTGGTCGAGACGTGGCACGGCGATAGCCCCGGCATCCTGCGCCGGGGCTGGCTTGGCCATGGTTTCGGTTGCCGTCGTCATGCTGCCTTTGCCGGAAGTGCTGTGGTGGACAGCGCCACGTCGATATTGCCCCGGATAGCGTTGGAATAGGGGCAGACCTTATGCGCTTCCGATACAAGCGCATCGGCGCCCGCCTGATCAAGCCCCTTGATCTCCGCCGCCAGCGCGACGCCGAGGCGGAAGCCGCCCTGGTCGTTCGGATAAAGACTGACGGTGGACGTGATCGAAGCGTCCTCGAGCGGCAGCTTCTGCTGGCGGGCGATGAAGCGCACCGCGCTCTCGAAGCAGGCCGCATAGCCGACCGCGAAAAGCTGTTCCGGATTGGTCGCGCCGCCCTTGCCGCCAAGTTCCTTCGGCATCGCGAGGTCGACCTTGAGCAGGCCGTCGCTGGTTTCGCCGTGACCGTTGCGGCCGCCGCTGACGTGAGCCTGGGCGGTGTAGAGTGCAGACATTTTTATCTCCATTTGATTTGTACACGATTATTTAGTGTACAAGATAATTGGATGTCAACGATGGCGGCGCGGTTTTCCTGCGGCAAGCGATCACAGCTCAGTGAAAAACGAAAAAGGCGGCCGAAGCCGCCTTTCCGAACCAATGCTGTCGAAGCGCCTTATTCGGCCGAAGCAGCCTCGGCGGCGGCCTTCTTCTCGGCGGCTTCCTTGGCAGCCGTCTCGGCGGCCAGCGCCTGGGCGGCGGCAACCTTCTCGGCCTCGATGCGGGCGCGCTCGGCGTTCAGCGCATCACGCTCTTCGTCGTTCAGCTTGCGGGCGCGCACGCCGGTGTTTTCCGAAATGCGGGCCGACTTGCCGCGGCGGTCGCGCAGGTAATAGAGCTTGGCGCGGCGCACCTTGCCGCGGCGCACGATCTCGACGCCCTCGACCATCGGCGAGTAGACCGGGAAAACGCGCTCGACGCCTTCGCCGTAGGAAATCTTGCGGACGGTGAAATTCTCCTGGAAGCCGGAGCCGGAGCGGGCGATGACGACGCCCTCATAGGCCTGGACGCGGGTGCGGCTGCCTTCGGTGACGCGCACCTGGACACGCACGGTGTCGCCCGGCTGGAATTCGGGCAGCTTGCGCTTGGCTTCGATCTTGGCGGCCTGTTCGGCCTCGAGCTGACGGATGAGATCCATCTCAAATATCCACTTCTTGTTCTTCCGACAGTCAGAGCGTCCTCACTCGCCTTGCAGTTCCAACGACCGCTCGGCTATGCCCTTTGTCGAAACATCGAGCAGGGACGGCTACACCGCCATTTGTTGACGGGTCCAGAAGATCGTTCTTCCGGTTCGGGCGGCGACATACAGCTATTTCGGCGCTTTGTCACGTCCAAATGCATGTCGCCCAGAGGTGTGCGGGGTTCTGGGGCGACGACATGCATCAAAAAAGGGACTTTAAGGCATATTTTTTGCGCTCCTGGTACCATCTTATTGCCTCGTGCCGGGTTGCGCGAGCCCGCCAAGCTTTCTAAGCCGGGAACGTGTATTCCCGGGCCTTCCCTCCATGACGTTTTCCGATGCCGTCCTGCTCTTCCTCGCGGGCTTTGCCTCTGGCGCCGCCAACGCGGTCGCCGGCGGCGGCACTTTCCTCACCTTTGGCGCCATGACGCTGGTGGGCCTGCCGCCGATCGTCGCCAACGCCACCTCCTCGGTGACGCAGCTGCCGGGCTATATCACCTCGACGCTCGCCTACTGGACCGATATCCGGCATTTCTGGCGCGGCGCCCTGCTGCTTTGCCTGATCTCGGCCCTCGGCGCGCTGGCCGGCTCGCTCGTTCTGCTCGCGCTCTCCAACCCGTCCTTCCGGGCCCTCGTGCCTTGGCTGCTGATCGCCGCGACCGCCCTGTTCGCCGCCGGGCCGTGGCTGAAACCGGCGGCCGGCCCGGCGCATCAGGCCTCGGTCGGCTCGCTCGCCGGTTCGATCGCGCAATTCGCGACCGCGGTCTATGGCGGCTTCTTCGGCGCCGGCATGGGCGTGATGATGCTCGCCACGCTCGGCCTGACGCAAGCCGGCGATTACCACCGGCTCAACGCCTTGAAGAACATGCTGTCCATCGTGATCGCGGTTGTCGCCATCCTGGTCTTCGTTTCGGGGGGCGTTGTCGCCTGGCTGCAAGCGATCGTCATGATCCCGGGCGTGGCGCTCGGCGGCTATGCCGGTGTCTGGATCGCCAAGCGCGTGCCGCAAGGCGTCGTGCGTGGCTTCGTCGTCGCCGTTGGCCTGCTTCTGGCTCTGTACTATTTCACCAACAGCTGAGGCGTACCGCCAAGCAAGTCAGGCCGCCGCTCCCGCGTCAGCTTCTCGGCCTCGGCGCGCCGCCATTCGGCAATCTTCTTGTGGTTGCCGGAAATCAGCACGTCCGGGATCGGCCTGCCCTCGAATTCCTGCGGCCGCGTATAGTGCGGGTGCTCGAGCAGGCCGTTTTCGAAACTCTCTTCCTCGCCGGACACCGCATTGCCCATGACGCCGGGCAGAAGCCGCACCACGGCGTCGAGCAGCACGAGCGCCGCCGGCTCGCCGCCCGACAGGATGAAATCGCCGACGGAAACTTCCTCTAATCCCCGCGCGTCGATCACCCGCTGGTCGACGCCCTCGAAACGTCCGCACAGGATGACGACGCCAGGCCCGGCGGCAAGCTCGCGCACGCGGGCCTGGGTCAGTGGTTTTCCGCGCGGGCTCATCAGCAGCCTTGGGCGCTCATCGCCCGGCGGCGAGGCGTGGTCGATGGCCCTCGCCAGCACATCGGCGCGCATCACCATGCCGGCGCCGCCGCCGGCCGGCGTGTCGTCGACCGTGCGATGCCTGTCGGTGGCGAAATCGCGGATCTGGATCGCTTCCAGCGACCATGTGCCGGCTTCCAGCGCCCGTCCCGCCAGCGACAGGCCGAGCGCGCCCGGAAACATCTCCGGATAGAGCGTCAGCACCGAGGCGGCAAAGCTCACCGGTTGCCCCCTGCATCCTTGGGTCCGCGCGGCCTGCCTTTCGGGTCAAAGTCGGAATGACCCGGCTCTTCGCCCTCATCGTTATCGACCAGTCCCGCCGCCAGCGGATCGACCTCGACGAAACCGTCGGCGATCGAGACATGCGGCAACGCGGCCTGGGTGAACGGGATCAGCACGCCCTTGCGGCCGGCAAGCGTGACATCGAGAATGTCGCCGCCACCGAAATTGTGCACGGCGACGACCTTGCCGATGACGCCGGTGTCGTCCCGGACGTCGAGCCCGATGAGATCGGCATGATAGAACTCGTCCTCCTCGCCATCGTCAGGCAACACCGAACGGTCGACGAAAAGCTCCGTGCCGGCCAAGGCCTCGGCGGCATTGCGGTCACCGACGCCCTTGAAACGCACGACGACGACTGTGCCCGCCGGCCTGATATCGGTGATGTGAAAGGCACGGCCGTCTTTGGCATAGAGCGGACCGTAGTCGGCCAGCGCCAGCGGGTCGCCGGTGAAGGTTTTCACTCTGAGTTCGCCCTTGATGCCGTGTGCAGCACCGATGACGGCCATCTGTACGGGGTTTTCGAGCTTCGACATGGCGGCACTTCCTTTGCCTTGCTCTAGCCTCCTGACGCCATCATTTCAATGAGGCCCTCTTCACCGCTTCCTAACCCGCATGCATGACAATGCCGTCATGCAGGAATTCCTCATCCCGGCCAAACCCGACCTCCAGGCGGCTCGCGAGACCTGGCTGAAAACGCTCGCGCATGAGCGCCGGCTGTCGCCGGAAACCGTCGAAGCCTATGAACGCGACACGCGCCAGTTCCTGCATTTCTTGACCGGACATTGCGGCGGCCCGCCCGGCATTTCCGATATTGCCGACCTGCGCCCTGCCGATCTGCGCGGCTTCCTCGCCAAGCGCCGCAATGACGGCGCCGGCGCCCGCACGCTGGGGCGGGGCCTTGCCGGCATCCGCTCGCTGCTGCGCTTTCTCGAAAAACGCGGCCTCGTCAACGCCGCGGGTGCCGTCGCCCTGCGCGCGCCGCGCCAGCCGAAATCGCTGCCCAAGCCGCTGACGGCAAGCGATGCCAGAAAGGTCGTGGCGATGGAGGGACAGCTCGCGACAGAACCCTGGATCGCAGCCCGCAACGCCGCCGTGCTGACGCTGCTCTATGGCTCCGGCCTGCGCATCTCCGAAGCGCTCAGCCTGAAAGGCGCCGATCTTGCAAGGGAAGCCGACACCGTGCTGCGCGTCACCGGCAAGGGTGGCAAGACGCGGCTGGTGCCGGTGCTGCCGGTGGCCCGCAAGGCGGTCGCGGAATATCGCCGGCTCTGCCCCTTCCACATCGGTCCCGACGGCCTGTTGTTCCGCGGCGCCCGCGGCGGCCTGCTGAACCCGGCCATCGTCCAGCGCGAGATGGCAAAGCTGCGCTCGGCGCTGAACCTGCCGCGCACGGCGACGCCGCATGCCTTGCGGCATTCCTTCGCCACTCACCTGCTTGGCCGTGGCGGCGACCTGCGCACCATCCAGGAACTGCTCGGCCACGCCAGCCTGTCGACGACGCAGATCTACACCGGCGTCGACACCGCAAGGCTGCTCGAAATCTATGACAAGGCGCATCCAAGGGCCTGAGCCTTCTGACTTCGTCATACTAGGGCGGAGCAGGAGCGAAGCTCCGTCCCGGAGACCCTAGTATCCATTTCGTGACGTCGAATGTAGGGCCCGGCGGAGCAGAATTCTGCACCGTTGCGACGCGTTGAGGTCACGGTATGTATCCTCGGGTCTGCGCTGCGTCGCTACGCTCCTTGCTCCGCCCGTGTATGACAATGCGATGGGGCGTTTCGGCCAATCGCCAAAGTATTCGATCCGCCATACCGAGCGAACGTCAAAGCTCACCAGACCAGAAACAATTTCATCGCGCCGATTAACCGTTTTGCCGCTTTTCCTCGCTATGACGGTTCCCATGAAACGCGTCATCGCCATCGCCGACCGCGCGGCCCTTGTCTCGTTGAAGCTGCTCGCGGCGCTCAACCTGCTGTTTTTCCTGTCCTTCATCGTCGTTCTCCTGCTTGCAGGCCGGGCGCATGCCGAAGCGCCGAATTGCGCCGGCACCGATCTGTTGACCGCGCTGGAGAAGAACGATCCAGCCGCCTTCAAGAAGGTCGAGGCCGAGGCAGCGGCCGTTCCCAACGGCAAGGGCCTGCTGTGGAAGCTGGAGAAGCCGGGCGAGAAACCGTCCTATCTGTTCGGCACCATGCACATGACCGATACGCGCGTCACCACGCTGCCGGCCGCCGCGCAGAAAGCCTATGACAGCGCCGGAACCATCGTCATCGAAACCACGGATGCAATGGACAAGGCCAAGATGATGGCCGCGATGGCCAGCGAACCCGGCCTGATGATGTTCACCGACAACACCACGCTGTCGTCGCTGCTGTCGCCGGACGATGCGGCGGCGCTGAACAAGGGGCTCGATGCCCGCGGCATCCCACCGGCGACGGTCGCCAAGATGAAGCCGTGGATCCTTTCGGCGATGATGGCGCTGCCGGCCTGCGAGGTGGCGCGCCAATCCGCCGGCGAACCCGTGCTGGACGTCAAGCTCGCCTCGGACGCCAAGGCCTCGGGCAAGGACGTCGAAGGGCTCGAGACCGCCGTCGGCCAGTTGCGCGCCATGGCCTCGCTGCCGCTCGAATTCCACATGAAGAGCCTGGTCGAGACGATGAAGCTTGGCGACAAGGTCAACGACGTCAACGAAACGATGATCGTGCTGTACCAGCGCGGCGAGGTCGGCATGTTCTGGCCGCTGTTCAAGGCAGTGCTGCCCCAGACCGCCGATGACCAGGCCGGCTATGCCGCCTTCGAGCAGACCATGATCACCAGCCGCAACAAGGTGATGGCCGCGAACGCGATGCCGATTCTTGCCAAGGGCAACGTCTTCATGGCCGTCGGCGCCATGCATCTGCCCGGTCCGGAAGGACTGGTCGAGGATTTTCGCAAGGCAGGGTATAGTGTTACCGCCGCCAACTGAGTCGTCTGGCGGCTGGCGGACCTGAAAACGCCGGTTTTTCAGCGCTTTCCGTCCGTTCGCGTGAAACCCGATGCGGGATCAGCGCGTTGATGGCTGTTATTTTGATGACTTTCATCCAAGGAGGACACGTTTCATGGCGAACCCTAACGACCCCTTCACCCCTTCGAGCCCGCCTCCCCGGTCGGGTGGCGGCGGCAGCGGGTGGCTGATCGCCCTTGTTGTCATTATCCTGGCCATTGTTGCGTATTATGTCTTTGGCAGAAGCGGCGGCCAGCATGCCCCGGCCCCGGCTGAGCCCCCGGCCGCCACCACGCCGGCCCCCGCGCCTGCAGCGCCTGCTCCCGCACCCGCTCCGGCGCCTGCCCCGGCTCCCGCGCCAACTCCGGCACCTGCTCCCGCGCCGGCCCCTGCGCCAGCACCGGCACCTGCGCCGGCTCAGTAATCAGACCGCGGTTAACGACGAACGGCCCGCCGAAAGGCGGGCCGTTTGTTATGTGACCCTCACATGTCGATGGCCTTCGGCCCCAGGCCCGGTCAGATATGGATAGGTTTGAAGAACGTGGCCAGCGCCGCCTCCTTCACCGATTCCGACATCGTCGGATGGGCGTGGCAGGTACGGGCAAGGTCTTCCGACGAGCCGCCGAATTCCATCAGCACAGCCGCCTCGTGGATCATCTCGCCGGCGCCGAAGCCGACGATATGGACGCCGAGCACGCGGTCGCTGGCCTTGTCGGCCAGGATCTTCACGAAACCGTCGGTGTGCAGCATGGCGCGCGCCCGGCCATTGGCGCTGAACGGGAACTTGCCGACCTTGTAGTCGATACCGGCCTTCTTCAATTCCTCCTCGGTCTTGCCGACGGAGGCGATCTCCGGACTGGTGTAGACGACGCTCGGGATGACGTCGTAGTTCACGTGCCCGGCCTGGCCGGCGATCGTCTCGGCGACAGCCACGCCCTCGTCCTCGGCCTTGTGCGCCAGCATCGGGCCGGCGATCACGTCGCCGATGGCATAGATGCCGGGCACGTTGGTCCTGAGATGCCCGTCGGTCTTGACCCGGCCGCGCTCGTCCACCTCGACGCCGGCTTCCTTCAGCCCGAGGCTGTCGGAATAGGGCCGGCGTCCGGTGGCGACCAGCACCACATCCGCCTCGATGGTTTCGGCCGCGCCGCCCTTGACCGGCTCGAAGGTGACGGTCGCGCCCTTCTTGGCCCTGGCCACACCCGTGACCTTGGCGCCGAGCTTGAACTCGAAGCCCTGCTTGGACAAGAGCCGCTGGAACTGCTTCGACACCTCGCCATCCATGCCGCCGAGGATGGTATCGAGGAACTCGACCACCGTGACCTTGGCGCCGAGCCGGGCCAACACCGAGCCGAGCTCCAATCCGATGACGCCGCCGCCGACCACCACGAGGCTTGCGGGCACCTTGGCCAGCGACAGCGCGCCAGTGGAGGAGACGATCACCTTCTCGTCGAAATCGACCTTGACGCCCGGAATGCCGGCGACGTCGGAGCCGGTGGCGATGACGATGTTCTTGGTCTCGATCTCTTCGACCTTGCCGTCCTCGCCGGTCACCGAAACCTTGCCGGCGCCGACGACCTTGCCGGTGCCGCGGAAGGAGTCGATCTTGTTCTTCTTGAACAGGAAGGCGACGCCGTTGACGTTGGACGCCACCGTCGTGTCCTTATGCGCCATCATCTTCTTGAGATTGAGCTTCGGCGCCGGTATCTCGATGCCCAGCGTATCGAAGGCATGGCCGGCTTCGGCGAACATCTCGGAGGCATAGAGCAGCGCCTTCGACGGGATGCAGCCGATGTTGAGGCAGGTTCCGCCGAAGGTGGCGTTCTTCTCGACCACCGCCGTCTTCAGCCCGAGCTGCGCCGCCTTGATGGCGCAGACATAGCCGCCCGGTCCCGATCCGATGATAACGACGTCATAAGCCATGATGGTGTCCTTTGCTTTGGCGCCTAACGGCCGCCGCTCACATTCAGGATCGCGCCCGTGATATACGAGGCCGCGTCCGACAGAAGATAGAGAACCGCGCTCGCGACTTCGTCCGCCGTGCCGGCGCGTTTCAGCGGTAGCATGTCCTGCATCCGCGCCACGCGGTCCGGCTGGCCGCCGGAAGCATGGATCTCGGTCTCGGTGATGCCGGGGCTGACCGCGTTGACGCGGATGCCTTCGAGCGCCACCTCGCGCGCCAGTCCGATCGTCAGCGTATCGATCGCGCCCTTGGAAGCGGCATAGTCGACATATTCGCCAGGTGAGCCCAGCCGGGCGGCAGCGGACGAGATGTTGACGATGGCGCCGCCCTTGCCGCCATGCCGCGTCGACATGCGCTTCACCGCCTCGCGGGCGCACAGGAACGAGCCGACGACGTTGACGCGCATCATGCGCTCCAGCCGCTCGACACTCATCTCGTCGACCCGGGCCTTGAGATCGACGACGCCGGCATTGTTGACGAAGGCGTCGAGCCGGCCGAAGGCCCGGTCGACGGCTTCGAACATCGCGATGACATGTGCTTCGTTGCCGACATCGCCCTTGACTGCGAAGGCATCGCCGCCGTCGGCTCTTAGCTCGGCGACCAGCGCGTCCGCCGCGGCCTGATTGGAGACGTAATTCACCGCCACCCGGTAGCCGGCCCGGTTCGCCTGCCGGCAGATGGCGGCGCCGATGCCGCGGCTGCCGCCCGTGACCAGCAGCGTCTTTTTCTCGGCACTCATTCCTGGCACCCTTTCAGAACGAAGATATCCCACGGCACTTTGGAGAAGCCGGCAGGACCATAAGCCGCCGACATTTCGAGCGACGGCCCGAGATCGGGCAGGATCAGGCTTTTCGGCGCGTCGACGCCCTCCGCCGGCAGCAGGCCGACAGCGCCCTTCTCGTCGGCGCTGTAGATAACGCCTTCCCACACCGTGCAGGCGGCGAGCTCCTCGCCGGTGACGTCGCCGGTCGGGCATTTGTACATCAGCGAGCCATGCGGCCGCGCGGCCGACCCCTCGGTCCACACGGCGATACCGTCGAGCACGACATTGTTGTCGAGGATCATGCGGAAGGCGTTGGTGATCGTGGCCGAGGTGCCGGCCGGGGTGAAGTCGATCTCGGCGCCGCTCTGCGCCTCGCCATAGACGGCAAGCTGGATCGGGCACGCGGCCTGGGCAGCGGAAGCCGACGACAAAACCGCCGATCTAGCCATCCACCGGATTATGAGTGAGGCAAGTATTCTCATCGATCGGCCTCGTTACGGCCATCGGCGTTTTCGAGCACTTCGAAGTCGGTCATCAGGAGCAGTGGTTCACCGGATGCGTCCAACCCCCAGAAAGACCGGTACGCGCCGTCGCCATAGCCAGTGTCGAACATGGCTACATTGATCGGATTGCCTTCAATCGGACTATCGATACAAAACCTGTCGATAGTGCACGCAACGTCGGCGAGATAATCGTCAAGTTCCTCTTGGTTGGACATTAGCGTCAGGACCGACTTATCCATAAACGACGCAACCGCGTCATCGACGATAAATTCAAGAAATTCGGACTTATAGACAGGTGGGCGATCGGGAACGAAGGTCGCCAATTCCCAGCGCGTTGGCAAGCCGGGGCCGAACCGCAAGACCGCTGCGGCAATGCAGCCCCGCGCCTGAAGCAGGATGACCGGATAGCGTCCCGGCTTGACCTTGCGGCTGAAAGCAGGCCTCCTTAGTCCGGTGATGAGCGGATCGCAGGCGACGATTTCTCCGGTCGGCAATTCAAGCTCGCCGATCGTGATGGCGGTGATTTTCCGTTCTGCCATTTCCGCATCGCTGAGGGCGAAGACGCCGACGTTGCTGCTTTCCGGCGGCGGACCCGATTCAATCAATTTCGCCGGTGAGACGATAGCGACGGAGGTCGTTGGCCGAAAAGTCCGAAGAGCGCGACCCAACGCGAACCCGAACCTTTCCAGCCAGCCGCCCATTGCGGATCAGCTCCGATCAGAGATCGAGCACCAGCCGCTCGGGATCCTCCAGGCTTTCCTTGACGCGCACCAGGAAGGTCACCGCTTCCTTGCCGTCGACGATGCGGTGGTCGTAGCTGAGCGCCAGATACATCATCGGGCGGATGACGATCTGGCCGCCGACCACCACCGGCCGGTCCTGGATCTTGTGCATGCCGAGGATGCCCGATTGCGGCGCGTTCAGGATCGGCGTCGACATCAGCGAGCCATAGACGCCGCCATTGGAGATGGTGAAGGTGCCGCCCTGCATGTCCGCGACCGATAGCTTGCCGTCGCGCGCGGCGAGACCCAGCCGGCCGATCTCCTTTTCGATCTCGGCGATGGACATCTGGTCGGCGTCGCGCACCACCGGCACCACCAAACCCTTGTCCGTGCCGACCGCGACGCCGACATGGGCGAAGTTCTTATAGATGATGTCTGTGCCGTCGATCTCGGCATTGACCGCCGGGATCTCCTTCAGCGCATGCGTCACCGCCTTGGTGAAGAAGCCCATGAAGCCGAGCTTCACCCCATGCTTCTTCTCGAACACGTCCTTGTATTTGGACCGCAGCGCCATCACCGCGCTCATATCCACCTCGTTGAAGGTGGTGAGCATGGCGGCGGTCGACTGCGCCTCCTTCAAGCGGCGCGCGATCGTCTGGCGCAGCTTGGTCATGCGCACGCGCTCCTCGCGCGGCGCATCCTCGGCCGAGGACGGCGCGCGGGCGACGACCGGCGCGGGTGCCGCCTTCGGCGTCTCGGCCGGCTGCGAGGGCGCACCCTTGGCAATCGCGTCGAGCACATCGCCCTTCAGCACCTGCCCGCGCTTCCCGGAGCCGGACAACTGATCGACCGAAAGATTGTTTTCGGCGATCAGCTTGGCCGCCGCCGGGGCCGGCGGCATGGTGCGCGGCTCGATCGGGCCGACGTCGCCGGCGACCTTTGCAGTCTCGGCCGCGGCCTGCTTGACCGAGGACGCCGCGTCCGGGCTCGAGGCCTGCGCCACCGCCTGTGGCTTCGTGGCCGGAGCAGCGGCCGCGCCGCCCGCCGAAATCGAGCCGAGCAGCGCGCCGACATTAACCGTCTCGCCTTCCTTGACGGTGATCTCGGCCAGCGTTCCGGCGCCCGCAGCGGGCACTTCCACCGTCACCTTGTCGGTTTCGAGCTCGACCAGGGGCTCATCGGCGGCAATCGCGTCGCCGACCTTCTTGAACCACTTGCCGACAGTCGCCTCGGTGACGGATTCGCCCAGAGTGGGGACGCGGATTTCGGTAGCCATTGTGCCTGTCCGTTCTCTTGTCTTCTTGAGGTCTGTTTCGTCCGGTTATTCGCCGAGGGCGTCGTCGAGCAAGGCGGCGAGCTGGCTGAGATGCTTCGACATCAACCCCGTCGCCGGCGAGGCCGAGGCCGGCCGCCCGGTGTAGCGCACCCGCTGATGCTTGGCGTCGATATGCGCCAGCACCCATTCGAGATAGGGATCGATGAACGACCAGGCACCCATATTCTTGGGCTCCTCCTGGCACCACACCATCTCGGCATTGCGGAAGCGCGACAGCTCGGTGATCAGGGCCTTGGCCGGGAACGGGTAGAGCTGTTCGACGCGCAAAAGGTAGATGTCGTTGATGCCGCGCTTCTCGCGCTCCTCATAGAGGTCGTAATAGACCTTGCCCGAGCACAGCACGACGCGGCGGATCTTGGAGTCCTTCACCAGCTTGATCGGCTGGTTCGGCAGCAATTGCGCATCGTCCCACAGCAAGCGGTGGAACGAGCTTTCGCCCGACATCTCGGACAGCGTCGACACCGCGCGCTTGTGGCGCAGCAGCGACTTCGGCGTCATCAGGATCAGCGGCTTGCGGAAGTCGCGCTTCAGCTGCCGGCGCAGGATGTGGAAATAGTTGGCCGGCGTGGTGACGTTGGCGACCTGCATGTTGTCTTCGGCGCAGAGCTGCAGGAAGCGCTCCAGCCGCGCCGACGAATGCTCCGGCCCCTGACCTTCATAGCCATGCGGCAGCAGGCAGACGAGGCCGGACATGCGCAGCCACTTGCGCTCGCCCGACGAGATGAACTGGTCGAACACCACCTGGGCGCCGTTGGCGAAGTCGCCGAACTGCGCCTCCCAGAGCGTTAGCGCCTTGGGCTCGGCCAGGCTGTAGCCATATTCGAAGCCGAGCACCGCCTCTTCCGACAGCATCGAGTTGATGACCTCGTAGCCGGCCTGCGCCGCCGAGAGGTTGTTGAGCGGGATGTAACGGGTCTCGTCGCGCTGGTCGTAAAGCACCGAATGGCGCTGCGAGAAGGTGCCGCGTTCCGAATCTTGGCCGGAAAGCCGGATCGGATTGCCGTCGAGCAGGATGGCGCCGAAAGCCAGCGCCTCGGCCGTCGACCAGTCGATGCCGTCGCCCGATTCGATCGCCTGGCGGCGGTTCTCGAGGAAGCGCAGGATCGTCTTGTGCGCCTCGAAATCCTTCGGCACCTCGGTCAGCTTCTTGCCGATCTCCTTCAGCGTGCGCACCGGCACAGCTGTCTTGCCGCGCCGTTGTTCATCCTGGTTGTCGGCGGTGCGCAGGCCGGACCACGCACCGTCCAGCCAATCGGCCTTGTTCGGCTTGTAGCTCTGGCCGACTTCAAATTCGGCTTCCAGATGCGCGCGCCAATCGGCCCGCATCTTGTCGACCTCGGCCTGGGTGACGTGGCCCTCGGCGATCAGCCGGTCGGCATAGATCTGCACCACCGTCTTATGGGTGCGGATGTTGCGGTACATGATCGGCTGGGTGAAGGCCGGCTCGTCGCCCTCATTGTGGCCGAAGCGGCGGTAGCAGAACATGTCCACAACCACCGGCTTGTGGAACTTCATGCGGAACTCGGTCGCGACCTTGGCGGCATGCACCACGGCTTCCGGGTCGTCGCCATTGACGTGGAAGATCGGCGCCTCGATCATCTTGGCCACATCCGACGGATAGGGCGAGGAGCGCGAGAAGCGCGGATTGGTGGTGAAGCCGATCTGATTGTTGATGATGACGTGCAGCGTGCCGGCGACGCGATGACCGCGCAGGCCGGACAGGCCGAGGATTTCGGCGATCACGCCCTGGCCGGCGAAGGCGGCGTCGCCATGCAAAAGCAGCGGCATCACCTTGGCGCGCTCCGACAGCGGCACGACCTCGCCGCGTTCGCGGCCGGAAAGCTGGTCCTGCTTGGCGCGTGCCTTGCCCATCACGACGGGATCGACGATTTCCAGATGCGAGGGATTGGCCGTCAACGACAGATGCACCTTGTTGCCGTCGAACTCCCGGTCCGACGAGGCACCGAGATGGTACTTCACGTCGCCCGAGCCTTCGACCTCGTCAGGGGCCGCGGAGCCGCCCTTGAATTCGTGGAAGATGGCGCGATGGGGCTTCGCCATCACCTGGGAAAGCACGTTGAGGCGGCCGCGATGCGCCATGCCGAGCACGATTTCCTTGAGGCCGAGCTGTCCGCCGCGCTTGACGATCTGCTCCAGCGCCGGGATCAGCGACTCGCCGCCGTCGAGGCCGAAGCGCTTCGTGCCCTTGTACTTGACGTCGATATACTGCTCGAAACCCTCGGCCTCGATCAGCTTCGACAGGATCGCCTTCTTGCCGGTGGCGGTGAAGGTGATCTCCTTGTCGGCGCCTTCGATGCGCGCCTGGATCCATGCCTTCTCTTCCGGGTCGGAGATGTGCATGAACTCGACGCCGAGCGTCGAGCAATAGGTGCGGGTCAGGATGTCCAGCATCTGCCGAACGGTGCCGAATTCGAGACCCAGCACATTGTCGAGGAAGATCGGCCGGTCGTAATCGGCTTCGGCGAAGCCGTAATTGGCCGGCGACAGCTCGTTATAGTCTTCAAGCGGCTTGGCGATGCCGAGCGGATCGAGATTGGCGTGCAGATGGCCGCGCATGCGATAGGCGCGGATCATCATGATGGCGCGGACTGAATCGCGCGTCGCCTGGTGCACGTCGGCGTCGGAAAGCGCGGCGCCGTTGACGACCGCCTTGTCCTTGACCTTCTTCTCGATCGCCTTTTCGACCAGGCCCCAATTGCCGTCAAGCGCCGAGACCAGCTCGCCATTGGCCGTCAGCGGCCAGGAGGGCTTCGCCCAGGAGGCGCCCTTGGCGTTCTTGCGGACGTCGCCCGCGTCGTCCTTCAGCGCCGCGAAGAAGTCCTGCCACTCCGGATCGACCGAAGCCGGATTGTCCTCATAGGCGGCATAGAGCGCGTCGATGTAATCGGCATTGCCGCCATAGAGGAATGATGTGAGCGAGAATTGGTCGTTGGCCTGATCTTGTCTTGCCATTTTCGTCTGCGGAGCCTGGCTCCGTCTCCTAGTTTGGAGGGGAATAGGACAGTGAGGGATTGAGGCAGCAGGGAAAGCAGGCGGTCGCGCAGCTCGTCCCGTTAGTCCTGTCCCCTACTGCCATAATGCCCTACTCCCTTACTGCCTTAACCTTTGATCGCCTCGACCAGCGTCGTGCCGAGCCGCGCTGGCGACGGCGAAACCTTGATGCCGGCCGATTCCATCGCCGCGATCTTATCTTCCGCGCCGCCCTTGCCGCCCGAGATCACCGCGCCCGCATGGCCCATGGTGCGGCCGGCCGGCGCCGTGCGCCCGGCGATGAAGCCCGCCATCGGTTTCTTGCGGCCACGCTTGGCTTCGTCCTTGAGGAACTGCGCGGCGTCTTCCTCGGCCGAGCCGCCGATCTCGCCGATCATGATGATCGACTTCGTCTCGTCGTCGGCGAGGAACATCTCCAGCACATCGATGAACTCGGTGCCCTTGACCGGGTCGCCGCCGATGCCAACCGCCGTGGTCTGGCCGAGGCCGACATTGGTGGTCTGGAAGACTGCCTCATAGGTAAGTGTTCCCGAGCGCGAAACAACGCCCACCGAGCCCTTGCGGAAGATGTTGCCGGGCATGATCCCGATCTTGCACTCGTCAGGCGTCAGCACGCCCGGGCAGTTCGGGCCGATCAGCCGCGAAGTGGAGCGGTCGAGCCGCGCCTTGACCTTGACCATGTCCATCACCGGGATGCCCTCGGTGATGCAGACGATCAGCGGGATCTCTGCCTCGATCGCCTCGATGATCGCCTCGCCCGCGCCCGCGGGCGGCACATAGATGACGGAGGCGTTTGCGCCGGTCCTTGCCTTGCCCTCGGCCACCGTGGCGAAGATCGGCAGGCTTTCCCCCTTCGAGCCGGTCCAGGTCTCGCCGCCCTTCTTGGGATGGATGCCGCCCACCATCTTGGTGCCGTGATAGGCCAGCGCCTGTTCGGTGTGGAACGTGCCGGTCTTGCCGGTCAGACCCTGCACCAGCACCTTGGTATTCTTGTCGACGAGAATGGACATGGGTTGAAACGCCCCTGACTTCAGCGATTAGAGGAAAGGATTGACGGCCCGGACCGAGCCATAAACCTGGTTGTGGTTGAGATCCTCGGTGTAGAAAATCGGCGCGCCGAGCCGCTCCGCGGCCGCGAGCAATGCCGCGTCGTAATATTTGAGTTGATAGCGGCGCGCGAGATGGAGCCCAGCGATGACATAGGCCTGGTCGACCGGGACAAACGGAAGCGCGCCGAGAAAGACCAGCCACTCGTCGACCACAGCATCGGCGAAGACCGATTTCCGTCTCGCGACATTCGCGAATTCGGCCAAAGTCTGGCCCGAGACGCCGAACACAGTCTCGAGCACAAGGTTTTGCGCGATATCGTGTCGGCGAGGATCACTTGTCCTCTCCGAGGCCGCGTAAAGGAGAACGTTCGAGTCGAGAAAGCATTCTATCTTCTCGTTCGGCATAGATCTCGTCCCGGTTCCATTTGTATGCAGGGCCCAGGTCAAGCGGCTTTTCGGCCATCAGCCTGCGCATACCTTCCCGCGCCCAGGCAATCCGGTCTTCCTGCTCGACTTCATGCGCAAGCAGTGAACGAATGAGGGCGTTGAGCGTCGTCTTGCGACGTTCGGCAAGGTTTCGCGCCTGTTTAAGCAGAGTCTCGTCCATGGCCAGGGTGACGTTTTTCATCGTCCGCCTCCACATAAATACACAGGCATATTATGTGTGATTATGTGTGGCCCTTCAACCGTCTTGCCTATGATCGCCATCGCTCAGCCTTCCTTCGTCTCGGAAGGCGGAACGCGCCGGTAGAGTCCGCTCACAATGTCTTGCCATGCATTGCTGCCGGCGGGCTTGAACTGAAGTTTCATGCGATAGGTATCGGCGCCGTCAAAACCATACGTCACGCGCGCGGCGCCGCGCGGCGACGAGCGGTCGAGAATCAGCTTATTGCCGTTCCACATGCCGGTTGCGGGCGACATCGGCACGAACCCCATCGAGTCGAACTGATGCATGGTGACGAGGCCGTTCTGCTGGTCGAAGCCGAACACATTATGCGCGCCGAAAGAGACCGTGCCGTCGCGACGCTGCCGATAGCGCTGCACCAGGAACAGGCCGCCGAACTCAGCCTCGGCCTGAACGTCCGCGGTCGCCGTGCCGGCATCGGTCCATTGCGTGGCCGCGACTTCTTCCTCGCCGCGCCACGCGCCGACCAGCGCCTGCAGGCGTTGGTGGCCGTCCGATAGGGAGGAGAAGGGCGACGCGTTCATGGTTCACAGCCGCTTCAAATCGGTGACGGTGAGGTCACTGCGGGCATTGCCGGTGTTCAAGGTCGTCGCCGGCTCGAACATCAGCACCACCGGTTCCGGGGTGAGCGAACGCGGCCGGTGCTCGACGCCGCGCGGCACGACGATGAAATCGCCCTCGCCGAGCTCGACCGGCCCGTCACGGAAGTCGATGGCGATCCTGCCGCGCAGCACCAGGAAAGCCTCGTCCTCATGGTCATGCGCATGCCAATCGAAAATCTCGCCGAACTTGGCGACCTTGGCTTGGGCATCGTTGACGTCGCCCGCGATGTGCGGATCGAAGACCTTGGCGATCTTTTGATCCGCCGCCTCGACCAGGTTTATCTTGCGCGGAGGCATCCGCTCAGCCCTTCACCGCCTTGACGATCTTCTTGGCCGCGTCGTCGAGGTCGTCGGCCGACACCACGTTGAGGCCGCTGTCGTTGATGATCTTCTTGCCGAGCTCGGCATTGGTGCCTTCCAGGCGCACGACGAGCGGCACCTTCAGGCCGACTTCCTTGACGGCCGCGATCACGCCCTCGGCGATGACATCGCATTTCATGATGCCGCCGAAGATGTTGATCAGGATGCCTTCGACAGCCGGATCCTTGGTGATGATCTTGAACGCCGCCGTGACCTTTTCCTTCGAGGCGCCGCCTCCGACATCGAGAAAGTTAGCCGGCTCTGCACCGTAGAGCTTGATGATGTCCATGGTCGCCATGGCCAGGCCGGCGCCGTTGACCATGCAGCCGATATTGCCGTCGAGCGCGACATAGGCGAGGTCGTATTTCGACGCCTCGATCTCCTTCTCGTCCTCTTCGGTGGTGTCGCGCAATTCCATTACGTCCGGATGGCGGAAGAGCGCGTTGTTGTCGAAGGACACTTTCGCGTCGAGCACGCGCAGGTGCCCGTCCTTCATGACGATCAGCGGGTTGACCTCGAGCAGGCTCATGTCCTTCTCGACGAACGCCTTGTAGAGGATCGGGAACAGCGATGCGCCGTCCTTGGCGGCATCGCCGTCGAGCTTCAGCGCGCCGTTGAGCGTCTTCACGTCATCGGTCGTCACGCCCTTTTCCGGATCGATGGCGACGGTGACGATCTTTTCGGGCGTCTCATGCGCGACCGTCTCGATGTCCATGCCGCCTTCGGTCGAGACGACGAAGGCGATGCGGCCGACCGAGCGGTCGACAAGGATCGACAGATAGAGCTCGCGGGCGATGTCGGCGCCGTCTTCGATATAGAGACGGTTGACCTGCTTGCCGGCGGGTCCTGTCTGCTTGGTGACTAGCGTGTGACCGAGCATCTCGTTGACATTGGCCACGACCTCGGCCGCCGACTTTGCCAGCCGCACGCCGCCCTTGGCATCCGGGCCGAGCTCCTTGAACTTGCCCTTGCCGCGGCCGCCGGCATGAATCTGGCTCTTCACGACATAGAGCGGGCCGGGCAGCGCCTTTGCGGCGGCCTCCGCCTCGCTTGCCTTGAACACCGGAACGCCGCTTGCCACCGGCGCGCCGAACGTCTTCAGCAGCGCCTTGGCCTGATACTCATGGATGTTCATGCGCTTGATCTCCGGGAAGGACGATTATTTTGCCGGTGAGATTACTTGCCGGCGAGATGCGGGGCGATCTTGGTACAGGCCTCGGTCAGGCCCTGGACGGCTGCGACCGAATTGTCGAACATCTTCTGCTCGGCCTTCGACAGGTCGATCTCGATAACGAGCTCGACGCCGCCTGCGCCGATCACCACCGGAACACCGACATAGGTCCCCTTGACGCCATACTGTCCCGAGAGATGCGCGGCGCAGGGTAGCACGCGCTTCTTGTCCTTGAGGTAGGATTCGGCCATGGCAATCGCCGAGGCCGCCGGCGCGTAATAGGCCGAGCCGGTCTTCAAGAGGCCGACGATCTCGGCTCCGCCGTCACGGGTGCGTTGCACGATCTGGTCGAGCTTCTCCTTCGAGGTCCAGCCCATCTTGACGAGGTCGGGCAGCGGGATGCCGGCGACCGTCGAATAGCGGATCATCGGCACCATCGAGTCGCCATGGCCACCGAGCACGAAGGCGGTGACGTCCTCGACCGAAACCTTGAACTCCTCGGCCAGGAAATAGCGGAAGCGGGCGCTGTCGAGCACGCCGGCCATGCCGACGACATGGCTGGTCGGCAGGCCGGAGAACTTCTGCAGCGCCCAGACCATCGCGTCGAGCGGGTTGGTGATGCAGATGACGAAGGCCTTCGGCGCATACTTCTTCAGGCCCGCGCCGACCTGTTCCATGACCTTGAGGTTGATGCCGAGAAGGTCGTCGCGGCTCATACCCGGCTTGCGCGGCACCCCGGCGGTCACGATGCAAACATCCGCGCCCTCGATGCCGGCATAGTCATTGACGCCGGTAAGCCTGGAGTCGAAGCCGTCGACCGGCGACGACTGCGCGATGTCGAGGCCCTTGCCCTGCGGAATGCCCTCGGCGATATCGAACAGCACCACGTCGCCGAGATCCTTGAGGCCGACCATGTGGGCGAGCGTGCCGCCGATCATTCCGGAGCCGATGAGCGCTATCTTGTTGCGTGCCATTTGAGGATGTTTTCCCTTTGTCTGTGACGGTACCGTGACGGGGCCGGGGAGGCCGAAAGGATGCGGGAAGCCGCGAGATTTCGCCGCACCGAATAACTCCGGCAGGAAGGAAATTCAAACGATTATTTCAGGCCCAATATTTTCAATCGGTTAGATGCATCGGGAATTACGTAAACGTCAAAATTCCTGAGCCAACCAGGCCGAATTTACACAATGAACGTGGAAATCAGAAGGCTTCACCCCGGCGATGACGTCCTTGTGATGGGGGCGTGGCAACGAAATGTTCGATGAGCCCTCGATCCGTCTCATGGCGCGAAGTGGGAGCAAAGACCCAGGACGACGAGTGTCAGGCCTGCGCCTGTCTCGCCTCGGCGGGCTGTGCCCCATCGTTCCGCCGCTCCGCCCAGTCGTCCAGCCAGTCCCGGCTCTGCATTTCGACCAGGCGCGAGGCGGTGCGCTCGAATTCGAACACTTCCGTGCCGCGTTTGGCCGTGTAGAGCCCTTCCGGCGCAGCCGCGGCGCTCATCACCAGCCGCATGCGATGGTCGTAGAGCGTGTCGATCAAAAGAATGAAACGCTTGGCCTCGTTGCGCTTGCCTTCCCCCAGCACCGGCACATGGTCGATGAAGACGGTCGAGAAGCGGGCGGCGATGGCCAGATAGTCGCGCGCGCCGAGCGGCTTTTCGCAAAGGTCGGCGAAGGAAAAGCGCGCCGCGTCGCCGGCGGCGCGCGGCACGACGAGGTGGCGGCCTTTCAGTGTCAGCATCACCTCGCCGGTCGGCTGGCCATGCGTCATCGCCTTCCAGGCCTTGTCCAACGCGCGCTCGGCCGCGGCGTCGTCCGGCGTGACATAGACCGGCTGCCGGTTGAGCTTTTCCTGCCGATAGTCCTTCTCGGCATCGAGCGTCATCACATGGGCATTGCGCTCGAGCAGCGAGATGAACGGCAGGAAGAGCTGGCGGTTCAGCCCGTCGCGATAAAGGTTCTCCGGCGCCACGTTTGAGGTGGCGACCAGCACCACGCCATTGGCGAACAGCGCCGAGAACAGGCGCGACAGAATCATGGCGTCGGCAATGTCGGTGACGGAGAACTCATCGAAGCAAAGCACCCAGGCTTCATCGGCAAGCGTCCGGGCGACCGGCGGTATCGGATCGTCTTCCTTGACCGCGCCTTCCTTGCGCGCCTGCCGGTGTTTTTGGATCCGGTCCTGCACATCGGCCATGAAGTCGTTGAAATGCACGCGGCGTTTGCGGCGGACCGGCAGCAGCTCGAAGAACATGTCCATCAGCATGGTCTTGCCGCGACCGACACTGCCATGGATGTAGAGCCCTTTGACCGGGGTGCGCGGCTGCCGCTTGGCCGCGAACAGCCAGCCCAGCGCGCTCGATTTCTGCGCCAGTCTTTTGGCCGAAATCTCGTCGATCAACCGATCGAGCGCGGCGACGATATGCTCCTGCGCCGGATCGCGCTCGACAGCGCCGCTCTGGACGAGATGATCGTAGCGCTGCCTGACGGTCGCATGGGTCTGGAGGCCGTCGCGCAGATGCATGGGTCCGGTCATTTGCTTTTTTGAGCGGAACGCTCGAGGAATGGCCAGAGTGTGTTTAGATTCAGGTCAGGCCGAGTCGAAAATGGTGGTTTCCGAGAACCGGAGCGGAGCGTACTTTTAGTACGTGAGCACCGCAGGAAGCCGCCATTTGCAGGCCAGCCTCACCTGAATATCAGCACACTCTCGCCCTACCTTGTAAGCGAGATGGGCTGCCCATTGGAAGTCTGGCCGTCGAACTTTTCGCCGCCCGAGGAATAGAGCCTAGCCAGCGTGCCGCCATTTTCGTCATAAAGCGTCAGCTGCTTGCCGGCGACGTTCCACGACTTGATGCCGTCGATCGGCGCCGGGCAATGCAAAGGCCCAGCGCGGTAACCGGCACCGAACTTGGTCTGCGGCGTCGCCACCTTGCAGCTCTGCCCGGAGACATTGACGTTCCACACGCCGGCGACGCTAGCCGCAGTGAGATCGGTGGCCCCGGCGGGTGCCGCGCCGTCCGGCGGCAGCGAAGCGACCTGGGTGTTCTTCGGCGCGGTCGGAAATTGCGACGGATCGGCCGTGCCGGGAGCAGCCGGCGGTGGCAACTGATTCTGCGTCACCGTGCCGGACGGTGCCGGCGTGAGCGGCGCCGGCTGCTGGTCGTCCATCGACGAGAAGCGTGAGGTCGAGCAGCCGCTCGCAACCAGCGCGGCCAGCGAGATGGCCACAAGGCCGCTCCGCGAAAAGGGGCGGGTCATCGAAAAATTCATCAAAACCTCCGTCGGATCGGCCGGGGGGAGCCATCCGCGTAATCTTCGCTCCACCAAGATGGCGAAGGTGGCAGAATTTCAACCTGATATGGTTAAAATAGGGTTTTCCAGTCGGATGTTGCAAATTTATCGCAGCAGGCTGACGGCGCCGGAGCGGCGTAGACGCGGTCATTCAAGGCATTGAAATATAAGCATTAAATCCGGGCGCTCGGCACGAATACATAGCCTTCCGGGCCGACGATGTAGCATTCGCGCAGGCCATGCGGCTTATCGATGGAGCCGGCCAGCACGATATGGCCGAGCGCCGCCGCCTTTTTCTCGATCCCATCCGGATCGGCGCCGTAAAGGCGCAATTCGATGCCGGCGCCGCGCGCCTCGGCGCCCGAAGTGACCCCGGTCATCGGATTGTCGAGATAGGAATGGTCGGCATGCAGCATGAAGATCGAACCCAAAAGCTCGACCGCCGCGAAGTCCTCGTCGGCGTAGATGATCCTGGCGCCGAGCACGTTGCGGCAGAAGGCCTCCATCGCCGCCATGTCGGTGACCAGAAGATTGACGCCGATCCCAAGCGGCAGCGAACGGCCGAAATCCTCGGCCTTCATCCACGGTGTCCCGGTTCGCTTCATGACCATGATGATCGCCCCTCCGCTCCCGATCCTAGATGAACCGGGCTTCGCCCATTGGCATTCGCCAGCAAAATGCTTGCGCCAGGCAGGCACGTCCTTATCTCAGGAGGGACCGAGCCGGCGGAGTGAGAATGGCCGCGAGAAAAAGAACCGCTAACCGCTATTACAACGGCCCGCATAGCGATCATTTCGACGGCGCCCTGTTCTTCAACCCCGGCGGCAAGCCGCCGGGGCGCTTCAGCGATCTCCTCAGATGGCAATTCAGCGGCAAGCGGGCGAGATGGCCGGCCGCCGTTCCGAGCCCTCACCCGCAGGCAAAGCCGGTGCGCCGCGTGGATGGCGGCGCGCTAAGGCTCACAATGGTCGGCCACGCCTCATTGCTTATCCAGACCGCCGGGCTGAACATCCTGACCGATCCGGTCTGGTCGGAGCGCGCCTCGCCCTTCGCCTTTGCCGGTCCCAAGAGGGTCAATGCGCCGGGCATCGCCTTCGCCGACCTGCCGCCGATCGACCTGGTCCTGGTCAGCCACAACCACTACGACCACCTCGACCTCGCTACGCTGAAGCGACTGAAGGTGAGTCACGACGCGCGCATCATCACGCCGCTCGGCAACGATGCCATCATCCACCGCACCGTGCCCGGCATGCGACTCAGCGTGCATGATTGGGGCGACCGGATCGACATCGGCGCGGCCGCCATCCATGTCGAGCCGGCGCATCATTGGTCGGCGCGCGGCGGACGCGACCGCCGCATGGCGCTTTGGGCTGGCTTCGTTGTCGAAACGGCGGGCGGCAACATCTATTTCGCCGGCGACACCGGCTTCCATGACGGCATCAATTACCGGTTGATGGCACAAAAGCATGGCGGCTTTCGCCTCGCCATCCTGCCGATCGGCGCCTATGAGCCGCGCTGGTTCATGGCGCCGCAGCACCAGAATCCGGAGGAGGCCGTTCTCGGCATGAAGCTGTGCAATGCCGCTCACGCCGCAGGCTGCCACTGGGGCACGTTCCACCTCACCGACGAGCCGGTCGAGGAGCCGGCGCAGAAACTTTCCGAGGCACTCCAGGCGCAAGGCCTGCCGCCGGAGCGTTTCCGCGCCATGCGACCGGGCGAAGTGTGGGATGTACCACCCATCTGACAAGGAACCCAAACCGGCTAAACGCGTTTGTTTCGCGACGCAATTTCGCCGGAGCTTCCCATGATCAAATGGATCATCATCCTTCTCATCATTGCCGCCGCCGCGAGCCTGCTCGGTATGCCGGCGCTGGCCGGCGCTGCCGCTACCGGCGCACGCATCCTCATCGGCATTGTGCTGATCATCTTCCTGCTGATCGTGCTCGGCGTCTTCGCGGTCACGTAGGCGCGACCGCTTGGTCGTCGCCGGCGACCACTTGGTCGTCGTCGGCGCGACGTTTCGCAGTGACCGAGACAAGAGCCGCACTGGTAATTCTCGCCCGTTTCCGCCATATAGCGGCCAAACGGATTGGAATGACCGGTTAGATGGCAGGCACCGCCCCTTTCGCCAAGATGAACGGCATTGGCAACGAGATCATCGTTGTCGACATGCGCGGCCGTGCCGATAGGGTCACGCCAGAAGCGGCGATCGCGCTTAATGCCGACGCGGCGACCAAGTTCGACCAGATCATGGCGATCCATGACGCGCGCACGCCGGGCACCGCCTATTACATCGACATCCTGAATTCCGACGGCACCAGCGCGCAGGCCTGCGGCAACGGCACGCGCTGCGTCGTCCAGGCCCTGGCCGCCGAGACCGGCCAGAAGAGCTTCAGCTTCGAGACCCGCGCGGGTATCCTGAATGCTCAAGAGCACGCGAACGGCCTGATCTCGGTCGACATGGGCAGGCCGCGCCTCGGCTGGCAGGAGATCCCGCTGGCGGAAGAGTTTCGCGATACCCGCATGATCGAGCTGCAGATCGGCCCGATCGATGCGCCGGTGCTGCATTCGCCCTCGGCAGTGTCGATGGGTAACCCGCACGCCATCTTCTGGGTCGACAACGATGTCTGGTCCTACGAGCTCGGCCGTTTCGGCCCGTTGCTCGAGAACCATCCGATCTTTCCCGAGCGCGCCAACATTACGATCGCCCAGGTGACGTCGCCCGAGACGATGATCATCCGCACCTGGGAGCGCGGCGCAGGTCTCACCAAGGCTTGTGGCTCGGCCGCTTGCGCAGCCGTGGTGGCGGCCGTGCGCACCAAGCGCACCGGCCGCAGCGTCTCGCTGCTGACGCCCGGCGGCGGTGAATTGCATGTCGAATGGCGCGATGACGACCACGTCATCCTCACCGGTGCTGCCGAATGGGAGTTTTCCGGCAGCTTCGATCCTTCGACCGGCGCCTGGGCCCGCGACACCGAAAGCGCCGCCTGATGTCGGCCCTTGAAAAAGGCGCGGTATCCAGCGGTATCGACGTCGTCACCTTCGGCTGCCGCCTCAACACCTATGAATCGGAAGTGATGCGTCGTGAGGCCGAAAGCGCCGGCCTTGGCGCGCTCCAGGGCGGCGCCGTGATCTTCAACACCTGCGCAGTCACGGCGGAAGCGGTGCGACAGGCCAAGCAGGCGATCCGCAAGGCGCGCCGCGAGAATCCTGAAGCGCGCATCATCGTCACCGGCTGCGCGGCGCAGACCGAGCCACAGAACTTCGCCGCCATGGACGAGGTCGACCTCGTGCTCGGCAATGAGGAGAAGCTCAAGGCCAATTCCTACCGCGCCCTGCCCGATTTCGGCGTCAACGACACCGAGAAGGCGCGCGTCAACGACATTTTCTCGGTGCGCGAGACGGCCAGCCACATGGTCGACGCCATCGAAGGCCGCGCGCGGGCCTTCGTGCAGGTGCAGAATGGCTGCGACCACCGCTGCACCTTCTGCATCATCCCTTACGGCCGCGGCAACTCGCGCTCCGTGCCGATGGGCGCCGTGGTCGAGCAGGTCACCCGTTTGGCCGGCAACGGCTATGCCGAGATCGTGCTTTGCGGCGTCGACATGACCAGCTTCGGCGCCGACCTGCCGGGCAGCCCCAAGCTTGGAAAGCTGGTGAAGACGATCCTGCGTCAGGTGCCGGACGTAAAGCGGCTGAGACTGTCCTCGATCGATTCCATCGAGGCCGACGACGACCTGCTCGAGGCCATCGCTACTGAACCGAGGCTTATGCCGCATCTGCATTTGTCGCTGCAATCGGGCGACGACATGATCCTGAAGCGCATGAAGCGTCGCCATCTGCGCGACCAGTCGATCCGCTTCTGCGAAGACGTGCGCAAGCTGCGTCCCGGCATCGTCTTCGGCGCCGACATCATCGCCGGCTTCCCGACTGAGACCGAGGCGATGTTCGAGAATTCGGAACGGATCGTCGAGGAATGCGGGCTGACGCATCTGCACGTCTTTCCGTTCTCGCCGCGTGAAGGCACGCCCGCGGCGCGCATGCCGCAGGTCCGCCGCGAGGTGGTGAAGGCGCGCGCCGCAAGGCTGCGCTCCGCCGGCGAGGCCGCCTATCGCCGTCATCTGACCTCGCTCCCCGGCACGCGGCAGTCGATCCTGATCGAACGCGACGGGCTTGGCCGCACCGAGGGGTTTACGTTGGCCGCGATCGGCACCGGCGCGCCCGGCGAGATCGTGGATGCCGTGATCACCGGCCATGACGGCGCCCGACTGATTGCGGCGCCGATTGCCGCGCAAGCTGCCTGAAAAACTGCGAGACGCATGGCTGGTTTCCTCAAGAAGATATTTTCGTTCGGCAAGAAGGAGATCGTCGAGGAGCGCGTCGACGAGGCGGCCCCGCTGCCGCCGATCAAATGGGATCAGCTGGACGCGCTGAAGCCGGAGGGCGGGCAGGCCGCTCCGGAGATTCTGGCGCGCGAGCAGGTAGCGGAGGCCGCGCCGGCGAGCGAACCCGCTCCTGGGCTTGCTCCCGCTCCGCTGCCTGAAGAGCCGAAGCCCGAGCCAGCGCCCTCCGTTCCACCGACGCCGGAACCGATTGTTCCCGCCGAGCCGGAACCACTGCCGGAGCCTGAGCCCGAAGAGGAGCCACAACCGGCGCCCGACAAATCGGAGCCGCCGACCCCCGATGAAGTGCCGCCGGCGCGACCTGAACCTTTACCAGCGCCGACACCGGCACCTGAACCCGCTCCGCTAGAAGTGCCTGCTCCGGCGCCGACACAGCCGGACATCGAGCCTTCGCGTCCGGAACCGCAGCCTGAGCCGGCACCTGTCGAAGTGCCGAGGCCGCCGAGTGAGGTTCCGGCCGAGACGCCGGCACCGATCGAGGTGCCGCCAGCCGAGGTGCCCTCCATCGAGCCAAGCTCAGCAGAGGCCGGCGCCGCTCCTCTAGAGCCATCCGCCGGGCCAGACGCCGAAATCGCGCCTCCTATTCGGCAGCCCGCGCCCGTCGAGCCGCAGCCGATCCTCGCCGAGATCGCACCGGAACCCGAGGCTGTGCCGTCGCCGCCAAGGCCTGCCGCCGCCGCCGGCAAGGTGACGGTCTCGAAAAAGGTCGAGCAGAAGGCCGAGTCGGTGAAGGCGCCGGAGCCGGCGCCGCGGCGCTCCTGGTTCCAGCGCATGCGCGAAGGGCTCGCCCGCTCGTCGCGCGAGCTCACCGGCAACATTGCCGGCGTCTTCACCAAGCGAAAGCTGGACGACGACACGCTGCAGGACCTGGAGGACGTGCTGATCCGCGCCGATCTCGGCGTGGAGACGGCGCTGCGCGTCACCGATTCGCTCGCGTCCAGCCGCTATGGCCGCGACGTCTCCGACTCGGAGGTCCGCGCCGTGATGGCGGCGGAGGTCGAGAAGGTGCTGACCCCGGTGGCAAAGCCGCTCGAGCTCGACCTCAGCCACAAGCCGCATGTCATCCTGGTCGTCGGCGTCAACGGCACCGGCAAGACGACCACCATCGGCAAGCTTGCCGCCAAGCTCACCGATGGCGGCCTGAAGGTGATGTTGGCCGCCGGCGATACGTTCCGCGCCGCGGCGATCGAGCAGCTCAAGATCTGGGGCGAGCGCACGAAATCGCCCGTGATAGCCACCAAGCTCGGCGCCGATGCGGCGGGCCTCGCCTATGACGCCTTCGAGAAGGCGAAGGAGGCCGGCTCCGACGTGCTGATCGTCGACACGGCCGGCCGGCTGCAGAACAAGACCGAGCTGATGGCCGAGCTGGAAAAGATCGTGCGCGTGCTGGGCAAGCTCGATCCGGAAGCGCCGCACACGGTGCTGCAGACGGTCGACGCCACCACCGGCCAGAATGCGCTGAACCAGGTCGAGATCTTCCGCAACGTCGCCGGCGTCAACGGCCTGGTCATGACCAAGCTGGACGGCACGGCACGCGGCGGTATCCTGGTGGCGATCGCCGCCAAGCACCGGCTGCCGGTCTATTTCATCGGTGTCGGCGAGCAGGTCGACGACCTCGAGCCGTTTTCGGCCAGCGAATTCGCGAGAGCAATCGCCGGCGTCGCCTGAACAAAGGCGTGATCTTGAAAGGCCGCCTGCTTTTCGGCCAGATCATGCGCAAGAAGGACTTTTATGAACATCCTCGAACGCGACCCGTCCGATCCACGCCGCAAGCCGATGAACCCGGGCCTGAAATTCCTGCTCGAGCTGGGTCCGGGCCTGGTGTTCTTCTTCACCACCATCCGCGGCGAGTGGCTGGCCGGAAAATTCCCGGTGCTCACCCATCTCGGCGAGCCGATCCTGATCGCCACCGCCTTCTTCATGGTCGCGACCGCGCTGTCGCTGAGTGCCTCCTGGGCGCTGACGCGCAGCCTGCCGCTGATGCCATTAGTCTCTGCAATCGTTGTCTTTGTCTTCGGCGCGCTTGCGCTTTACCTGCAGGACAAGACCTTCGCCTTCATGAAGCCGACGATCATCAATTCGCTGTTTGGCTTAACGCTGCTCGGCGGGCTGCTTTTCGGCCGCTCGCTGCTCGGCTACGTCTTTGATTCTGCATTCCAGCTCGACGCGGAGGGCTGGCGCAAGCTGACCTTCCGCTGGGGTCTGTTCTTCCTGTTCCTGGCCGTGCTCAACGAGGTTGTCTGGCGCAACTTTTCCGAGGCAACCTGGCTTTATTTCAAGGTCTGGGGCACGATTCCGATCACGCTTCTCTTCACCTTCAGCCAGATGCCGCTGATCATGCGCCATTCGCTTGAGGAAAAACCCAAGGAAGAGAAGGCTGGGAACTAGAGCAATTCCAGCAAAAGGGTCCGCCGGTTGGGTTCCGAGAATTCGCCGTATCGTCCGCCAGGAATTGCGTCAGAATGAGAGGGGGCATCATGGAATTCCTCATCACGCATGACGAGCTGAGGACGATCTACAAGACGCCCCGGCCGACCGACGGGTCGATCCGCAAGGAACTCAAAGCCCTCGACGGCCATTGCCGTTCCTTTATCGGCAAGAGCCCCTTCGTGCTGATCGGATCCTCCGACGGCGCCGGCAATGCCGACGTCACGCCCAAGGGCGACAAGCCCGGTTTCACCGCCATCCTCGACAACAACACCATCGCCATCCCCGACCGTCCCGGAAACAACCGGCTGGACACGCTGGAAAACATCATCCGCAATCCGTCGGTCGGGCTGCTCTTCCTGATCCCCAGCATGAATGAGACGCTGCGCGTCAATGGCGATGCCCGCATCACAATCGACCCGACACTGCGCGAACGGCTGGCGGTCGACGGCAAGGAGCCGCGGAGCGTGATCGTGGTTACGGTCAAGGCCGCCTACATGCACTGCGCCAAGGCCTTCATGCGCTCCGACCTCTGGAAGCCGGAGACCTGGCACGACCGCGCGACCCTGCCGACGCTCGGCCAGATCATCCGCGACCAGCTGGCGCTGAGCGAAAGCGCCGGCGAGATCGATCGCGAGCTGGACGACGATTACCGGCAGACCATGTGGTAGGCTTCGCGCACGACTCACTCATCGTCCGGCTCTCCCCTTGCTCAACCTCATCGCCATATCGGGCAGCCTGCGCGCTGCCTCGACCAACTCGGCCCTGGTGGCGGCATTGGCCGCCAACGCGCCCGCGGACGTCATCGTCGAGATTTATGACGGCCTCGGCCGGCTGCCGATATTCAACCCCGACGACGAGGGCGAGCGCACGCCGCCCGAAGCGGCGCGCCTGATCGGGATGATCACCCGCGCCAACGGTGTCATCGTCTCCTGCCCGGAATACGCGCATGGCGTGCCAGGCGGCATGAAGAACGCGCTCGACTGGCTGGTCTCGCGCGACGCCGCGGTCGGCAAACCGGCAATGCTGGTGCATGCGTCGCCCCGCTCGCTCTACGCGCGGGCAGCCCTCGCCGAGGTGATGCGAACGATGTCGTTCGCGATGTATGAGGAGATGCCGCTGGAGATCGCGCTGCTGGGGAAGAAGCCGGCGGAGATGGAGGCGATCCTCAGCGAGGGCGCGAACCGGCAGGCGATGCACGACGCGGTGCAGGGGTTCTCTGGCTTCATTCGCGGGCGGTGAGCGGTTTTCCCTTCTCCCACAAGGGGAGAAGGGAAAGAGCTACCCCTTCCGCAGCGTTTCGACATCTGTCTTGCCGACATACCAGTCCCGGGCGTTGACCTCCTCGAACACCACCCAGACATCGTTGTTGCTAAGCCCGGTGGCCTCCATGATGGCCGACGTCACCTTCTTGGCGATGTCAGCTTTCTTGCCGGCCGGATCGGCGGCGATCACTTCCTTGACGATGCGGATGTTGACGAATGGCATGATGTCCTCCCTTGGAATTGTGCCGGTCGGCATCTGGCGAATGCTTGGCAATCCGCTCCGGCAAAGCGGATGGCGGTGGTTGCGGGAACCGCAGCGCGGCCGGCGCTGCGGGGATTCGCAGAAAGGCGAGTAAAGGCCAGAGAAGCGCCTCGCGGCTTCAATAGGTCTTGGCTCCATTCACCATCAGCCGCACCATATAAAGCGAGGTGGTTCCGGCGATGTAGAGGCAGTTGAACTTGTTGCCACCGAATACGCAGTTCGCCGTCACTTCCGGCACCTTGACCTTGCCGATCAGCGTGCCGTCCGGGTCGTAGCAATGGATGCCGTCTGCCGCACTGGTCCAGATGCGTCCGTCGGAATCGAGCCGGAACCCGTCGAACAGGCCAGCGGTGCAGTCGGCGAAGACCTTGCCGCCCGAAACCTTCTTGCCGTGCTTGCCGACATTGAAGACCCGCATATGCGCCGGGTTCTTCTCG
Organism: Mesorhizobium sp. WSM4976; assembly: GCF_029625685.1. Lineage (NCBI taxonomy): Bacteria > Pseudomonadati > Pseudomonadota > Alphaproteobacteria > Hyphomicrobiales > Phyllobacteriaceae > Mesorhizobium > Mesorhizobium sp. WSM4976. Next base: position 128,352 of record NZ_JARTVT010000004.1, read on the forward strand.
CCATGCGTGCGCCCGGTGTCGGCGACATAGAGCAGGCTTTCATCCAGCGAGAAGGCAAGCCCGTTCGGCCGCACCATGTCGGTGATGACGGCCTCGACGTCGCCGGTGTCCGGATCGACCCGGTAGACATTGCAGGCGCCGATCTCGCTTTCGGCCTTGTCGCCCTCATAGTCGGTGTCGATGCCGTAGCTCGGATCGGTGAACCAGATCGAGCCGTCGGAGCGTACCACCACGTCGTTGGGCGAGTTCAGCCGCTTGCCTTTCCACTTCTCGGCGATGGTGGTGACAGAGCCGTCGAATTCGGTGCGGCTGACGCGGCGGCCGGAATGCTCGCAGGTCACCAGCCGGCCCTGCCGGTCGACGGTGTTGCCGTTGGAATTGCCGGACGGCTGCCGGAACACGCTGACGCTGCCGTCGGTCTCGTCATAGCGCAGCATCCGGTTGTTGGGGATGTCGGACCAGACGACATAGCGGCCGGCGGCGAACCAGGCCGGCCCTTCCGCCCAGCGGCATCCGGTGAACAGCTTTTCTACCTGCGCGCTGCCGTTGAACAGGCGCGCGAAGCGCGGATCGAGAACTTCGTAATAGTCAGCGGCCGCCATCAATTTCCTCCCGGGATCAGGTGACGAGCGGATCAAGCCAGCCCGCAGCCGTTCTGGCAAGACGGCAGGCATCTAATTTGTATGACAAAACGGATGAGAAATCCGTGATGTGTGCGCCACTGGCTGCGATGTCGGATGCCGGGACCCATTAGTCTGCGGTTAACCGGCTATGCGCTGGTTGCAATGGTGCATTGCAACATCTTTCTTTTGCAACGCACCATTCCTATGTCATGCTCGCAATCGTCAGGGAGGAACAACCGGCCGCACCAGTGCGGCATGAAAGGAACCCTGTCATGTTCGACAATCTTGTCTCCCGCGCTCGCGCCAGCATCGCCAAGCGCCGCCAATACAACCGCCTCGTCGCCGAAATCGAGAACCTGTCCGGCCGCGATCTCGCCGACCTGCGCGCCGACCGCTCCGAGATGCTCTACCAGATCCACAGGCAGATCTACGGCTGAGGCTCGACGCCTTGAAGGGCGCCTAACGTGGCGCCGCCAAGGCTTTCTCGATCTGCGGCAACAGCAACATCCTCACGGAGTCGGGCGTCAGCGGCCCGACATGCTTGTAGGCGATCTTGCCGTCCTTGCCGACGACGAAGGTTTCCGGCACGCCATAGACACCCCAGTCGATCGCCGCGCGTCCGGCCGGATCGACGCCGATCGCCTGATAGGGATTGCCGAGATCGCCGAGGAAGCGGCGGGCATTTTCCGGCTGGTCCTTGTAGTTCAGCGCCGCAAGCGTGAAGCGCTTGTCCTGCGACAGGCCGAGCAACACCGGATGCTCCTCGCGGCAAGGCGCGCACCAGGATGCGAAGACGTTGACCAGCGTCACCCTGCCGGCGAAGTTTTTGGAATCGAGCCCCGGCAGATTCACCCCTTCCAGCGGCGGCAGATTGGTCTGCGGCGCCGGCAGGCCGATCAGCGCCGAGGGAATTTCCGAGGTGTCGCGGCCCGAGAGCAGCTGCGACAGGAACAGCCCCGCCAGCCCCAGGAACACCAAGAGCGGCAAAAGCACGAACAGGCGGCGACGCGGCGCCGGCGCTTCGGTTTCGTTGCTCACGGTTTTGCCGCACCGGATTTGTCGGAACGCCTGCGCACACCGGCAGCTTCCAGCGCGGCGAGCTCGCGCTTGCGTGCCCGCTGGTCGAGCAGGATCCAGCCGATCAGCGCGGCCAGCACGATCGCCGTGATGGCATAGGCGGCGGTGACGAAGAGGGCATGCGTGCTCATGTCGGCCGCCCCCCATTCTCTGCCCCGCCAATCGTTCCGATCATGTCTTTCCTCAAAGCGTTTCACCGTTTCATAGAGACAGCGATCCGCTCCATTTCCTTGCTCTTACGCAATTCCGGAAGGAAAACCGCTCGCACTTTTCGTAGATTGGTCTAGCCCCGCCGCGGCTTTCCCGCAATTGTCTCGGCGCCGCAGCGGAATGAACGTCCTTGTCGCATCAATCCGTCCCATGCCGCAACGCGAACGCCGCCGCCAGGGGCCCGACCACGGCAAGAAACAGCGTCAGCGCGGCTAGAATGAGGAAGGGCTGCAGGAACGGCGCCGGATCGGCGACGGCGCCATAGCTTGCCGAAACGCCGAAGATCAGGACCGGGATGGTGAGCGGCAGCACCAGCACCGAGATCAGCAGCCCGCCGCGCGGCAGCGCCACCGCCACTGCGGCACCGGCGGCGCCGATGAAGGTGATGGCCGGCGTGCCGACAAGCAGCGTCAGCGCCGTGGCGCCGATGCCCGTCGGCTCCATGTTCATGAACAGGCCGAGCAAGGGAGCGGCGACGACCAGCGGCAGCACGCTGCCGGTCCAATGCGCCACGCATTTCGTCAGCACCGTCAGCGCCAGTATATGGCGGTCGCCGTTGAGCACCAGGAGGTCGAGCGAGCCGTCCTCGCGGTCGGCCTGGAAAAGACGATCGAGACCGAGCAGACAGGCGAGCAGGGCCGCGATCCACAGGATCGCCGGGCCGATGCGCGACAGAAGGTTCAGGTCGGGCCCGACGCCGAACGGTATGGTGACGATGACGGCGAGAAAAAAGATGACGCCGACCAGCGCCCCGCCGCCGGCGCGGATGGAAAGGCGGATGTCGCGCAGGAAGAGGGACCGCATTATGAGGTGGCCCCCTGGTTAGGTGAGCGTTCCTTCGCGCCCCCCTCTGTCCTGCCGGACATCTCCCCCACAAGGGGGGAGATTGGCCGTCGCAGGCGATTTCGCCAATCACTAACGTTGGCAAGCCGAGCGGGGTGCCCAAACTGCCAATCTCCCCCCAAGTGGGGGAGATGGCCGGCAGGCCAGAGGGGCGCGCCGCAGAGTGCCGACATCAAAGAACCTGCCCCATACTCAATTCCCGCGCCCTCTCCAGCCCCAGCGGCAGGTGCGTCGCCGCCACCACAATCCCCCCACCCTCGAGATGATCTCGCATCAGCCCCGCGAACCTCTCCTCCGACGCCTTGTCCAGACCCGCCGTCGGCTCATCCAGCAGCCAGACCGGGCGCCGGCTGACCAGAAGCTTGGCGATCGACACCCGCCGCCTTTGCCCGGTCGACAGATAGCCGAAGGGCAGATGCCCGAGGCCACCGAGCGCCACCGTCTCCAGCGCCTCATCGACGCTCAACGCCGGTTCGCCCTGGAAGGCTCGCCAGAAGCCGAGATTCTCCTCGACGCTGAGCGCCGTCTTCATCGCGTTGAGATGGCCGAGATAATGCGAGGCGGAGGCGACCGTCGGGAAAGCTTCGCCACCGCCTTCGACCAGCACCTTGCCCCTGGCGGCCGGCAGCAGGCCGGCGACTACCCTCAGCAGGGTCGATTTGCCCGAGCCGTTTGGCCCGGTGACGATGAGCGCCTCGCCCTTTTCGAGAACGAATCCGATGCCGGAAAAAACCGCCTCGCCGCCACGCTCGCCGCCCAGATTTTCGGCGATCAGCCGCATTCTTGCCCGTCCCGAAAGCACCGTTTCGCGGCCGTCGCCGCATCGCACAATTTTGCCTTTTGTCTGTCTAGAACTATTCCAGGAAATTCTCTATATGCGGTTCATCCGTGCCAGCGGTCGGCGCGGGAACAGGACTAGCGCCGAACCAGCGCACGCGCCGCCTTGAACGGCTCGGGTTGCTTGGGAGCGGACAGCGGAAATGGCCGTACCCGCACCTTTGCGCGTGATTGCATGCCATCGGCGTCCGTTCCCTTTCAGGCTGAACAGACAAGGACGGATCGCACGTGTCAAAATCCCTCGACAGTTTCAAATGCCGCCGCACCCTGACCGCGGGTGGCGCGGACTATGCTTATTTCGACCTCGTTGAGGCCGAGAAGAACGGTCTCACCGGCATTTCCCAGTTGCCCTATTCGATGAAGGTGCTGCTGGAGAATCTCCTGCGCAACGAGGATGGCCGCTCGGTCACGAAGGAATCGATCCAGGCGGTCGCCGCCTGGCTGACCGACAAGGGAACCGCAGGCGTCGAGATCGCCTATCGCCCGGCCCGCGTGCTGATGCAGGACTTCACCGGCGTTCCGGCGGTTGTCGACTTGGCCGCCATGCGCGACGGCATCAAGGCGCTCGGCGGCGATCCTGAAAAGATCAACCCGCTGGTGCCCGTCGACCTCGTCATCGACCACTCCGTCATCGTCGACGAGTTCGGCACGCCGATGGCCTTCGCCCGCAATGTCGAGCTCGAATATGAGCGCAACGAGGAGCGCTACAAGTTCCTGAAATGGGGCCAGCAGGCCTTCCGCAACTTCCGCGTCGTGCCACCCGGCACCGGTATCTGCCACCAGGTCAATCTCGAATATCTGGGCCAGGTGGTGTGGACCAACTCGGAAGACGGCGAAACCACCGCCTATCCGGACACCTGCGTCGGCACCGATTCGCACACCACCATGATCAACGGCCTCGGCGTGCTCGGCTGGGGCGTCGGCGGCATCGAGGCCGAGGCCGCGATGCTCGGCCAGCCGGTTTCCATGCTCCTGCCGGAGGTCATCGGCTTCCGCCTCACCGGCAAGCTCAAGGAAGGCGTCACCGCCACCGATCTCGTGCTCACCGTCACCCAGATGCTGCGCAAGAAGGGCGTCGTCGGCAAGTTTGTCGAATTCTTCGGACCCGGCCTTTCCAACATGACGCTGGCCGACCGTGCCACCATCGGCAACATGGCGCCGGAATACGGCGCCACCTGCGGCTTCTTCCCGGTCGATTCGGAGACCATCCGCTACCTCACCATGTCCGGCCGCGAGGAAAGCCGCATCGCGCTGGTCGAGGCCTATTCAAGGGCGCAAGGCATGTGGCGTGATGCCGGCTCGGCCGATCCGGTCTTCACCGACCTGCTCGAGCTCGACCTCGGCGACGTCGTGCCGTCGATGGCCGGGCCGAAGCGCCCCGAAGGCCGCGTCGCCCTGCAGGACGTTCCCGCCGGCTTCGCCAAGGCGATGGAGACCGAATACAAGAAGGCCGCCGAGATCTCGAAGCGCTATGCCGTCGAAGGCACCGATTACGATCTCGGCCATGGCGACGTCGTTATCGCCGCCATCACGTCGTGCACCAACACCTCGAACCCGAGCGTGCTGATCGGCGCCGGCCTCTTGGCTCGCAACGCCAACCGGCGCGGCCTGAAGCAGAAGCCGTGGGTGAAAACCTCCCTCGCGCCCGGCAGCCAGGTGGTGGCCGAATATCTCGAAAAGTCCGGCCTGCAGAAGGAGCTCGACCAGATCGGCTTCAACTTGGTCGGCTTCGGCTGCACCACCTGCATCGGCAATTCCGGCCCGTTGCCGGCGCCGATCTCCAAGACCATCAACGACAAGGGTCTGATTGCTGCCGCGGTCTTGTCCGGCAACCGCAACTTCGAAGGTCGCGTCTCTCCGGATGTGCAGGCAAACTACCTCGCTTCGCCCCCGCTGGTTGTCGCGCATGCGCTGGCCGGCACGGTGACCAAGGACCTGACCACCGAGCCGCTCGGCGAAGGCAGCGACGGCAAGCCGGTCTACCTCCGGGACATCTGGCCGACTTCGGCCGAGATCCAGGAGTTCATCGAGAAGAACGTCACGCGCGAGCTGTTCGCCCGAAAATATGCCGACGTCTTCAAGGGCGATGCCTACTGGCAGAAGGTCAAGGCGCCGGAAGGCCAGACCTATGCCTGGGACGATCACTCGACCTATGTTCAGAACCCGCCCTATTTCGCCGGCATGGGCCGCGCCTTCGGCAAGGTCGGCGACATCAAGGGCGCGCGGGTGCTCGGTCTCTTCGGCGACAAGATCACCACCGACCACATTTCCCCGGCGGGTTCGATCAAGGCCGCCTCGCCGGCCGGCAAGTACCTCACCGAGCATGGCGTCGGCGTCGCCGACTTCAACCAGTACGGCACGCGGCGCGGCAATCACGAGGTGATGATGCGCGGCACCTTCGCCAACATCCGCATCCGCAACCACATGCTTGGGGAGAACGGCCGCGAAGGCGGCTACACGATCCACTATCCCTCGAAGGAGGAGATGTCGATCTACGACGCCGCCATGGAGTACAAGAAGGAAGGCGTGCCGCTGGTCATTTTCGCCGGCGTCGAGTACGGCAACGGCTCCTCGCGCGACTGGGCGGCCAAGGGCACGAACCTCCTCGGTGTCCGCGCGGTCGTCGCCCAGTCTTTCGAGCGCATCCACCGCTCCAACCTGGTCGGCATGGGCGTCATCCCCTTCGTCTTCGAGGAAGGCACCTCATGGGCCTCCCTCAATTTGAGGGGCGACGAGCTGGTCGAGATTGACGGGCTGGACGCGATCAAGCCGCGCCAGAAGATGGTCGCCCAGGTCACATATGGCGACGGCGCGGTGAAGAACGTGCCGATCATCTGCCGCATCGATACGCTGGATGAGCTCGACTACTTCAAGAACGGCGGCATCCTGCAATACGTGCTGCGCGATCTCGCTGCTTAGTAGGGGAATAAGGCATTAAGGCAGTACGGGAGTAGGGAAAGGATAGCCCTACTGCCCTACTGCCCTACTGCCCTACTGCCCTACTGCCCTACTGCCCTACTGCCCTACTGCCCTACTGCCCTACCGCCCTACTGCCCTCATCTTTCCAAACCTCGCGGTCGCCGCCAACAATACGGCCAGCATCAGCCCGTTGAGGGCGTGCCAGAGGAAATGCGTGCCGAGCTTGGAAGCTGACGCAGATCAGCGGGTCGATCATGCGGCAGATGACCGAGACGACGAAGATCGCCGATCCCGCCAGATTGTACCAGCCGGCCCGGTTGCCGATTGCCGCGGCCTACGCCCCGAAGAAGGCGAGCGCCAGGAAAGGCGGCAGATAGCTGGTCGTGCCGTTCGAGGCTTGCCGCAGTCGGCCCAGATCGTGCCTTTGCTGGCGAAGGTGTGGAACAAGGTCGAGCCGATGCCGATCACTACCACCCACCAGGCCAGCATCTTGGCGAAAGTGCCGGTCTCGTATCGCCGCACTTGCCGGACGCCCCACAGTCCTGCGGCAATGAACGCCAAGTTGGTCAAAGCATTAGCCGGCTCTGCCTAAAGTCTTGGCCCCGTCCGTTCGCAATAAAGATCGACAGGGGTCAGGAGAGTTTGCCACATGGTGAGGGTGCTGCTCCCGAATCGAACCGCGCCGTGAAATGCAAGGGCTTCTCCTATTGCCTCCTTACCTGAGGTTGCAACGGCAAAATTTCACCGCAACGTGACTTCCCGTTGACTGACGCTTCTGCCACATATTTTAGCAATCAGAACAAGGCCGGCGTCACCGGCGGGAATTGGAAAAGTCATGGCATTTCGAGGACGATTGCGGCTTGCGGCAGTAGCGCTGGCCTTTACGGCGTTGGGCGGCGTGGCCCTGGCAGCCGAGCCTGAGAAGGCCGCGACCGACAAGTCCCAAACCGAGAAGCCCTTGGGCGTGGTCGAATTGTTCACCAGCCAAGGCTGCAGTTCCTGTCCCCCGGCCGACGAGTTCTTCGCCGAGCTTGCCGGCAAGGACGACATCGTCGCGCTCGCCTACCACGTCAATTACTGGGACTACCTGGGCTGGCAGGACACGCTAAGCACCAAGGAGAACACCGAGCGCCAGTATGATTATATGCGCGCCTTCGGCAGCCGCTCGGTCTATACGCCGCAGGCCGTCATCAACGGCCGCAGCCACGTCAACGGCGCCAGCCGCAAGGATGTCGACGGCGCCTTGGCCCGGATGGACAGGGCCGGCGAGGGCATGCGGGTCGCCATCAAGGTGAGCCGCACCAGCGACCGCGTCATGATCGAGGCGGGCGATGCCGCCGGCGGCCCGGCGGACGCCCATGTGGTGCTCGTCTATTTCGGCCCGCCGCAGATGGTGAAGATCGGCCAGGGCGAGAACAGCGGCCGCAGCCTGACCTACTGGAACGCCGTTTCCGACATACAGACCGCCGGCATGTGGCACGGCAAGGCGCAGCGCTACGAATTGCCGATGACCGAGATCGCCAAGAAGGGCGGCTGCGCGGTGCTGCTGCAGTCGGTCGGCAAGGACGGCATCCCCGGCCCGATCCTCGGTGCCGCCTTCATCCACAAGCCGGATCGGCTGTAGCTTTTCCCTTCTCCCCCTGTGGGCCCCCTGTGGGAGAAGGTGTCGCCGAAGGCGACGGATGAGGGAACACCTACGTCACTCCGCTGGAACGTCCCTCATTCGTCTCGGCGCCGTCGCGCTGATCCACCTTCTCCCACAAGGGAAGAAGGGAAAATAAAAAACCGGCGTCAGCTTGCTTCTGACGCCGGTCATTCAGGTTTTGGGATCGTCGCACCTGATTCTTCCAAGGAAAAACCGAGGTTGGTTCGATCCGACGCTGACCCGTGGGCGGGGGGCTTGGGGTTTACGAGCCGGTGCCGGACCGAACCGTCTCAGGCAACGCCGGTAAATTCGTCGGACATTGGGGCATGAGCGCGGATTATTTGTGGCGAGATTGTGGCAGAGCATCACCAATTCCAACATGTGTTTCGCAAACGTGACTGGACGTTTGGGAAACCGCGCGACCGAGCGCATGCCTGCCCGGCCCTTGCAATTCGACCCTGAAAGCGCGAACCTTGGCCGGCGCATGATTCAATCGAAGGATCGAGGCATGACCGATCACAGCAGCGGGACGGAGGATGGGGAAGCATCCGGAATATTGATCCCGTTGCACGAGGCGCGCAGCGCACGCCTCGACCAGCCGGTGCGATTTGACCGGCGCGAGCTCGATCAGATCCTGAGGCTTTATGGGCGCATGGTGGCGGCCAATGAATGGCGCGACTATGCCATCGACCATCTCACTGATCGCGCTGTCTTTTCCGTCTTCCGCCGGGCGAGCGAAGTGCCGCTGTTCCAGATCGTCAAGGACCCCAAGCTGGCGCGCCGCCAAGGCGCTTTCGCCGTCATTGCGGCCGGCGGCCGCATCCTGAAACGCGGCCAGGAACTCGGCCGCGTGCTCGGCGTGTTCGATGCGAAGCTGAAGGTTGTCGAGGCTTGAAGGAAAAAGAGGAATTGAGGAACTGAAAAAGAACTGAGGAAAAGAGGCGCCTGACGCTGTGGCTTCCCTCTTTGTTCTTCAGTTCCTCAGTTCTTCAGTTCCCCTTTTTCTCCCCGAAACCTCTGCTCCGGCAGCGAATCGGGATCCGGCGGCAATTCCGCGCCGCCGTTCAGCGACAGCTGCATGAACACCGTGTCCAGCCAGCGCCCGTGCTTGTAGCCCGATCCTTCCAGGCGACCGGAATGGCGGAAGCCGAGCTTCTCGTGCAGCCGCACCGAAGCGCTGTCGGCATGACCGTCGCCGATCACCGCGATGATCTGGCGGAAGCCCGCCGCGCACGCCGTTTGGATCAGCGCCCGCATCAGCAGCGAGCCCACGCCCTGCCCCTTGGCCTCGGGCGCAACATAGACCGAATCCTCGATGACGAACCGGTAAGCGGGGCGCGGCCGGAACGGTCCGGCATAGGCATAGCCGAGCACTGCGCCGTCCTTCTCCGCCACGAGGTAGGGAAAGCCGCCGGCCGTTAAGCTGTCGAATCGATTGCCCATTTCGGCGCGGCTGGGCGGCTCCAGTTCGTAGCTCGCAGTGCCATGCGTGACCGCGTCGGCATAGATTTCCGTGATCCGGTCGAGGTCAGCCGCGGTGGCGGCCCTGATCGCAATATTGCTCATAATCTATGCAGTTTGTTTTCCTGCCTCGATAACAGCAGAGCCATGTCCAAAAGGAAAGGGCGGCCGTTGAGCCGCCCTTGGCAATTCTATGGTCCAGTGAGACGGGTAACCGCCCTTAGCGGCGGTCGCCCATGAACTGCAGCAGGAACATGAACAGGTTGATGAAGTCGAGATAGAGCTGCAGCGCACCCATGATCGCCTTGCGGCCGGCGACGTCGGCGACGTCACCTTCGAAATACATCTCCTTGATCCGCTGCGTGTCGTAGGCAGTCAGACCCGCGAACACCAGCACGCCGATCGCCGAGATGGCGAAGCCGAGCGCCGACGACTGCAGGAAGATGTTGATCAGCATCGCAATCAGCAGTCCGATCACGCCCATGATCAGGAACGAGCCGAACGCCGACAGGTCGCGCCTTGTCGTGTAGCCGTAGAGCGACAGACCGCCAAAGGCCGCGGCCGTAGCGAAGAAGGTCTGGGTGATGCTGGTGCCGGTGTACACGAGGAAGATCGTCGACAGCGACAGGCCGACAAGGCCGGCATAGACCCAGAACGTGGTCTGCGCCGCGCCTACGCTCATCGACTGGATGCGGAACGACAGGAACATCACCGCGGCGAGCGGCGCCAGGATGACGACCCAGCGGAAGGCGCTGGCATAAATGAGCTGGCCGAAACCGGTCAGCTGACCGTCGCCCGTGACGGCGAGGTGGAACGCGCCCCAGGCAGCAAGGCCGGTGATCAGAAGGCCAAGCCCCATGAGGTTGTAGACTTTGATCATATAGGCGCGCAGGCCCTGATCGATATCGACGCGCGCGCCGGAAGCGGCGCCCGTCTGGTAGTTGCGAATGGGATCAGCCATTGGGAATCCTCTGTTGCTTCTGCCCGTCCGGTGACAGGTCCCTTTGGGGACCAGGCGCCGCTGGCGGGGCTCCAGCATGCCTAGCACGAAATATGATGGTTCTCGACGTCAAGAACAAGACGGTAACAGATCGTAACGCTTTGTGAGAGTGCGAAAGGCCGGTTTTTGGCCCTCCCGCACGGCATTCTTACAAAGATTTAACCAGGCGGGCGACTTGGAGCCGCGCTCGGTCAGAGGTTGCGCAGCACCGGTGCCGCCTTGTGCCCGAGCACCCGCCAGGTGCCGGCAAGGCCGATGCCGACGGTGACCGTCAGCGAAACCAGGATCGTCGCCACCGCCACCTCCGGCATGAAATGCGACGGCAGCGTCATGATATGCGCGACCACGAACCACGCAGCGATGCCGCCGGCGGCCAGCGCGAACAGCGCGGTCGCAAGGCCGATCAGCACATATTCCAGCGAGAAGGCGGCAATCAGCGTCAGCCGCGTGGCGCCGAGCGTCTTCAGCACCACAGCGTCGTGGATGCGCGCCCGGTTGCCGGCGGCAAGCGCCCCGGAAAGCACCAGCACCGAGGCGACCAGCGTCACGCCGGCTGCGGCGCGAATCGCCGTTCCCAGTTGCGCGACCAGCCGGTTGACGATGTCGAGCGCGTCCTTGACGCGCACCGTTGTCACCGCCGGAAAGGCGCGGGTGACCGCGTTGAGCAGCCTTGCGTCGTCGGCTGTCGTCGCGCTCTTGTCGGTCAGTGTCGCCAGCCAGCCATGCGGCGCCCCGGCAAAGGTGTTGGGCGAGAACACCGTGACGAAGTTGATGCCCATCGTCTCCCATTGCACCTGGCGGAAATTGGCGATCTTCGCCGTGACGTTGCGCCCGAGCACATTCACGGTGACGCTGTCGCCGAGCTTCAGCCCGATCGCCTTGCCCTCCGCGGCCGAGAACGACACCAGCGGCTCGCCGGAGTAATCCTGCGGCCACCACGTGCCTTCGGTCAGGGTCGCATTCTCCGGCTGCTTGGCGTCATAGGTCAGGCCACGGTCTCCGCGCAGCACCCAGGCGCCGTCGGCCGAGATCTTCACCTTGTCGACGTCTACGCCGTTGAGCGCCATGATGCGGCCGCGCAGCATTGGCACCTTGGCCAGCGTTCCCCGGGGCGACTCCTTGCCCACCAGGCTGGCGAAGGCATCGACGTCGGCGCTTTGTATATCGACGAAGAAGAAGTTCGGCGCCCGCTCCGGCAGGCTGCCGGAGATCTGCCGCCTGAGATTCCCGTCGATCAGCGCCAGCGTCACCAGAAGCGTCAGGCCGAGGCCAAGCGAGAGCACCACCGAGGGCGTCAGCGCGCCGGGCCGATGGATGTTGCCGAGCGCCAGCCGCAGCGAAACGGAGCGTACGCGCGGGCTTTTCTTCGCCGCCCACTGCACCAGCACCGCAACAAGCCGCAGCACCAGGAAGGCAAAGACCGTGGCGCCGACAAAGATCGAGGCGATGCGATAGTCATTGGCCGAAAGGATCGCCAGCGCCGCCAGCATGATGACGATAGCGAGCGCCACACCCGCATAGGGCAGGCGCGGCAGGCCACGGCTCTCGAAACCCATTTCGCGGAACAGCGCGGTCGCCGGCACGTCCCGGGCGCGGCCGAGCGGCAGGAGCGCGAAAGCCAGCGTCACCAGCAGGCCGAACAGCGCGGCCATGGCGAGCGCGCCTGGATAGATGCCGCCTTGCGCCGGCACGGGGATGACCGATTGCAGGAGCGTGCTCGCCACGAATGGCATCGCGGCGCCCAGGGTGAGACCGAGCACGATGCCGAGGCTGGCGATCAACAGGATCTGCACCAGATAGACGGTGAAGACGAAGCCGCCCGAGGCGCCGAGGCTCTTGAAGGTTGCGATGACGCCACGCTTGCCGTCGAGATAGGCGCGCACGGCATTCGCCACGCCGACGCCGCCGACCACCAACGCCGTCAGCCCGACCAGGGTCAGGAACTGCGAAAAACGCTCGATATTGGCGGAAAGCGATGGGGCGGCGTTGCTGCGCGTGCGGATGGACCAGCCGGCCTGCGGGAAATCTTTCGCGGCTTGAGCCTGGATGCCCTTGATCGCCGCCTCGGAAGTGCCATCGGGCAGCCGCACCTTGTAAGCGTTCTCGACCAGGCTGCCGGGCTGCACCAGACCGGATGCGGCAAGGCCCGCGTGCGACATCATCAGCCGCGGCGCGAAGCCAAAGCCGTCCGAGACCGCATCCGGCTCGCTGACCAGCCTCGCCCGCAACTCGAAAATGGCGCTGCCGAGCTTCAGCCTGTCGCCGACGTGAAGATTGAGCCGCTCGAACAACAGGTCGGGCGCGGCGGCGCCGAACGCGCCGGACCTTTCGCCGAACAATTGGTCCTTCGGCAGCGCCGGATCGGTTTCCAGCGCGCCGTAGAGCGGATAGGCGTCGTCGACCGCCTTGGCTTCGACCAGCGCCTGGTCGTGCCCGTCTTCCAGCCGCGCCATCGAGCGCATGCCGGAGGTTTGCGAAACTGCGCCGAGGCTGCGGATAAACCGGAGCTCGGCATCGGATGCGCTGCGCTGGTTGATCTGGAAGCGCAAGTCGCCGCCAAGCAGCGTCTGTCCTTGATCGGCAACACCGGCGCTGATCGCCTGCGCCACCGAATTGACGCCACCGATCGCCGCGACGCCGAGCGCAATGCAGGCAAGGAAGATCATGAAGCCGGACAGGCCGCCGCGCATTTCCCGCAGCGAGAAGCGGATGGCGAGCTTCAATGGCCGCATCAGGCGGGAACCTTCACGGCTTTCGGCGCGTCCTCGATCCGCCCCGAGCGCATCGACACCTGGCGCGCGCAGCGCGCGGCGAGTGCCGGATCATGCGTGACCAGCACCAGCGTCATGTCGCGTTCGGCCGCCTTGGCGAAGAGAAGATCGGCGATCTGCTTTCCCGTCGCCTGGTCGAGATTGCCGGTCGGCTCGTCGGCGATGAGGATGCGCGGCGAAGGCGCCAGCGCCCGCGCGATCGCCACGCGCTGCTGCTCGCCGCCGGAAAGCTCGCCCGGATAATGCGTCACGCGGTCGCTCAGGCCGACCGCCGCGAGTTCCCGCGCGGCCACTCCGAACGGATCGGCATGGCCGGCAAGCTCAAGCGGCACCGCGACATTCTCCAGCGCCGTCATGTTCGGGATGAGGTGGAAAGACTGGAACACGATGCCAATGTTTCGTCCACGAAACGAAGCAATTTGGTCCTCGCTTTTTTCGTTGATAAGCTCGCCGGCGATCCGGACCGTACCGGAATCGACCCTCTCCAGGCCGGCAAGAACCATCAGTAGTGTGGACTTGCCGGACCCCGACGGACCGACAATGCCGGTAGCTTGCCCGGCCGCCACATCGAGGCTCACGCTCTTCAGCACATTGACTGACGAGGCGCCCTCGCCCAGCGTCAGCGATACGTCCCTCAACGCGATGACGGCTTCTGTCACAATAAAAGCGCCCTATATGTGAAAAAAAGGGGACGGCCCGTGTCTCCTTCCTTGGGTTGTTTCGGTCATATGGGGCTCGCCGCATGGCATTCAAACATCGTTTTGCCGCAGTCCCCGTTGTTTTCGCAGCCCTCATTCTTTTCCTTGGCCTTTGCGGCGCCATTTCGTCGGCGCGCGCCGCCGCCTTCACCATCGTCGGCTTCGGCGACAGCCTGATGGCAGGCTACAGCCTCGGCCCTGGCCAAGGTTTCACCGACAGGCTGGAGGCAGCCTTGAAGGCGAAGGGACTCGACGTCACCGTCGCCAATGCGGGCGTGTCGGGCGACACCTCGAGCGGCGGGCTGGCGCGGCTCGATTGGTCGGTGCCGGACGGCACAAGGCTGGTTATCCTCGAGCTCGGCGCCAACGACATGCTGCGTGGCCTTTCACCCGACATCGCCGAGAAGAACCTCGACGCCATGCTGGGCAAGCTGAAGCAGCGCAATATTCCGGTGCTTCTGGCCGGCATGCGCGCCGCGCCTAATCTCGGCCCTGACTACCAGAAGGCTTTCGATGCCATTTATCCGCGGCTCGCGGAAAAATACGGCATTCCGCTCTATCCGTTCTTCCTCGACGGCGTCGCCGGCCACGCCGACCTGCAGCTGGAAGACGGCCTGCATCCAAATCCCAAGGGGGTCGACATCATGGTCGAGCGCATCCTCCCCGTGGTTGAGAAGGCCATCGCCGCGAATGGCGGTGCGTCGTGAGACCGAAAAGCCACGCTTTCCGCTGGGGAAACATTGTGGACAACAAACCGCTTGCCCCGCGCTGATATCGATGATTCGCTAGGGTCGAGAGTTCGATTCGAGGACAGGAGGCTTCACATGCCACGTCTTTTCACCGCCCTCGAAATTCCACGTGATGCCGCTCTCTCTTTGTCCCTGCTCCGGGGCGGGCTGCCCGGAGCGCGATGGATCGATGTCGAAAACTATCACCTGACGCTGCGCTTCATCGGCGATGTCGAAGGCCATGTCGCCGACGAGATCGCCAACGCCCTCGACAGGGTTCACCGCCCCTCTTTCCAGATGACGCTCTCCGGCGTCGGCGCCTTCGGCGGCAAGAAACCGCATGCGGTGTGGGCCGGCGTGTCAGCCTCGCCGGACCTGACGGCTCTGCAGGGTGAAATCGACCGCATCTGCCAGCGGCTCGGCCTGCCGGCCGATCCACGCAAATTCTCGCCGCATGTGACGCTGGCGCGCCTGCGCAATGCAAGCCCGCTCGATGTCGCGCAATATCTTTCGGCGCGCGGCAATTTCGCGGCACTTCCCTTCCGTGTCGGCCGTTTCGTCCTGATGTCGTCGCGCGATTCGGTCGGCGGCGGCCCCTACATCGTCGAGGAAGCCTGGCCGCTGGTCGCCGAAACGCTCGCCTCGAGCCGCTTCGCCAGCGCCTCCGACGCCTCGCGGATCATGCGGTAGACCGAGGCGAAGGCCTCGGCGCCGTCATAATAGGGATCCGGCACGTCCGCGGCCTTTCCCGTAGCGAAATCCAGATAGAGATGGATGCGGTCTCGCGCGGCCTGCGGCGCCAGCGCCTTGAGGTCGCGCACATTCGCCCTGTCCATGCCGAGGATCACGTCGAAGCGCGAAAGATCCTCCGGCAGCACCTTGCGCGCCCTTTGCCCTGAAATGTCGACGCCATGCCTTGCGGCCACCGTGATCGAGCGCCGGTCCGGCTCCCAGCCGGCATGCCAGCCGCCGGTCCCAGCCGAATCGAGCAGCATATCCAGGCCCCGGCCACGCTCGGCCACGACGGTGCGAAATACACCCTCGGCCAGCGGCGAACGGCAGATATTGCCGAGGCAGACGAACAGAACGGAATTTATGGGCTTTATGCTCATACGATATGCGCCGTTTGTGCATTTGGAACCCCAAAACCGCAAAGCACCTTTGGGCGACTTGCATTATGGTGAGGGTCAAATTCGAGATAGCACGGGAAATCATCATGACGAGAGAGAAACTCAGCAAGGACGCGATTGCCGCCGCTCTGGCGGAACTCGACGGCTGGTCGCTCGCCGCCGACGGCGCCTCGATCAGGCGCAGCTTCGTCTTCAAGAATTTCTCCGAGGCCTTCGCCTTCATGACCCGCGTTGCGCTGGCCGCCGAAAAGATGGACCACCATCCGGATTGGTCGAATGTCTACAAGACTGTCGACGTGACGCTGAACACTCATGATGCCGGCGGCGTGACGGCGCTAGACATCGAGTTGGCGAAGCGGATGAACCGGTATTTGGGGTAAACTCTTGCAGCAGCCCCCCGCCTTCACCACATTCTCCGCCGGCGGACCGGCGCAACGATGCGCCCGGCCGCCAAGGAGCGATTGATGACGCAAGGCACCGGTTTCGAATTCTTCGGCTTCGGCGACAAGCTCGCCGGCGAAAGCGAGGTCCGTGAAAAGTTCTGGCGCACCGTCAAGAAGGCGGCGCGGCAGATCCCGTTCATGGATGAGGTCGTCGCCGCCTATTACTGCGCCATGGACAAGGACACGCCGTTGCGTGCCAGGGCCACGCTGCTTGGTGCGCTTGGCTATTTCGTCCTGCCGTTCGATTTCATTCCCGATTTCATCGTCGGCCTCGGCTACACCGACGACCTTGCCGTGCTGACTGCGGCGATCGCCGCCGTCAGCGCCCACATCACGCCAGCCCACAGGCAGGCCGCCAAGGACGCGCTGGCCGACAAGGGCTGACGGCGGCCCGCTTCAGCCGGCAAATCAGCGTGTGCGAAAAGACAAACTCTTGCCGTTTTCGTGGCATCCAACTCCGCCCGGGACGTCGCGCCAGCCGCTTTCAACGGCGGCGGCGCGGATGGTGGCGGTTTCCGGGGTGAGTTCCTTTTCTTGAGGACGATTCACCGTTTGGTAACCCTGATTAAATCAAAATGAAGCGACGGCAGGACGCCACGCGGCCCGCCTCCGCACCAGTTGGAATACGGGAAGAACGATGCGCGGATTGATTGCTACAATTTCCGGCCTGGTCCTGGCGGTCGCCTCAGCGGCGCCGGCGCTGGCGCAGCAGGCGACCAAGATCGGCCAGCACAATGCCTGGGGCACCTACAGCTATCAGTCACAGGCCGGCAAGGTCTGTTATGTGCTGACCGTGCCCACGGACAAGCAGCCGCCGTCGCTCGACCATGGCGACATGTTCTTCTTCGTCAGCCAGCGTCCAGGGCAGCAGGTTTCCTACGAGCCGCAATTCATCGCCGGTTACAATTTCCAGGAAGGCTCCAAGGCCACCGTCACCATCGACAAGAAGACCTTCTCGATGTTCACCCGCGGCAAGTCGGCCTGGGTCGAGAACGCCGCTGAGGAACCGGTGCTGATCGCCGCCATGAAGACCGGCACCGACATGAAAGTGTCGGCCAAGTCGGGCCGCGGCAACCCGACCTCCTACGTCTTTTCGCTGAAAGGCATCTCGGCCGCGTTGGCCTCGATCGCCAAGTGCAAATAGGCCGAGGTCCGTTGCCGACGGACAGCGGCATCGACCGGCCATCAGGCAAATGGTGATGGACCATTGGCAGAAAACCGCCATGGTCATCGTCAAGACCGACGAAGCGCTTCGCAAGGCGGGCGAGCAGGTCTACTGGGAAGACATCTCAGAGCGGATCGAAGCTCTCGATGCGCGAGGCGACATGGAAAGCCAAGGAGGATCTGGTTCTCTGGCACAACAGCGAGATGTGCCTTCCGCAGCCAAAATCGGAAGATCGCTGAGCGGCGGATCAGCCTGACGCTCAGCTTCTCGGCGGCTCCGCTTCCGCCCGCCGCCGCCGGATCGCCTCGGCGATGAAGACGCGCGAGAGCGCATGGTAAAGCGGTTCGTTGGAGATGAGCCTCGCCGTGCCGTAGCCCAGCATCGCCGCGCACATCAGCGCGATGACATTGTCGTGGTTGCCGGTCATCTCGAGGATGATGACGAAAGCCGTCATCGGGGCCTGCACGACGCCGGCGAAATAGCCGGCCATGCCGAGCAGCGCCGCGGTTCCCGTGGCCGCCCCGAGGACCAGGCCGAGCGTGCTGCCCAGTCCAGCGCCCACCGCCAGCGACGGCGCGAAAAGGCCGCCCGGAATGCCCGACACCATCGACAGGAGGCCGGCAGCGAACTTCTCGACGAAGAAGAAGGCCGGCAGCGGCGTGCCTTCGATCGCGCCCCGCGCCTGCGCATAGCCGGTGCCGAAGGTCAGCCCGCCGGACGCGACGCCGATCACCGCCACGGCGAGCCCGCAGATGGCCGCCACCATCAGCGTGCGCGGCAGCGGCTGCAGCGCGTTCCAGCGCCGGATGCGGCGCATGACCCTTAGCGCCAGGAGCGAGAACAGCGCGCCGACCCCGCCGCCGATGACGCCGCAGGCGAGCACCAGCGGCCAGTCCGTGGCGAAGGCGACCGTGTCCTTGGCGACGCCGAAGTAGGTATAGTTGCCAAGCAGGCCCAGCGAGGCGAGGCCGGCCAGGATCACCGCCGTCAGCACCAACCCATTGGTGCGCGCCTCATAGGCGCGGCCCATTTCCTCGATGGCGAAGACGATGCCGGCGAGCGGCGTGTTGAAGGCGGCGGCGATGCCGGCGGCGGAGCCGGCCAGGATCAGCCCGCGCGCCTGCGCCATGCCGCCCCAGCGCGCCGCCTGCAGCATCACGGAAGCGCCGACCTGCACCGTCGGGCCCTCGCGCCCGATCGAGGCGCCGCAGGCGAGGCCGACGATGGTGAGCGCGATCTTGCCCACCACCAGCCTGAGCGACAGGAGGCGGCTGCGGTCGTCCTCGTCGCGCAGATGTCGCGCCGCGATCGCCTGCGGAATGCCGCTGCCTTGCGATCCCGGGAAAAAGGAATGCGCCAGCCAGGCGCAACCGACGAACCCAAGCGGCGTCACGACCAAGGGCACATAGAAACGCCAGCCGCCGTCATGCCCGGTCATGGCATGGAACAGGGCCTGCGCCCGGTCGGCGAGCAGGGCGAAAAGGACGCTGATCAGGCCGATCGAGATGGCGCCTGCCCAGAAGACCAGGCGCGGCTGCCAGACTCGGCGCGACACCCACATCGCCTGCGAGCGCCGCAACAAACGGTATTTTCGGGATATGCCGGCCATGCCTGTCCTCTGAAACGGACTCCGCCTATTGCACGATCAGCATTGGGAAGTCGGTCGAGAGCTGACTATAGGGCCCTTGGCCGCCAACGGATCAAACGCTCGCGCCGATAGTTCTGCTCCTTTAGCGAGGAGAAGAGGGATGAGCTACATCCGATTTGTCGCAATGATCGTGGCATCGACCGTCGTCATGTACGGAGTCATGTATCTGAACACCTATGCGCTGGATCATGTCTTCTTCAGCCAGACCCGCGTCTGGATGGCCATTTTAATGGGTGCGACCATGGCGCTGATCATGATCGGCTTCATGTGGGGAATGTACAAAAACATCGCTGCAAACATCACCATTGTCGTAGCCGCAATTGCCGTTTTTGCCGGCGCCTTGTGGCTGGTCAGGACCCAGAAAACCGTGACCGACGTCTCGTACATGAAGGCGATGATCCCGCATCACTCCATCGCCATCATGACCAGCGAACGCGCGCATATTCGCGATCCCGAAGTTCGCAGGCTGGCCGACGGCATCATCGACGCGCAGGTTCGTGAGATCGCTCAGATGAAGCGCTTGATCGCACGGCTCGAAGCCAACCCAACCCCGTCCGGCGCCCTGGACCTGCCCTCCTATCGAGTTCGTGGCGCCTCGCCACCGCCGCCCGAGACAGACCAAAGCACCGGTATAAACACCCTTGAAGTGGACAGGTGACCCGGCCTGCCATAGCGGCAGGCCGAGCGCCCACCCCGGCCCAAACAAGCCGGATTGACGGAAGCTGGCCTTACATCGCCATTTTTTCACATTCGGCCTGGGCCTTCTTGGTCGAGGTATCGATCATGTAGGCCTTGCCCTTGGCGTCGGTGATCATCATCATGCAATGCTTGATCGGCTTGGCCATCTTCATCATTTCGCCACTCATCTTGGCGTCCGTCATCATGGTGCCCATGTGACCGTCCGGCATGATCGCTGTCACCTGACCGCCCTTCATCATCGTCATGGCGCCCATCGTGTCTTCGGCGAAGGCCTGCGAGGCGAAAAGGCCGGCAAAGCCGGCAATGAGTGCGAACTTGATCGAGTGCATCTGAAAGACTCCCATTGTTGGGGGGCATGGTCGCCCCCTTCCGGTTCGCGGATTCGTTTCGATTGGTTACGCCAACACGAATATGTGATCGATGTTCAGATGCCGGCGACCGGTCGCGGCCCGCCCCAGACTCCGGCGCGGGTCAACATTTGTTGACCTCTGTGCCAGCCGAAATCGTTATCGCTTCGCAGCGATCGGGACATAAAGCAGTCCGGTGCGGTGGGAATCCGGACCGGCTGGACCGCACGACATCGACGCCGGCTTGATCGCGGATGGCTCACTGCGGGCCACCGCTTCCTGCGCGAGAGAACTGGCGGACCATTGGAACAGCATCTTTTTGCGACCGAGCGCGACCCACGGCTGAAGCTGATCATCCCGTCGATCGTCGCCATCGCCTTCCTGATGGAACAGCTCGATTCCACCATCCTGACCACCGCAATCCCAGCCATCGCGCAAAGCCTCGACACAACGCCGGTCCGGCTCAATCTGGCGATCACCACCTACATCCTGACCTTGGCCGTTTTCATCCCGGTCAGCGGCTGGTTCGCCGACCGGTTCGGCGCCCGCAGGATCTTCGCCCTGGCGCTTTTCACGTTCACCCTCGGCTCGGTCCTGTGCGGCGTGGCCGACAGCTTCGGCATGCTTTTGACCATGCGCGCGCTGCAAGGGCTGGGCGGCGCCATGATGACGCCGGTCGGGCGACTGATCCTGCTGCGTTCCTTTCCCCGCAGCGGGCTGATCACCGCCATGACCTACATGACCTTGCCGGCGATCGTCGGTCCCGTCATCGGGCCGCTGCTCGGCGGCCTGTTGACCACCTACGCCTCCTGGCGCTGGATCTTCTATGTCAACGTCCCTTTCGGCCTGATCGGCATTTTCGCCGCCCTGCGCTTCGTCGATGATTTTCGCGGCGAAGAGGCGCGGCCTTTCGACTTCGCCGGCTTCCTCATGGTGGGGGCTGGCGCCGCGCTGCTGCAGTTCGGCCTCGAGAACATCGGCAGGCCGATCATTTCGCCGCTGGCGACTGTGCTGGCGCTGGCGGCCTCGGTCCTGCTGCTCTTCGCCTTCGGCCGCTATGCGCGCCGCGTCGCGGCGCCTGCGGTCGATCTCACGCTGTTCCGCTTCCGCTCCTTCTGGATCGGCACGCTGGCCGGGGGGCTGTGCCGCATCGGCCTCAACGGTGCGCCGTTTCTGTTGCCGCTGATGCTGCAGGTCGGTTTCGGCATGAGCCCGGTCACCTCCGGCTCGCTGACCTTCGTCGGCAGCTTCGGCGCCCTGCTGATGCGGCCGCTGCTGTCGTTCTTCTTGCGGCGCTTCGGCTTCAAGGCCGTGCTGAGCGGCAGCGCGATGGTCGGCTCTGTCGCCGTGGCAGGCTTTGCCCTGCTCAGCGCCGACACCCCGCATTGGCTGATCGGGCTCTATGTCTTCTTCTTCGGCATCGTCCGTTCGGCGCAGTTCATGTCGTCCAACACGCTGTCCTACGCCGACCTGCCGGGCGAGAAGCTCAGCCGCGCCACCAGCCTGGGCGGTGTCCTGCAGCAGCTCAGCGTCTCGCTCGGCGTCTCGATCGCCGCCATGGTGCTCGGCCTCGTCTCCGGCGAGGTGCATGCGCCGACGGCGGAGCAGTTCCATTGGGCGTTCCTGCTGACTGCGGTGATCCCGCTGCTCTCCATTCCGGGCTTCTTCTTCCTGCACCCGGAGGATGGCCAGCAGGTCAGCGGCCATCGCCGGCGGATGGATACTCAAGAGTAAGGTTGGGGCCATCTCTCTCTTCTTCCAAGGGCGGCCAGCGCATGACTCCATCGCCAAGCTGTGCTATGCGCCGCGCTTCCTGTTCGGGCGATGCTGAAATCGGCCGCAAATCGCTTATATTGGCGCCACCATGACCGTTTCGCTTGATCTTACCGCCGAAGGCGCCCGTGACGCCTTGCGCCGCGCAGCACCCACCGAGAAGCCGTCGCTGATCGGCCTGACCCGCGCCGAGCTCGGAGAGGCCCTTGTCGGCGCTGGCATCGTGCCGGAGCGCCAGGCAAAGATGCGCGCCCAGCAGCTCTGGCACTGGATGTATGTGCGCGGGGTCTCCGACTTCGCCCATATGTTCAACATCTCCAAGGACCTTCGCGCCGAGCTCGACAAGCATTTCACCGTGGCGAGGCCCGAGATCGTCGAGGAGCAGATCTCGTCCGACGGCACGCGCAAATGGCTGTTCCGCTTTCCGCCGCGCGGCGCCGGCCGTCCCGTCGAGATCGAGACGGTGTACATCCCCGAGGAAGGCCGTGGCACTCTCTGCATCTCCTCGCAGGTCGGCTGCACGCTGACCTGCTCCTTCTGCCACACCGGCACACAGAAGCTGGTGCGGAACCTGACGACGGAAGAGATCCTGGCGCAGCTGCTCACCGCGCGCGACCGGCTCGGCGATTTCCCCGACCGCGACACGCCGGACGGCGCCATCGTGCCAGCCGAGGGCCGCAAGGTGTCCAACATCGTCATGATGGGCATGGGCGAGCCGCTCTACAATTTCGATGCGGTGAAGAAGGCGCTGCTGATCGCCTCCGACGGCGACGGCCTGTCTCTGTCGAAGCGCCGCATCACCCTGTCGACTTCCGGCGTCGTGCCCGAGATCGCCCGTACCGGCGAGGAGATCGGCGTCATGCTGGCGATCTCGCTGCATGCCACCAATGACGACCTGCGCGACCTCCTGGTGCCGATCAACAAGAAGTTCCCGCTGAAGGACCTGATCGCCGCCTGCAAGGCCTATCCCGGCCTCTCCAACGCCAAGCGCATCACCTTCGAGTATGTGATGCTGAAGGACGTCAACGATTCCCTCGACGACGCCAAGGCGCTGGTGAAGCTCTTGAAGGGCATTCCGGCCAAGATCAACCTGATCCCATTCAATCCCTGGCCCGGCACCAACTACCAGTGCTCGGACTGGGAGACGATCGAGAAGTTTGCCGACTACATAAACAATGCCGGCTACGCCTCGCCGATCCGCACGCCGCGTGGCCGCGACATCCTCGCCGCCTGCGGCCAGCTCAAGTCGGAATCGGAGCGGATGCGGAAAGTGGACCGGCTGGCGCTCGAAGCCATGATGATCGCAGGGCACGGCGAGGCGTGAGGCGTATCATCGCCTATCTCGTACGCTTCGCCGTCATCCTGATCGGCTATATTGTTGGCTCGCTGGCGGCGAGCGCCTTTCTCAACGCCCTTTTCCTCGGCTATTTCGGCTATGCGCTGGAACCAGGCCATCCGACGATCGTCCCCGCGCTTTATTTTTCGGTGCCGTTCGTGGCGTTGTTCGTCGCCTATTTCGCCTTTATGCCGTCGGCCGTCGTCATTTTGGTGGCCGAGGTGCTTGGCCGTCGCGACTGGCTGTATTACGCGCTGGGCGGCGCGGTCGTCGCCATCGTCTTCCTCGGCTTCGCGCACAATGCGGGCGACGCCAATTTCGATGTCACCGCGACCAACGCCCGCTTGGCCGTGGTCGGCAGCGGCATGGTCGGCGGCATCTTCTATTGGCTCTCGTCCGGCCGCTGGGCCGGAAGCTGGCGCCGCGAACCGTTGCCGGATCCGGAAGCTTGATCCGCGCCTGCAAGCGCGAACGTCTACTTCGCCTGCGCCGTCAGGATCTTGAGCGCGAAGGCCGAGAACACGCCGCCGAACAGGTAGTCGACCACGCGCGTCACCCGCGGGCTTGCCTTCATCGCCGCCGAGAACTTTTCCGCCGCCAGCACCATCGGCGCCGTCACCGGGATCGATAGCGCGATGAACATCAAGCCGAGGAAAAACAGTTTTCCGGACGCGTTCGGATCGTGGGCGGAGACGAATTGCGGCAGGAAGGTCATGAAGAACAAGATGATCTTCGGATTGAGCAGGTTGACGCCGAGCCCGGCCGCCCAGCTTCGGAACAGCGAAACCTGCGGTCCCGTCCGCTTCTCCGGCGAGAAGGCCGAGCCCTTCGTCACCGCCTGCCAGGCCAGGAACACAAGATAGCCGGCGCCGAAGATCTTCAGGGCGAAGAAGGCCATCGGCGAAGCCACGATCAGCGCCGAGATGCCGACAACCACCAGCGTGGTGTGGATCAGAGTGCCGCAGAGCGCGCCGGCCATCGAGGCGAAGCCGGTGGCGCGGCCCTGGCTCAGCGTGCGCGAGACGAACAGCGTCATGTCCGGTCCTGGCGTGATCGCCAGGACGATTGTGGCGATGGCGAACTGGATCAGGGTCGAAGTGTCGGGGATGAAGGACATAGATCGGGGGTCGCCTCGCAATGGGGTTTCGTTAGTTCTGTAACGCGGCACTTCCTGACGCGCCAGCGTCTGCCCAGGCAAACATCTGGCCCAGCCTGTGCCATAGCTAGGCGCCCCTTCGTCTCTTGCGTCGCCCGGAAACGGCGTGATACTCGCCCCCGAACCTTTTTCCCGCGGAACCGCCAAAAATGTCCAAGACCAAGAACGTCAAGAAAGTCGTGCTCGCCTATTCCGGCGGCCTCGACACTTCCATCATCCTGAAATGGCTGCAGACCGAGCTCGGCGCCGAAGTCGTCACCTTCACGGCCGATCTCGGCCAGGGCGGAGAGCTGGAGCCGGCGCGCCGCAAGGCCGAGATGATGGGCATCAAGGACATCCGCATCGTCGACGTGCGCGAGGAATTCGTAGCCGACTTCGTCTTCCCGATGTTCCGCGCCAACGCCGTCTATGAAGGCACCTATCTGCTTGGCACCTCGATCGCCCGGCCGCTGATCTCCAAGCATCTGGTCGAGATCGCCAAGGAGACGGGCGCCGACGCCATCGCCCATGGCGCCACCGGCAAGGGCAACGACCAGGTCCGTTTCGAATTGTCCGCCTATGCGCTGAACCCGGACATCAAGGTCATTGCGCCGTGGCGCGACTGGTCGTTCAAATCGCGCACCGACCTGCTCAACTTCGCCGAGCAGCACCAGATTCCGGTGCCGAAGGACAAACGCGGCGACGCGCCCTTCTCGGTGGACGCCAACCTCCTGCACTCCTCCTCCGAGGGCAAGGTGCTGGAAGACCCGTGGAGCGAGCCGCCGGAATTCGTCCACCAGCGCACCGTCTCGCCGATGGACGCGCCCGATGTCGTCACCGAGATCGAGATCGAGTTCCTGAAGGGCGATCCCGTCGCGCTCAACGGCAAGAAGCTGTCGCCGGCCACCCTGCTCGCGGCGCTGAACGACCTCGGCCGCGACAATGGCATCGGCCGCCTCGACCTCGTCGAGAACCGTTTCGTCGGCATGAAGTCGCGCGGCGTCTATGAAACCCCCGGCGGCACGATCCTGATCGCCGCCCACCGGGCGATCGAATCGATCACGCTCGACCGCGGCGCCGCCCACCTCAAGGACGAGTTCATGCCGCGCTATGCGGAGCTCATCTACAACGGCTTCTGGTTCTCGCCCGAGCGCGTCATGCTGCAGGCGATGATCGACAAGAGCCAGGAGGACGTCGAGGGCACGGTGCGGCTGAAGCTCTACAAGGGCAATGTCATCGTCACCGGCCGCAAGTCTAAGAAGACGCTATACTCGGATGCGCTGGTCACGTTCGAGGACGATCGCGGCGCCTACGACCAGAAGGATGCCGAAGGTTTTATACGGCTGAACGGACTTCGGCTGCGGACGCTGGCTGCGAGAAACCGCAATCACTGATATTTTACTGATACATATGCTATCAAACGACCCGGCGGAAACGCCGGGTTTTTATTTCAGTATGCTAATATATGAAACCCTGTTCCAACACGCATTCTGTTGACCTCCCAGCGCTATAGGCTACTTTGTTCGCGGGACATGGGGGGTGGATTTGAAAAATCGAATTTTGTTACTGTTGACCGCAACCGTGGTCGCAATCGGATGCCAAGCGGCAATGGCGTCCAAGAAGTCGCCAGAACCAAGCATGGCCAAATGTGTTGCCTCGGCCCGCGTTTGGGACATCACGTTCAAGCACGAGCTCGCCTCTTTCATGGGCGTATCGCTCGACCGCGTGCCGGCAATCTTTTGCCAGCGCATCTTCGAAGGCGTGCGCATCGGGCGCATCGGCTTCTCGGATGTAAATGCAATTCAGCTCAGCCAGCCGACCGAGATCTGGATGGTCATCAAGGGCAAGCCCAAGGAGCCACCTGTCACCCACTCCTTGCCGCCGCGGTCGTCCAGGTTCCGTAACTGCAGCGGCATTGACGGCTCCTTCCAGGTTCCCATCTCCCAGAAATGCCCGTTGAGTGGCTGGGCGAATCATTGAGAATGAGGAGAAACAGGACTGATCGTCATTCCCCGTGATCAGGTTCGACGCGTGCTCCGCAAACAAAAGCCCGGCGCATGGCCGGGCTCTTCGCTGAAATGGAAATGCCCGCTCAGTCCGCGTCGATCGCCTCGGCGATGCGGGCGATGGCCTGCTGATAGACGCTTGCCGAGTTCCAGCCGGCGATCGCACCCATATTCGCCTCGTAGCTCGCGCCGGCGCGCCAGCCATGGCCCTTGAGGAAATTGGCGGTCGACGCCAGCGCCGTGTTGCGGTCGCGCAGGTTTCCGCTGCCCACGCCGTATTTCAGCACATTTCCAGGTAGGAACTGGGTGTGGCCGATCTCGCCATGCATGGCCCCGACGGAAGAGGCGCTGAGCGCGCCGCGATCGACAAGCTTCAGCGCGGCGATGGCATGCGGCCTGAAATAATCCGGGCGGCGGCAGTCATAGGCCAGCGTCACGATCGCCGAAACCGTGTTCTGGTTGCCCATCGAGGCGCCGAAGCCGGTTTCCATGCCCCAGATGGCGAGCAGCACGCCCGGCGGCACCCCATAGGTGCTCTCGATATTGGCGAACATCGCCGCGTTTGCTTTCTTCAGCGCGCGGCCTCGGGAAATGATCGCCGATGCGCCACGGCGCTGCATGAAGCTTTCCACCGAGCCGCTGAACGCCTTGTGGATCGCCCGGTCGGCAGCGATCGTCCTGGTGGCGTAGGTGGCGCCCGCCAGCGCGGACAGGCCCCTCTGGCCGACACCCTCGGCTCTGGCCTCGCCGGCGAAATCCTGTTTCCAGGCGTCAAAGCCGGCGCCGTTCTTGCCACAGCTTGGAGCCGCCTCGGCGCCCGCCGCCAGCGCCAGCGTCGCCACCACCGCCGCCGCGAAAATCCTTCCCTTGGCAAAAAATGCCATCTTGTTCTCCTGAATTGCCTGAATCACGTCCCGGTTGTGAATTTGCCAGCGAAACGCCGGGTTGTCACCGCCCTCGCGGAGCACGTGACACCCGACCCTGGCGAAAGAAGGGCAATTTCCCTACGATCGGGCATCAGGTGTGGCTGGCTTACCTCATGAAGGAGGTGATGTCGTGATCGTTGGCGCCAGTTCCGCGGGACTTGCCGCGGAAGGTGCTTCGAGCCGTCGGACACCTTCTTCTCTAGGCGATGGGCCGCATCGGCGGCCGCGCCTCGGCCTGCGCCGCCATTTCGGCGTGCCTTCGACATAGACCTCGCCTGGCTGCATCGGTCCCGTGGCGGCGCGAGGCCCTCGGGCGAAAGCGAGTCCAGGCAGGTCATTGCCCAGATTTAGCCGAAATAGGACTGGAACGCCGGACGCCGGCGGACGTTAGGGGCGAACTCACATCCACGCATGGGTCTCACGGGTCGACGCATGAAGCTTTTCGACTGTCCAAACTGCGGGCACCGCCTTTATTTCGAGAACGCCCAGTGCCTGAGCTGTTCCAGCCTCGTCTTCTATGACCCGGAGCAGGCGAATTTCGTCCTCGCCGGAACGAGCGGCGTCTTCCAATGCGGCAACGCCGATGAATGCGCGTGCAACTGGCGGGCCGAGAACGGCCGGACCTTCTGCCGCGCCTGCGCTCTCAACCAAGTCATTCCCGACCTTTCCATCGACGGCAACCGCAGGCGCTGGATACGGGTCGAAGCCGCGAAGAAGCGTGCCGTCTACTCCCTGCTCGCCCTCGGCCTGCCGGTTGTGCCGAAGGCCGATGCAGGCGACGAGGTCGGTCTTGCCTTCGACTTTCTCGCCGACCCGATCGGCGCTGGTCCAGGCGGGGAACGCATCCTGACCGGCCATGACAACGGGTTGATCACGCTCAACGTCGCCGAGGCCGATTCCGCCGAGCGCGAGCGCCGGCGCGTCGAGATGGGTGAAAACTACCGCACCTTGCTCGGCCATTTCCGCCATGAGCTCGGCCACTATTATTGGGATCGGCTGATCCGTGACGATCCTGCATATCTTTCGGCTTTCCGCGCGCTCTTCGGCGACGAGCGGATCGATTACGAGCAGGCCTTGCAAACCTACTACGCCAACGGCGCGCCGCCGGACTGGCAGCAGCGCCACATCTCTGCCTACGCCACATCCCATCCCTGGGAGGATTGGGCCGAGACCTTCGCGCATCATCTACACATCACCGACACGCTCGAGATGGTGCATGCGCTCAATCTCCCGCTCGGCCGGCTGGAGATTGTCGGCGACGGCAACCTGCCGCGGGCCAATACCGGCGGACACTTGCAGGCGGCGCCCGTCGATCCCGGCCCGATGCAAGAGCCGTTCAAGAAGATCCTCGCCCGCTGGCTGGTGCTTTCGGAGGCCTCCAATTCGATCAACCGCTGCATGGGACTGCCGGATCTCTACCCCTTCGTGATTTCCGAAGTGACGGCCCGAAAACTCGCCTTCGTGAACGACCTTCTGACCCGCGCGCCGAAAAAGCCTGGAACAATTCGTGAGCCGGCAGGGGCGCTTTAGCCGGAACGCATAAGCCTCTGTTTCGTTTCCGAGCCCGAGGGAGCGTTGAAAAACGGAGTGAAAACCATGAAACGCGTGTTGTTTCCGGCGCTTGCCGGTGCGCTGCTTGCCATGTCGGGCGCCGCTTTCGCCGATACCCCCGTCCAGGCGATGACCGACCTGAATGTGCGGGCCGGCCCCGGTCCGCAATACCCGGTCATCGGCGTGCTGGCGGCCGGCCAGTCGGCCACGCTCAACGGCTGCATCGAAGGCAGCAAATGGTGCACGATAGCCGAAGCCGGCGGCAAGGGTTGGGTCTATTCCGACTATGTGACGGGTGACTTCGGCGGCAGCCGGGTTGTCGTGACGCGCCGGCCGGCGGATGCCGGCATTGCCGTTGTGCCGCCGCCGACCGACAATCTCTACACCACGGACATCCATACCGGCGCCATCGTCTCTAACGACGACGCCATCGAATCGATCGGCAGGCCGCCGGCCGAGGTCGGCACCTATGTCACCGAGCACCGGGTCGATCCGGTTTATCTCGACGGCGAGGTGGTGACCGGCGCCACGCTGCCCGACACAGTCGAGTTGCGCGAGATCCCGGATTACCGGTATCGCTACGTTTATGTGAACAACCAGCCGGCGCTGGTCGATCCCGGCACAAGGCGTATCGTCTATGTGATGCGCTGATCAGGCCTGATCGCCATGAGAAGAGCGGCCGCCGGCGACGGCGGCCGCTTGTTTGTGTGCAAGCAGCGACCGTCGCATCGCGACATAGGCTGGGAATTGGCTGAAGCGCCCGAACTTCGTCATCCACGGGCGGAGCGCCGCAAAGCTGCGCGCAGACCCGAGGATCCATTCCGTACCTCGCGCGAAAAATGAAGACTGCGCAGAAGAAGGGCTCTTCTGAACCGCTGCATCGCTCAGATGTTGCGGCACGGATCCTATGGTCTGCGCCGCGTCGTTCGCTCCTTGCTTCGCCATAGGGTGACGATCGCGACAGGCGGGCGTCCGGCCCGTCTTCGGCCGTGACGTCCATGCCGTTGCCCTTGAAGCGACCCATTCAACCCGGGAACCTGATGGCGTAATAGCACGGTAACCACTGATCGCCATAGATCTTGCAGCCAAAGCCTTCGGCAGGGGAGCCGCGTGACGATCGACAATGCCGCCTTCGAGGGCTATCGCCGCTCGCCGAACCAAAAGACCAATTTGCCGCGCCTGTTCTTCGGCACGGCGATCGTCGTCGCCTTCTGGATGGCGATGACGGCCCTGGTGCTGTTTGCCGGCACCTATGTCTACATCGTCTGGGGCCTGCCCGGACCCTCGACCGGGCGGTACATGCAGGATTTCCTGGCATCGCCGGTCGGAATCTTGAGTGCCCTGACCTCATTCGCCGGCATCTGGATCGGCCTCTGGGTTGCGATGCGCTTCGTTCACAGCGAGCCGCTGTCCGCCCTTTTCGGGGTCACCCGCCGCATTGCCCGCGGCGATTTCCTGAAGGGGCTGGTCGCAGTGCTGATCACCTCGCTCTTCTCCGAGGTCCTGCTCTATTGGATGCAGCCGGAAATCCTGCGCGGACCTATCGCAATGTCGTCCTGGCTGCTCTCCCTGATCCCGATCCTGCTGCTCGCTTTCCTGCAGACCTCGTCGGAGGAGATACTGTTTCGCGGCTACCTGCTGCGCGGCCTCGCCTACCGCTTCAAGAGCCCTCTGGTTTGGGCGGTGCTGCCGGGCATGCTGTTCACGTCGCTGCACTGGAACTCGGCTTCGACTTTTGCCATCAATGCCAGCGTCTTCATCTCGATCGGCATCTTTGCCCTGCTGCTCACCCTGCTGGTCTATGTCACCGGCAATCTCGGCGCCGGTTTCGGCGCCCATCTCGGCAACAACCTGACCGGCTTCCTGCTGATCTCGCACCAGGAAGGCTACAATGGCTTCGCCCTCCTCAACGCCAAGCCGCTCGAGGGCCCCGGCTGGACGAACTGGGATGCTGCGCTCATCGCCGCGATCGGCATCGTCAGCACGCTTTTGACCATGCTTTTGCTTTTGCACCGGCGCTCGCCGCTGCGGGTCCGTACGAACAGCGAAAGCTTGTTCTAAGCGTCTCGAATCGCGCCGTTTTGGCCGGATTGCTGGCCGAGCCTTGACTCCGCGGCCGTTTTCCTGTCTAGAGCCGCTGAATTTCCGCGACGAGTATCCTTCGCGAAAGCCGACCAGGACGCCGAAGCCTCTTTGAGGCAAGAGCTGTAAAGAGATCCTGGAGGCCAACACCCGGCAGCGCGATGCGCCCCCGGGTGCTTTTGGCTTTGCGCTTTTGCTTGGCGACCCGGCGCTAACGCACTACCTCTCGGGCATCCACAGTGCCAGGGAAAAGGAAGAAGAATGTTTGAATCACTCCAGGAACGCCCAAGAGGCGTGGAGGGCCGCAGGCCCGACAGGGACCAGCATGAATCCAAGGCGCGCTCGCACCGCGGTCTGATCAATGTTTGAGTCCCTCCAAGAACGCCTTGGTTCGATCCTGAACGGCCTGACCGGCCGCGGCGCGCTGTCCGAGGCGGATGTCTCGGCGGCGCTGCGCGAGGTGCGCCGTGCGCTGCTCGAGGCCGACGTCGCGTTGGAAGTGGTTCGCTCCTTCACCGACAAGGTGCGCGAGAAGGCGGTCGGCGCCGCGGTGCTGAAGTCGATCAAGCCGGGGCAGATGGTCGTCAAGATCGTCCATGACGAGCTGGTCGAGATGCTCGGCGCCGAAGGCGTGGCCATCGACCTCAATGCGCCGGCGCCCGTGGTCGTCATGATGGTCGGCCTGCAGGGCTCCGGCAAGACGACCACTTCGGCCAAGATCGCCAAGCGGCTGACCGAGCGGCAGAACAAGAAGGTGCTGATGGCCTCGCTCGACACGCGGCGGCCCGCAGCACAAGAGCAGCTGCGCCAGCTCGGCGAGCAGACCAAGGTCGCGACGCTGCCGATCATCGCCGGCCAGAGCCCGGTCGACATCGCCAAGCGCGCCGTGCAGGCCGCCAGGCTCGGCGGCCATGACGTGGTCATCCTCGACACCGCCGGCCGCACCCATATCGACGAGCCGCTGATGGTCGAGATGGCCGACATCAAGAAGGTGTCGAGCCCGCACGAGATCCTGCTGGTCGCCGATTCGCTCACCGGCCAGGACGCCGTGAACCTGGCGAAAAGCTTCGACGAACGCGTCGGCATCACCGGCCTGGTCCTGACCCGCATGGATGGCGACGGCCGCGGCGGGGCGGCGCTTTCCATGCGCGCCGTAACCGGCAAGCCGATCAAGCTCATCGGGACGGGCGAAAAGATGGACGGGCTGGAGGAATTCC
Source organism: Mesorhizobium sp. WSM4976 (assembly GCF_029625685.1). NCBI lineage: Bacteria > Pseudomonadati > Pseudomonadota > Alphaproteobacteria > Hyphomicrobiales > Phyllobacteriaceae > Mesorhizobium > Mesorhizobium sp. WSM4976. The sequence goes on from NZ_JARTVT010000004.1 coordinate 160,622, forward strand.
ATCCCAAGCGCATCGCCGACCGCATCCTCGGCATGGGCGACATCGTCTCGCTCGTCGAGAAGGCCGCCGAGACCATCGACGCCGAGCAGGCGGCGGCGATGGCCAAGAAGATGCAGTCGGGCAAGTTCGACCTGAACGACCTTGCCGCGCAGCTTCAGCAGATGTCGAAAATGGGCGGCATGGGCGGCATCATGGGCATGATGCCCGGCATGGGCAAGATGAAGGACCAGCTTGCCGCAGCAGGCTTCGACGACAAGATGTTCCGCCGCCAGCTCGCCATCATCTCCTCGATGACCAAGGCCGAGCGCGCCAACCCCGATATCCTGAAGCATTCGCGCAAGAAGCGCATCGCCGCCGGCTCCGGCACCGACGCTGCCGAAATCAACAAGCTCCTGAAGATGCATCGCGGCATGGCCGACATGATGAAGGCGATGGGCGGCAAGGGCAAAGGCGGCGGCCTGATGCGCGGCATGATGGGCGGCTTGGCCTCGAAGATGGGCCTTGGCGGCATGATGCCCGGCGGCGGCATGCCCGATCTCTCCAAGATGGATCCCAAGCAGCTCGAAGCCTTGCAGAAGCAGGCGCAGGCCGCCGGCCTCGGCAAGGGCCTGCCGGGCGGGTTGCCCGGTGGACTTCCCGGTGGCGGCGGCCTGCCGGGCCTGCCAGGCGGCATGAAGCTTCCGGGCCTTCCAGGTCTCGGCGGCGGACTGCCAGGCCTTGGCAAGAAGAAGTGAGGGGGCGATGAACGAGGAGAAAGACATGGCCGACGCACGCGCCATCCTGGCCGGCTACCGCGCCTCGATCGACAACATCGACGCCGCCCTCATCCACATGCTGGCCGAACGCTTCCGCTGCACCAAGGCGGTTGGCGTTCTGAAGGCCGAGCATGGCCTGCCGCCCGCCGATCCGGCGCGCGAGCAGCAGCAGATCGCCCGCCTTCGCCAGCTGGCGAAGGATGCGAATCTCGATCCGGATTTCGCGGAGAAGTTCCTGAACTTCGTCGTCCGTGAAGTGATCCGACACCACGAACAGATCGCCGCTTCCAACGGCGCTCCCAAAGCCGGCTGACCTGTGCATGTCGCCCAAAAGTGCTTCGCGGTTTTGGGATAACGCCATGCACAAACAAAGGACTCAGCCACAAAACCACATCAAACGAAATCAGAGCTTTTAGGAGAAAAGAATGGCACTGAAGATCAGACTGGCCCGTGCGGGCTCGAAGAAGCGTCCTTACTACCACGTCGTCGTCGCCGACGCCCGTTCGCCGCGCGACGGCCGTTTCATCGAGGCGCTCGGTTCCTGGAACCCGCTGCTGCCGAAGGACGGCGAGCGCGTCAAGGTCGACGCCGACCGCGTCAAGCACTGGCTGTCGCACGGCGCCCAGCCGACCGACCGCGTGCTGCGCTTCCTCGACGAAGCCGGTATCGCCAAGCGCGAAGCCCGCTCGAACCCGACCAAGGCCCTGCCCGGCAAGAAGGCGCAGGAACGCGCCGCGCTTCTGAAGAAGGCCCAGGAAGACGCCGCTGCGGCAGCGGCAGCGGCGACTGCCGCGCCGGCCGAGACCGCCACCGCCGAGTAATCACGGCGCCGTTTTCCTGAAACGGTAAACGCTCTACGAAAACGGCGGGCTCATGCCCGCCGTTTTCTTTTGGTCCGCCTGACGCCTCAGTAGCCGGACGGGCAGCGCGCCACATAGACGCGTCCGTAACGATCGCGATAGCGGCACTTGCCACTTTCGCTGGCATGGCCGATCAGCGCACCAGCCACGGCGCCAACCGCGCCGCCGACGACGGCACCCTGCACCGGATCACCTGCCACCGCTGCACCGACCGCCGCGCCGCCCAGGCCGCCGATCGCCGCGCCCTTTTCGGTCTGCGAGCAGGCGCCCAAGGCCATCGTCAGAACCAGAATGGTAATTGCTTTCTTCATTGCTGTTCCTCTCTCAAGCGCCGTCCTCGCCGCCATCCCTTAAACTCACGAACAGCTAAATTGATCCCGGCGACGGTGAAGATTGCCCGGCTACATGCCGGCCGCATCTACGGAACTCGGTACCAACCCGTTGAAATCTCGCCGCTTTCACCGCACGGCAAGGCGCCTCAGCTGTCGAGCCCGGCCTCGAAATCCCTGCCGATGAGGTCAAGAATGATGGTAAGTGTCGCTTTGTCCCCTCTTATCGACTGAACGGGATCAACGCCCGCACTCTTGCGTCGCGCAGATAGAGCCCGCCCCACAGGATGACGCCGAGATAGACGCCGAACAGCGTGTGCGAGAACAGCGGGTTGCCGATCCGCACATGCGTGGAAATCGCACCGCCCATATAGGCGGTGAGCAGGATCGCGCCGAGCATCGAGGTGCGCGGCAAGGCATAGAGCGCGGTCGAGATCAGCCCGATGGCCCCGATCAGGCGTGTGATGTTCGGATCGGCCGGCCAGCCCAGTTCGGTCATGGCCTGCGTGACGGTATCGAGCGGCGACAGCTTGATGACGCCATCGAAGATCATGAACAGGACGACGACGGCGCTGAGCGCGCGCCCGGCCCACAAAGCGCCTTTTGAAGCAGGCGCGGCTTCGGAAATGCTCATGGGTGTTCCCTCCTAAGTTCGACGCCCTCTACCGAGGTCGAACCAAGGACGCGCTTCGGGGCAGCAATCCTACAGGGTCCTGAGTCTTTTCGGCGCAGATTCCGCCACCCGGTCGTAAACACCACTCGCCGCAATGAGGCGCACCAGCTCCGCCTGCCGTCGCGTCTCCGTCTTTTCGAACACGTGCTGCAGGTGGGTGCGCGCCGTGGTCAGGCTGATCCCGAGTTCGTCCGCAACCGCCTGCAGCCCTTCGCCGCGGGCGATCGCGATGGCCACGGCCGCCTCGGCCGGGGTCAGCCGATAGAGACTGCGCAACTGGCCCTGCATGGTCCGTGGCGCGCTGTCCGGATCGGACACGAACACGATCGCGGCGGGGCGGACGGTCACGAACCATGTCAACTCGATCTTCAGCGGCGCGACAAACACGCTCAGCGCTCGACGCGGCGCCGGGCGCGCGAGTGCCATGACGCCGCCCGCGGCATCCGACCGCTCCACGGCCGTGGCGATCAACCGTTGGAATTGCGGGGCATCCGCGGACCTGGTTGCGCGCAGCGCCGATTTCTCGATCCTGATCCCATCGGCCTCGGTGAGCAGCGCTTCGGCCGCCCGGTTGGCAAACAGGATCTCGCCATTTGCCGCCACGATCAGCACGCCCTGCGCGACTCGGTCGAGCGCCTCGACACTGGCGCTCCTGGCGATCTCCGAACGCGAGAGACGCAGTCCCACGCTCGCCGCGCGAACCAGATGCGGCCCGATGCGGCGCAGCCGGTCGAGGTGCTCGGGTTCGAACTCTCCTGTCGCCTCGGCACGTCCGCAGGTGAACACGACACGCATGTCCGGCTCGTTGGCAAGCACGACCCCGATCGAGTGACACATGTCGCCGGGCCGGCAGAAGTCGTTGTAGAACTCGGAGCGCCGGTAGACCTCGCGCGGCAGCAGGTCCCAAATCGGGATCAACGTGCCGGCGCTCAGCCTGGCGATACGCGGCAGGAACACATTGGTCTTGTAGTAGTACTGCGCGTAGGTGAGGTCCGCCTCCGGCGGCATGCGGACCGAACTCGCTTCGCTGCGCAACGTCCTTGCGTTCTGGAACGTCAGCTTTGTAGCGGCGCCTTCGAGGAAATCCGACAGCGTCTCAAGAACCCGCGGCCAGCAGTCGGGTTCGACCGCCGCATCGTAGATCTGTCCGACCATGCCGTCGAAGTCGTGCATGCGTGCCGGATTTCACCGCTCCCTCACCTGAAGGGATCTGCAGTTTGCCGGAAGCCGGCGTTGCTGACAACCATTCCCCGCCGCATCTCATAGGTTCGTAGGAGGCGCCGGCCCGAGGTCAAAGTATAGCTATCGCGGCGTCATCAAGGCTTCACTCCAACCACATGTGGCGAAGATGCAAACTCGGGCAGCACCTGGTACTCAAACCGATTGGAACGGTACGCACTACAAAACGCTGCTGACGGCGCAAGAGACCGGCGGCAAGCTCGGGGCATTTGCATCCAATGCCGGTCCGGGCGACGGACCGCCGCGTCACCGCCATCCCAAATCCGACGAAGTCTTCATTATCCTCCAAGGGCGGCTGCGCTTCTGGCGCGCCGGGGAGATTTCCGAAGGTATCGCCGGAGGAGTGTTCTACATTCCCGCTGGCGTCGAGCACACATTCGTCGTCGTTGAGCGTGCGCGATGGATCGCCCTCCTGTCCCCGGGTGGTCTCGAAAGCTTTCCCGGCGGTTGCCGCTTTGGGGTTGGAGATTCCGCGCGACCTCGCGGCAATCAAGGCGATCGCGGCCCAGTTCGACATGGAGATTACAGGACCGCCCTTAGACACAGTAGGTGCATCACCCCGATCATAACTGCTGTGGGTGAGATGATGCGCTCAGGAACCTGATGTTTCTGAGCACCGGGACTTGTTCCGGGATAATCCCTCCTGCGGACCTCACGAAAAATAGAACTTGTCGGCCGCGATCATCTTCGGCGGTGCCTCGTCCAGCGCCTCGAACACTGATATCTCGCAGACGCGGCAGAGGCCATCGAGCGCCAGGTCGTTGGCTTCGATGCCGAACGGGTCCTCGAGCTCTTCCGACAGCGCGTCGAGACCGAAGAAGGTGTAGGCGATCAGCGCCGTGAACAGCGGCGTCGCCCAGCCCGTGGTCGAGACCAGCCCGAACGGCAGAAGCAGGCAGACGACATAGGCCGTGCGGTGCAGCAGAAGCGTATAGGCGAAGGGCAGGGGCGTGCCGGCGATGCGCTCACAGCCGGCCTGGATGGCGGCGATCGCGGCCAGCCTTTCATCGAGGATGCGGAAGCCGATCGGGTCGAGCGCGCCGGCCTCGCGCCGCGCATTGGCGCGCCGGCCCATGCGGCGGACCATGTCGTCCGCCGGATTGGTGCGGGCAGCAGCCTTGTCGACCGCGTCGCCGATGAAGGCGTACGCGTCCTTTATGCTGTCGATCCGGCGCAATTGCCCGCGCAACAGATGGCAGAAGGCAAGCGCCTCCATCAGAAGCGCGCGTTGCTCGTCGCGGTCACCGATCAGGCTGGTGGTGGCGCGCGCCAGGTTGCGGATCTCGAACACCAGCGCGCCCCAGAGCTTGCGCGCTTCCCACCATCGGTCATAGGCGGCGTTGTTGCGGAACGACAGATAGATCGACAGCGTCACGCCGACGAGCCCGAAAGGCGCGATGCTGAAGGCGCTGAGATCGAGCTGGAAGTGCCGTGTCACGAGCAGGATCAGCGCCGAGTAGATGGCGAAGCCGAAAATCTGCGGCAGGATGCGCGGCACCACCGAGCCGCGCATGATGAAGAACAGCTGCAGGAATGTCGGGCGCGGGCGGACGATCATCGGGTGAACCTTTGCAAGCCGTTATGTCTCTACGGCGATAACGAACCCGCGTCTCAGCCGCAAGCGACATCGCCATGTCGTCCAGGCGCGGGACCGTTGACGATGCGAGCAGGACTGTCGAGAACGTCGCAGGGCGCCAGACGAAGGGAAGGAAAGATGAGCGGCGAGACGGACTTGCAGAAGCTGCTGGCGTCGATGACGCCGCGGCTTTACCCGGATGTCTATGTATTCGCCACCTTGCCGCCCAGCGCAGTGTTGCCGGAAGGCGTGGAGCCGGTGATGCGCTTCATTGAGCGCGAGGGCACGACGCTGATCCTAGCCGAAAGCCAGGCTAAGGCAGCCGGCCTCGCCGGCACGTTCCGCTGCCGGATGATCACGCTCGACATCCACTCCTCGCTGGAAGCCGTCGGCTTCCTCGCCGCCATCACCGCGAAGCTGGCGACCGCCGGCATGGGCGTCAATCCGGTCTCGGCCTTCTATCACGACCATCTGTTCGTGCCGGCGGAAAGGGCGGAGGAGGCCACGGCGATGTTGCGGGCGCTGGCGGCGGAAAGCGATGGCTGAGCCATGAGGATCGATGAGCCTGCACCACCTCCTCCACACTGCTGATACCTGCTCACGCCACAGGAAAAGGAGCCCAGGCTGGCGATCTTGTTCTGTTCTTCCCGATCACCACCAAGGAGCCGGAGAAAGCTCGGTTCGCGGTGGAAATCCCCGCCATCGAGAGGCGCCGCGCCGGACTCGACGCCGACCGGCGGTTCTGGATCATCTCGTCGGCAAGTCCTTCTATCTCGAACCCGAGCCGCCGATCGGACGCTTCAGCAAAGCCTTCTTCCTGCCGCTGCTGCGGGAGTTCATCGTCAGACGCAAGGCCTTCATTGAAGTCGTCCGCTTCCGCTAGCCTCGGCACAGCCGCGTACTCTGTGAGCGAGAACAAACGGCCGAAGGCCGAGCCCGCGACAGCGGGCCGCCGGTCGTCCGGCGCCCCCGCGGAGGGCCCGCCGCGGCAGCGGCGATACGGCCCGTGAGCGCTAAACAGACAGCCGTCAGGCTGCCTTCTTCTTCGGCTGGATCAGGCCGCGCTCGACCAGCAATTCCGCGATCTGCACGGCGTTCAGCGCCGCCCCCTTGCGCAGGTTGTCGGAGACGACCCACATCGACAGGCCGTTGTCGACGGTCGAATCCTCGCGGATGCGCGAGATGAAGGTCGCGTCCTCGCCGGCCGATTCCAGCGGTGTGATGTAGCCGCCGTTCTCGCGCTTATCGAGCACCTGGCATCCCGGCGCGTCGCGCAGGATCTCGCGCGCCTCGTCGGCGGTGATCGGCTTCTCGAACTCGATGTTGACCGCTTCCGAATGGCCGATGAACACCGGCACGCGCACGCAGGTCGCCGTCAGCTTGATCTTGGGGTCGAGCATCTTCTTGGTCTCGGCCACCATCTTCCACTCTTCCTTGGTGGAGCCGTCGTCGAGGAAGACGTCGATATGCGGAATGACGTTGAAGGCGATGCGCTTGGTGAACTTCTTGACGTCGACCTGGTCGGCGACGAAGACGGCGCGGGTCTGCGTGAACAGCTCGTCCATGCCTTCCTTGCCCGCGCCGGACACCGACTGGTAGGTGGCGACGACCACGCGCTTGATGGTGGCGACGTCATGCAGCGGCTTCAGCGCGACGACCAGCTGCGCGGTCGAGCAGTTCGGGTTGGCGATGATGTTCTTGCGCGAGAACAGCGAGACCGCGTCCGGATTCACCTCCGGCACGATCAGCGGCACGTCCGGATCATAGCGGAAGGCCGACGAATTATCGATGACGACGCACCCCTGCTTGCCGATCTTGGGCGACCATTCCTTGGAGACATTGCCGCCGGCCGACATGACGCAGAGGTCGGTGTCGGAAAAGTCGTAGGTGTCGAGCGCCTTGACCTTCAGCGTGCGGTCGCCGAAGGACACCTCGGTGCCCTGGCTGCGCCGCGACGCCAGCGCCACGACCTCGCTAACCGGAAAGCCGCGCTCGTCCAGAATGTTGAGCATTTCGCGGCCCACATTGCCCGTGGCGCCGACTACCGCAACCTTGAAACTCATCTGATATCTCCTGTCCCTCTCCGCTTGGTTGTTGGAGAAAACCCGCCGGCCTCATGCGGGCTTCGTCCCCCGGGCCGGACCCGGGAGAGGGTGGTTAGGCCAAGGGAATCACACCGTTTTGGTGGTGGTTTTTTTGGCCGTAGTTTTGCTGGAACGGACGGACGCGCCGAAGCGCCCGGCCCGATGTCGTACATCGTGGCTAGGGGCATCGAATGCAAGAAGAGCCATCAAAAGGCCGCGCATCGAAAAACGATCCCGTTCGACGCGGGCTTTTACGCGGTTTGGTGGAAGAGTCAATCGCCGCAGCGCCTCTCCTTCTCCCCTTGTGGGAGGAGGTGGATCGGCGCGCAGCGCCGAGACGGATGAGGGGTGTTCCAGCGGACTGAGACGTCGGCGTTCCCTAGAACACCCCTCATCCGTCGCCTTCGGCGACACCTTCCCCACAAGGGGGGAAGGGAAAGGCGGTGCCGCCTGCTCTGTACAATGCCGTCGCCAAGAAGTAGGAACCCACCAACCGTCCGGCCTTGCGGCGCCTCAGCGCCTGCCGGCATCAGCCCATCGATGGGCTTATAGAAGCTCCGAATTCCGAAAGAAGAAAATGTCAAGTTTCGAGATGATCGTTCCTGCGCTGGCAGAGGCGCTGGAAAAGCGCGGTTATTCGGCGCTGACCCCGGTGCAGAAGGCGGTGCTGGAGCCTGAACTCGGCGAGGCCGACGCGCTGGTGTCGGCGCAGACCGGCTCCGGCAAGACCGTCGCCTTCGGCTTAGCCGTGGCGCCGACCCTGCTGGGCGGCGCTGAGCGTTTCGCCGAGGCCGGCGCGCCGCTGGGGTTGGTCGTGGCGCCGACGCGCGAACTGGCGCTGCAGGTTCGGCGCGAGCTGGAATGGCTCTACGGGCTGACCGGGGCGCAGATAGCCTCCTGCGTAGGCGGCATGGACATGCGCACCGAGCGGCGCGCGTTGGAGCGCGGCGCCCACATCGTCGTCGGCACGCCGGGACGGCTGCGCGACCACATCACGCGCGGCGCCTTCGACATGTCGGCGCTAAAAGCCGTGGTCTTGGACGAGGCCGACGAGATGCTCGATCTCGGTTTCCGCGAGGACCTCGAATTCATCCTCGACGCCGCGCCAGCGGGGCGCCGCACGCTGATGTTTTCCGCCACCGTTCCGCGCTCCATCGCCACGCTGGCCAAGAGCTACCAGCGCGACGCCGTGCGCATCTCGGCCGGCGGCGAGGAGAAGCAGCATCTCGACATCGAATACCGGGCGCTTTCCGTTGCGCCCGCCGATCGCGAGAACGCCATCATCAACGTGCTGCGCTACTACGAGGCGGTTAATGCAATGGTGTTCTGCAACACCCGCGCCGCGGTGAACCACCTCACTGCGCGCTTCAACAACCGCAATTTCTCTGTCGTGGCGCTGTCCGGCGAGCTCAGCCAGAACGAGCGCAGCCATGCCCTGCAGGCGATGCGCGACGGCCGCGCCAAAGTCTGCATCGCCACGGATGTCGCGGCACGCGGCATCGACCTGCCGAATCTCGATCTCGTCATCCATGCCGACCTGCCGACCAACCCTGAGACGCTGCTGCATCGCAGCGGCCGTACCGGACGCGCCGGGCGAAAAGGGGTGAGCGCGCTGATCGTGCCCGGCAATGCCCGCCGGCGCACGGAGCGGCTGCTTGCCAATGCCGGCCTGACCGCGACATGGGCGAGCCCGCCCTCGGCCGACGAAGTGCTGCGGCGCGACGATGAGCGCATCCTGGCCGACCCTTCCTTCGGCGAGCCGGTGAAGGACGACGAGCGCGACTTCGCCGCCGCGCTTCTGGAACGGCACGGCGCCGACCTGGTGGCCGCCGCTTTCGTGCGGCTTTGCCGCGGCAGCCGCTCGGCGCCCGAGGACCTGATCGATGTCGGCCCGTTCGCCCCGTCGAAGGAAAAGTTCGCGCGCCGGGAAGAAGCCCCCGCGCGCCGCGACGATTTCGGCGACAGCGTCTGGTTCTCGCTTTCGGTCGGTCGCCGTCAGAATGCCGAGCCGCGCTGGCTGATCCCGATGCTGTGCCGCACCGCCGGCATGTCCAAGCGCGAGATCGGCGCCATCAAGATGCAGCCGGAAGAGACCTTCGTGCAGATCGCCGCTGACTGGGCCGACCGCTTCCTCGCCGCGATCGGCCCCGACCGCAAGCTGCAGGGCAGCATAGCGGTCAGGCGGATCGACGGCACGCCCGACCTGTCACGCGCCGGTTACCAGCCGCCGAGGCCAGAGAAGAAGCCGCATCGCGGCAAGGGATCGTTCGACCACGGCGCGCCGGGGCGCAAGTTGAACAAGCGTGTCGAGAGTTCCACCGACCAGCGCCCAACCACCTTTGAGGGAAAGCCGTGGGGAAAGAAATCAGGCAAGCCGACGCATGAGAATTCCGGTGCGCCGAAGCCCAGGAAGGCGAAGAAGCGCCCTGTCTGATCGTTTCGGCCTGCCCGTCAGCGCGCCGGGTCATTGCTATCCGGCAGTTGCCTTGAGCCCCGCCTTGAGCGCGGCCCAGCTGTCGGGCGGCGCTGTCGGCCGGTACTTTTTGGCGATACGCTCCGAAAGTGCGCGGCGCCACGCAACGTCCTCGGCCATTCGCCGAATGGCGGCATACCAGCCGGCCTGGTCCGTCGAGTCGATCGCAGGCATCAGGCCGCCTGTCGCTTCGATCAGCGAGGGCGTAGTCGAAACGATGACCGGAATGCCAAAATCGAGACACTCCGAAGCGGAGTAACCCCAACCTTCGATATGCGAAGGAAAGACGCCGAAGCTTGCGCAGCGATAGTAGCGGATAAGTTCCTCGTCGCTAACCGGACCGACGAAGACAATTTGTTTCCCCAGCTGCGGGTGCGCTTCGAGATAGGCGCTGAGCTCCTCGACCATCCAACCCCAGCGGCCGACACAGACAAGCTTGGGCAGCTTCACGCCTTCGTCCAGCGCCTGTTGCCAGATGCGTGCGAGCAGGATGTGGTTCTTCCGGATCTCAACCGTCGAGCAATAGAGAACGACCGTCTCGGCGGTATCGAGGCCCGACGTCGCGCCGAGCCGTGTTGCCTTTTCATGAAGCAAGGAAGGCATCGGGAAGCGATGGATGGTCGGCACAGGGATGCCGGCCCTCTGCATGTGGCCAATAAGCATCTCAGCCGCGGCATCGGAGGTGCAGAAAGCCGCCGCTCCGGAACGCACCAGCGCCTCCAGATTTGGCCCGAAGACCGATTGCATCCTGCCTTTGCCGACAAAGTCAGGCCGTATCGTCGGGATCATGTCGTGGCACAGGAAAGCCGTGCTGCTCCCTTGCCTGGCGAGCTCAGCCGCCGTTTCGCCAACCATGACATAGTTGCTGATCAAAACCTTCGAATACCCCGGTCCCTCCTCCCCGTCCGCGGTACCTGGGCGGAACAGACCGGCAATCAGGCCGCCCCGCCGCCAAAGACGGTAGGCGCGCAACATCACTCTCAGCATTGCGCAAGTGAGGCCCGGGCGCCCTTCGGTCACTATCCTCGCAAGCTGCTGATCCGCTTCTCTTTTTGCCATCGGATATCGTCGCACCACGTCGAAAGCGCTCCGCAAGGCCGCAAGTCGTTTACGCCTGGGCCGTAGCCGGAACGGCGCGAGCTCGCGGATACCCAGCTCCTCCATCTCGAAATTCTCGAGTGGCCGGAAGCGACGGCTCGAAAGGTCCAGCGTCACAACCTCGATATCCGGATCGGAGTCGGCCAGCGCCGCCCTGACCATGAAGTCCTCGATCCTCTGGATGCCGGCCAGCGCGCCGCGCCAGGCGAGCAGGCCAGTCGCGTCGATGCAGATTTGCTGTTTCTTGCCGCAGGTTTCTTCCGCACCGTCCGGCAACGGGCCCGACTTCTTCTTGTACATTGCCCCAGAGAATACGAAGCGACTTTCCGCTTCTATCCAGGTTTGACAGAGGATGAAAGCCGCCTGGGTTTGCAGCTAACGCAACGGGTCATCCCAGGAACTTGGCGATGATGGCATCGCCCATCTCGACGGTGCCGACTTCCTTCATCCCTCCAGACATGATGTCCTTGGTGCGCAGGCCGTCGTCGAGCACGGCGGCGATGGCCGCTTCGAGCTTGTCGGCCTCGGCCACCATGCCGAAGGAATATCGCAGGCACATGGCGAAGGACGCGATCATGGCGATCGGGTTGGCGATGCCCTTGCCGGCGATGTCGGGCGCCGAGCCGTGCACCGGCTCGTACAGCGCCTTGCGCTTCTTGGTCTTGGCATCCGGCGCGCCGAGCGAGGCCGACGGCAGCATGCCGATCGAGCCGGTCAGCATGGCGGCGATGTCGGAGAGCATGTCGCCGAACAGATTGTCGGTGACGATGACGTCGAACTGCTTCGGCCAGCGCACCAGCTGCATGCCGCCGGCGTCGGCCAGCATGTGGTCCAGCTTGACGTCGGAATAGCGCGCCTTGTGCGTCTGGGTGACCACCTCGTTCCACAGCACGCCCGACTTCATGACGTTGCGCTTTTCCATCGAGGTGACGTGATTGCGGCGGGTCCGCGCCAGCTCGAAGGCGACGCCCGAGATGCGCTCTATTTCGAACGTGTCGTAGACCTGGGTGTCGATGCCGCGCTTCTGGCCGTTGCCGAGATCGATGATCTGCTTCGGCTCGCCGAAATAGACGCCGCCGGTGAGCTCGCGCACGATCAAGATGTCGAGACCCTCGACCACCTCCTGCTTGAGCGAGGAGGAAGCGGCCAGCGCCGGATAGCAGATCGCGGGGCGCAGATTGGCGAACAGCTCCATGTCCTTGCGCAGGCGCAGGAGCCCGGCTTCGGGCCGCACCTCGTAAGGCACGGCATCCCATTTCGGCCCGCCGACGGCGCCGAACAGCACGGCATCCGCCGCCATCGCCTTTGCCATGTCGGCATCGGAGATCGCCACGCCATGCGCGTCGTAGGCGCAGCCGCCGACGAGCCCCTCGTCAGTGACGAAGTTGCTGCCGAGCTTCTCGTTCATGGCCGCGATCAGCTTCTTCACCTCGGCCATGGCCTCGGGGCCGATGCCGTCGCCGGCGAGCAGGAAGAGATTTTTCGAAGCCATGGAGAACCGTCCCGGGAGAGAAATTGAACCGGCGTCTTGCTAAACGCCAAGCGGTTGCGGCGCAAGAGGATGAGCGCCGAGATCCTTCACACCCCCTCGTCCCGCCGGCGCTCAGAGAAAGCCGGCAGCACACCTACCGATGCGAAAGAATATTCACCAGCCTGCCGAACGGGTCGCGCACATAGAAGCGCCGTACGTGCCAAGGCTCGTCGGCCGGACCGTATTCGACGGCGAAGCCGGCCTTCTTCATAGCCGCAAACGCCGCGTCGACATCGTCGACCTCGATCGACAGGTCCGGCACCGGCGTGCCCGACCCGCCCTCGGCCATGAAGCTCACCTGCACCGTCATGGTCTCGGCCGAGCCGCAAGTGAGGATCCAGCCTTGATCCATCAGGACATCAAGGCCGAGCACGTCCTGGTAAAAGTGCTTGGCCGCCGCAATGTCGGGAGTCTCGATATTGGCGACGATGCGCCTGACCTTCACCATGAGCCGCTCCTTGCCTTTGCGTGTCCGGGAGCCCTCCGCATTGCTGCAACGGCCCTATGCCGTGCGCTTCAGCGCCGTCACCTCGATCTCGATCTTCATTTCCGGCTTGTTGAGCTGGCATACGATCATCGTCGCCGCCGGACGGATGTCGCCGAACGCTTCGCCGAGGATCGGGAAGACCACGTCAACATAGGCCTGGTCGGTGATGTAGTAATGCGCGCGCACCACATCGGCCATGTCGAAGCCGCCATCGGCCAGCGCCCTGGCGATGGTAGCAAGACAGTTGCGCGTCTGCGCCTCGACCGTGTTGGGTATGGTCATGGTGGCATAGTCGTAGCCGGTGGTGCCGGAGACGAAGCACCAGTCGCCCTGCACCACCGCGCGCGAATAGCCGGCGGTTTTCTCAAAGGGGGAGCCGGTGGAGATGAGTCTGCGCATGGGGGCCTCCTCGTGATGGGCTGCGCCCGTCTAGCAGCGGAAGACAGTCTGGTCGTGGGCCAGGCAAGGCGGACCGTTGTCAGAATGGCGGCGCAAACCTGCGAGATTAGCCGGAGCCCTTCCCGTCTTCGTCATTCCAGGGCAAGCAAGGAGCGAAGCGACGCGCGCAGACCCTGGAATCCATGCCGTTACGCCGAAGCGCCGCCAGCGGCGCAGAATTCTGGACCCTCGCGCGCTACGGCAACCGTCAGGGATGGATTCTCGGGTCTGCGCTCCGCTGCGCGTCGCTCCGCCGGTGGATGACGAAGCCGCGATGGCTGCCGCGTACCTAACCCTAATTCCCCGAATTCTGCGCGTCGTCATAGGCCTTCTTGATATCCGCCGGCCAGTCCTTCAGCGGCGGCCAGGCCTGCAGCTCGCCATTGTCGCCGCGACGGGCGAAGTAGATCTTGTGCTTGGCCGGGTCGACCGCCATGAAGCCGTCATTGCCGCCGCAGTCATGCGGCACGCAGCCGGTAGCGTAGAAGGCGCCCGACGCCGTCTTTTCGGTGCCGCCGCCAACCAGCAGGCTGGTCGCCATGTCGGGCATGTCGTTGCCGAGCAGCGCCTGGCCGGCCTTGTAGACGGCCTCATTGTGGAAAGCGTCGATAATGTTGTCGTATTTCGACGGGTCCACATCCTTCCAGTCGGTGCCCGGTTCCGGCGTGTAGGTCAGGTTACCCGAGGTCGTCAGCCCTGCGGCCGGCGACCACTGCAGTGCCGGCCTCGTTTCGCCCGGCAGCAGATAGGGGACGAAATAGATGGCGCTATCGGAGACAGCGGCCGGCGGCGCGCCGCATTCGTCCTGCTCGACCGTGGTGGTCTGTATCTCGCCGTCCTTCTTCCAGACGATGACCTTGGCCGGGCCGCATTGATTGCCGCCGTCGCCGACATCGACGAGCGCCACATTCACGTCGCCGATCTTGACGATCTTGTCGAAGAAGACGTCGTAATTGCTGGCGAGCTGCTTGCCGTCATAAGACAGCACCTTCTCTCCGTCCTGCTCCGGCTGCGTGATGGTGAGCTGCCCGCCCTCGAAGGGAATCGGCGCCTGCTTGTCGTCATCCGACGCAGCCTGATCGGCCGCGCCTTGATCGGCAGCCGGCTGGTCGGACGCGGCCGGCGCCGGCTGCGTGGTCGGCGCGGCGGTTTGCGCATTGGCGCCGATTGTGGCGAGAAGAATTGCCACCGAAGCAGCCAGAAGCGAACGTGTCATGACGGTCCCCTCCATCCAGTCGTCACGAACCCGGCCGCGAACGGCCGGGCTACTACGTTCAGAACGTCAGGCCCAGGGGCGCTGCTCGGCGTTGCGCTTCTCGAAGGACGCGATGGCGCCGGCCTTCTCCATGGTGAGCCCGATGTCGTCCAGGCCATTCAGCAGGCAATGGCGCTTGAATTCGTCGAGGTCGAATTTGACCACGCCGCCGTCCGGGCCGCGGATTTCCTTCGCCTCGAGATCGACCGACAGCGTCGCGTTGGAGCCGCGCGAGGCGTCGTCCATCAGCTTGTCGAGGTCTTCCGGGCTGACCGTGATCGGCAGGATGCCGTTCTTGAAGCAGTTGTTGTAAAAAATGTCGGCGAACGAGGTCGAGATCACGCAGCGGATGCCGAAATCGAGCAGCGCCCAGGGCGCATGCTCGCGGCTCGAGCCGCAGCCGAAATTGTCGCCGGCGACCAGGATCTGCGCCTTACGGTAGGCCGGCTTGTTGAGCACGAAATCCGGATTCTCCGAACCGTCCTCATTGTAGCGCATCTCGGCAAACAGGCCGGTGCCGAGCCCGGTACGCTTGATCGTCTTGAGATAATCCTTCGGGATGATCATGTCGGTGTCGACATTGACGATCGGCATGGGCGCGGCGACGCCGGTGAGCTTGGTGAATTTGTCCATGGTACCTGCCCGTCTTCTTGGCTTGCGGGGAATTTTGCGGGACGGTTTACACAAAGCCGGCGGCAAATGAAAGGCAACTGTTCGTGCGCAGTTGAGCTGCGGCTACACGGGCTGTATGAATGAGGCGGCGGACCCGCACCGTCTCGACCGGGGGCTCCCAAGACAAGCTGGCGCTCTTCCCCTGAGCTACGGGCTGCAAACATTGTTATATCATGCAGCGTGCTGGAGCTGGAACGCCTCAAAAACGGCTTCGAAATCCTGGCCGGCTGGTGCAGTCTGCGACCATGGCCGGTCCTTCCAAAGTCCTTTACGCCAGCGAGCCCACGCTCGACGTCGCCGAGTTCCGCCGCGTGCTGGTCGACTCCGGCCTCGGCAAGGTCAGGCCCGTCGACGACGAGGCCAGGCTGCAAACCATGCTGGACAACGCCAATCTGGTTCTGACCGCGCGGCTCGACCGGCCGGACAGGCAACTGGTCGGCGTCGCGCGCGGCATGAGCGACTTCTCCTGGGTCTGCTACATTTCCGACCTAGCCGTCTCGAAGGCCGCGCAAGGGCTCGGCGTCGGCAAGGGCCTGATGGACGAGGCGCAGCGGCAGCTCGGCCCTTCGGTCGCCATCAGCCTGATCTCGATGCCCGACGCCGTCGGCTTCTACGAGCGCATCGGCATGACGCGCATCCGACGCCTTCTGGTTCTCCCGCAAGCGCTGACCGCTCCGGCAAGCTGATCGTCCCGGTCCGCGCGTCCCAGGCAGATCTTCTTGTGCCTCATCGCTTGACATGCAACCAAATGGTTGCATATTAAAGCCATGAGCATGGATGCCGTCTTTCGCGCCTTGGCCGACCCGACCCGCCGGCAATTGCTGGACAGCCTCCATGCCAGGAACGGGCAGACGCTGAACGCGCTCTGCGAGCACATGGACATGACGCGCCAGGCGGTGACCAAGCATCTGGCGATCCTCGAGGAGGCCAACCTCGTCACCACCATGCGCCGCGGCCGCGAGAAGGAGCACTATCTCAACCCCGTTCCTATCAACGAGATCGCCGAGCGCTGGATCGGCAAGTTCGAGCGCCATCGGCTCAGTGCATTGAGCGACCTGAAGCAACGCCTTGAAAGGGAAGAGCCGTGAGCGAGAACAGCTTTGTTTACGTCACCTATATCCGCACCACGCCTGAAAAGCTCTGGGAAGCGCTGACCGATCCGGAATTCAACCGCCAGTTCTTTCTCTGCTCCTATCAGGAGAGCGACTGGAAGGTCGGCTCCAGCTGGAAGCTGATCTTCCCCGACGGTCGCGTCGCCGATTCCGGCGAGATCCTGGAGATAGATCCGCCCAAGCGCCTCGTGATCAAATGGCGCAACGAATGGCTGCCCGAGGTGAAGGAGGACGGATACACGCGTTGCACCTTCACCATCGAGCCGGACGGCGAATTGATGAAGCTCGCCGTGGTTCACGAGGCCGATGGCCCGCACAGGCTGATCCCGAACGTCTCCAAGGGCTGGCCGCTGGTGCTGGCGAGTCTCAAGAGCCTGCTCGAAACCGGCAAGGGTTTCGATCGCCCGCCGTCGAAGAGCTGATCTCGTTTCGGAATCGAAACAATTGCCCTGGAGGTGCATGCGATGCTGCAGCTTTCCTTGCCGCAAGCCATGGCGAACGCCGATACGGTCATGGCCTTCGCCGAGCTGCCCGCCTCGCCGGGTGAGGTCATTGCCGCGCTGGTCACCAGAGAGGTCGAACGCTGGTGGGGTTCGCCTGAAACCTACCTCATGACCGGCTGGAGCGCGGATATGCGCGTCGGCGGAAGCTGGCATGTCACGGTGCGAACCGCCGACGGCAGGCGCCTGCCCGCCGGCGGAGAGTTTCTCGAAATCGAAATGCCGCGCCGGATCGTGCAGACAAGGCGCTACGACTGTCATCCTGCGCTCGGCCGCAAGGAAACGACGGTGGCTTATCTGTTTGAGCCGATAGACAGCGGCACGCGGCTCACCATATGCCACGGCGGATTCGCCGGTTTTCCGGATGTGGCGGCCGAGCACGCCGACGGCTGGGCACGGGTGCTTGGGTGGCTGCGGCAGTACTTGGAGCAATTCCAGGAAGTTTGACGCGGTTAGGCTCGGCAACCCCGCCGTAGCCTCTGTCCTCGATTGCGTGAAGATAGGGGCTTCATCGTTTCCGTGAAGCGGTGAAACGCATCGGCTGCTCGCTGCCCGGTTTTCGTTCAGATGGAAATCAGACGATCCTGTGTCCCGCCGAGGTAGGTTTTCCAGATGTGATCCGACAGCTGGCTACGGTAGTCCGGATTTGTCGCGTGTGAGCGGTAGGACGCGCCGCCGACATGAAAAAGAACCCCGTCATACAACTCGTACTTGGCGCTTTTGCCGTCGACGTTTACCGCAAGGTGACTTAACCGGGCCATCTCGAATTCGTCGCCTGGGTGCTTCGAATACAACACCGGCCAGTTGCCGCCTCCGGTGTCCATTCCCATGTCGAGCCGATTTCTGAAATCGAGCTTCGCATGCTCGACGGCAGCGAAATTGTAGAAGCACAGGCCGGCCCAATAATACCAGCAAGGCTCGTCCTTAGCTACCTTGTACAGGTAGCTGGACCTGGCGTGCAGCGGCATCCCATAACCGATCTTTCGTCCGACGCGCCGCGCGATATCGATCGGCCTGATCGGGAAGCAATCGTGATCGATGAACCCGAACATGTCGGGTTTGAGGTGCTTGACGATGTTGTGGAAGATCCAGGTCTGCGAGACGCCATGCGACCTGGAAGGGTTCGTTTCGAAATTCCTGGGCAGCCCGAAATAGGCGACCCCGCGCCGCGCGCAGATTGCCTCGATCGAAGCTCGCGCTTCCTGGCTCCGCGAATTGTCGATCACCACGAGCGTTGTCCCGGTCGGGAATACCTGCCACGCCTTGGTGAGCACGTCGATGACCCAAGGCGTGTTGAACGCGATGGTGAAGCAGTAATTTCGTTCGGGCCTTCCGCGTAGACTCTTTGCGAATGCATGGCCTTTGGACGCACCGCTTCCCAGAAACTGAAGGCGCAAAATCTCGTGGCGGAGGCCCAGCAGCAGTTGGACTCCCCTTGTGCGCCGAAAAATTTCGATAGCCTTGCTAGACACACTTTTCCCCGAGCGCCGATAGGCTCAGAGTAGCATGACATATGCTGCAGAAGGCAACAGCATTAGTCGGCCGGAACATCTCCCTTGACCCGCAACCGCGCCTGTCCAGATTTTTGGAATGGAGAACAGCCGCTGTCTCGTGGGAACCGCCGGATGGAGCATACCGGCAGTATATAAAGCTTCGTTTCCCGCGGCCGGCTCGCAGCTTGAACGTTATGCGGCGCGGCTTTCGATCGTGGAGATCAATTCATCGTTTCATAAGCCGCATCGGCGAGAAACCTACGAGCGCTGGGCGCGCTCGGTTCCGGATCATTTTTGCTTTTCCGCAAAACTCCCCCGGGCCGTGACGCATGAACGCCGCCTGGAAGCTTGCGATGATCTTGTGGACAATTTCTTGGATCAGATAGGAGGACTGGGTACCAAGCTTTCCGTGCTCCTGGTTCAACTGCCGCCCAGCCTGCAATTCGAACCTCGAGCCGTCGAAAATTTCTTCGCCGTGCTGCGTGCGAAGACCGATCGGCGCCTGGTCTGCGAACCGCGTCACCCCAGTTGGTTCGAACCCGAAGCCGAAACCTTGCTGAGCCGCTTTCACGTTGGACGCGTTGCGGCCGATCCCGCTTCCGTTCCTGCCGCCGCCATGCCCGGCGGCGGGCGCGAGCTCGCCTACTTCCGTTTCCATGGCGAGCCGCGCATCTATTATTCGGACTATGAGGCCGGTCAGCTTCTGGACATCGGCGAGCGGCTCGCCGAAGCCAGCGCGGCGGCCGCCGAAGTCTGGTGCATCTTCGACAACACGGCACGGGGCCATGCGCTCGGCAATGCGCTTTCGGTCGATGCGGCCGTCCGTCAGATGACGTTCAGCTCCCTGAACGCCCGTCCTTCCGCGACCCGTGCGTAGCCGAATGCCGAGCAGTCGATCGTCCGGTAGCCGCCATGCACGATGAGTTCGGCGATCGACTTGCCGACCGCCGGCGCCTGCTGCAGGCCGTGACCGGAAAAACCGTTGGCGAACAGGAAGTTCTCGACCTCCGGATGCGGGCCGATCACCCCATTCTGGTCGAGCGTGTTGTAGTCGTAGTGCCCGACCCAGGCGCGCGTCGGCTTGATCGCCTCGAAAGCCGGGATGCGGGTGGCCAAGATCGGCCAGATCACCTCTTCGAACAATGGCCAGTTGACGTCGAAATCCTTGGGATCGGGCGCGACATCGCCTTCCTCCGGCTCGGCGCCGCCGGTGAGGTAGACCGAGCCCTCCGGCCGCACATAGATGCCGGACGGATCGACCAGCAGCGGCATATCGGCATATTTCTCGCGCGCCTCGAAGACGAAGACATTGCGCTTGCGCGGCTCGACCGGCAGCTCGAGCCCGGCGAAGGCCGCGACCTTGCCGGCGTTCGGCCCGGCGGCGTTGACGACGATGCCGGCTTCGAGGGTCTCGCCATTGTCGAGCGACACGGCGGTCACGCGGCTGCCCTCGCGCTTGATTCCGGTGGCGGATGCCGTGATGAAGTCGATCTTCTTGTCGCGCAGCGCCTTGCGGAACAGCGTCAGCAGCGCATGCGCGTCGAACCAGCCCTCGCCGCTGCGGCCATAGGCGCCGGCGGAAATGCCTTCGGCCGACAGCCAGGAGAAACGCTGTATCAGCTGGCCGGCATCCTCCAGCACGATGTCGGCGCCCTCGGCGACCTGCGCCTCGTGATTGGCCTTGAGGATCGGCAGCCCGGCCTCGCCGGCGAGGATGAGGTAGCCGCCCTCACGGAAGCCGATATCGGCGTCGGCGCCGAAGGTTTCCTTCAGCCGCCGGAACAGCTTCAGCGTGAACTGCGACAGGCGGATGTTTTGAGGGATGGAGAACTGCTGGCGGATCGAGGCGCAGGACAAGGTCGTCGCCGCATGCGAGAATTGCGGATCGCGCTCGATCAGCGCGATCGAGCCGGTGAAGCCTTCCTCCCGCAAATAATAGGCGACCGAGGACCCGACGATGGCTCCGCCGATGATGACAATGTCGTAGCGCACTTTTTTCTCCGATTCGCCGGTTCTCAGACGACCGGCAGCTTGATCTCGAAGCGCGTGCCGGCTTCGGAGTCAACCAGTCTGATCGTGCCATCATGCGCTTTCAGGAGGGCCAGCACGATGCCGAGGCCCATGCCGGTGCCGCCGCTTTCGCGCCGCGTGGTGAAGAACGGCTCGAAGATTTTGCCGCGATTGGCGGCCGAAATCCCGTCGCCGTCGTCGCCGATATGGATCGACGCGCGCTCGCCATCGGCCGAGGCCTGGATCGCCACCTGCCGGGCGCAGTGCCTTGCCGAATTGTCGATGAGGTTGGCGAGCACGATGCCGAGATTCTCGGCCGAGATGCCGAGCCGGATGTCGCCGCCGCCTTCAAGCCGCGCTTCCAGCCTTGTGTCGATCGGCAAGGATGCCAATGCCGCATGAAGCGTCGTGCTTTCGCCGCTCGGCTCCAGGTTTTCGGCGCGCGCCAGGTCGAGCAGCCGGCGCACCAGCAGATTGAGCCGCCCGGCATCGGTGACGATGTTGTTGGAGAAGCGCTTGCGCTCGGCCTCGTCCATCGCGCCGCCGGAATCCCTCAGCAGCTCGGCCGCGCCCTGGATCGCGGTGAGCGGCGATTTCAGCTCATGCGAGACATGGGTGGCGAAGGTCTGGATAGAGTCAGAGCGCGCCTGCAGCTTGGTCGCCATGTCGAGGAAGGCCGTAGACAACGCCGCCATCTCGCGCGTGCCGTGATGGGCGAGCGGCCTGATCGCCTCGCGGTCACCCGCGGCAATGCGTTTCGTCCGGTCGATCAGCGCATAGATCGGCCGGCTGACGGTGCGGATGAACACCAGCGCGATCAGCAGCGTGCCGCCAAGGATGGCAATGGCTGCCAACGTCACCTTGCCGCGCTCGCCATAGAGATGCTTGACGATGTTGTTAGGCGTTCGCGACAGATAGACCACGCCGGCGACCCTGCCGTCGACCTCGACCGGCATCGCGACGAAGACGCGCACCCTTGTGCCCCGGCTCACCGAATAAAGCGGTGGCGGCGGCTGGTCGGGGATGCGCAGTCTGAGCTCGCTGGCATAGGCGCCGGAAAGCGCGGTCCGCACCTCCTCGACCGCGCCGAGCGACTGGCCGATCTCATCGCCGCCGGCAATGACCACGCCGCGTGGGTCGAGCAGGCGGAAGCCGGCAAGCGTCGTCTTCTGCGTTTCGTCGAGAATGCCGGAGAGCTTTGCGCCGATGGCCGCGAAGGCAGGATCGGGGGTGGCCGGATCCGCCGCCGGCCGCATCGGCATCACGTCGTCCGAGGCGAGATCGAGGCGTGGCTCGATCGGTTCATAGGGATAGTTGTTGTCCCGCGCCGGATCGGCCGAGATCGGCGAACCCAGCCTGCCCTGGGAAATGCCGGCGGCGTGCACCTCCTTTGCATAGACGGCCGCGACGACCGCCCCTTGCGCGATCAACTCGCCCTCGGTCTGGCGGATCAGCTGGTTCTCATAAAGCCGGAAGAAGAACAGCCCGACCAGCGGCAGCGCCATGACCACGATCAGGATGGCGATGACGACGGTGGCGAGCCGCGGCCGCCACCTTTCCTTGCTCAACCACCGCATCGGCCGAGCCGGAAGCCGACGCCATGCACCGTCGCGATCGCGTCCGCGCAGCCGACCGCTGCCAGCTTGGCCCGCACGTTGCGAATGTGGCTGTCGACCGTGCGCTCGGAGACATGGATGTTCGAGGCATAGGCATTGGCCATCACCGCGTCGCGGCCAAGCACATGAAGCGGGCGGGCGAGAAAGCCTTTCAGGATGGCGAACTCGATGGCCGTCAAGGTGAGCGGCCTGCCGTCGAAGCTTGCCGCATGGCTTGCCGGGACCAGGATGAGCTTGCCATGCGCGAACGCCCGGTCGTCCGCCACTTCCTCGACCGGCACTGGTCGCGCGCGCCGCAGGATGACGTTGACGCGGGCAACCAGCTCGCGCGGGCTGAACGGCTTGGTCACATAATCGTCGCCGCCCATCTCCAATCCGAGGATGCGGTCGATTTCTTCATCGCGCGCGGACAGGAACAGCACCGGCACGTCGGATTTTTGCCTGAGCCGCCGACAGACCTCCAGCCCGTCCATCTCGGGCATGCCGATGTCGAGCACGATGAGATCGGGCGCGCGCCGCTCTACCGCCTGCAGCGCCGCGGCGCCGTCGGCGACGGCGGCCGTCTTCATGCCGGCCTTTTCCAGCGCGAAGCAGATGATCTCGCGGATATGCGGGTCGTCGTCGGCGACGAGGATGTTGTGCGGCATCGGTCAATAGCCCGGCGGGTACGCTTGGGTGACGGCAGGATTAGAGCAATTCCAAGGAAAAGTGCGAAATTGTTTTCGGTAGGGAGCCGTGTCGCGACAAGGCCATGAGACCGCAAGGCGCTCGGGCATCTGCGCATGCCTGGGCGGAACCCATGGCAAGTTCGGCAAAGGGCCTCATCGCCGGACTATCCTCGGCGTATCCACGTGGCGCGACCTCGCAGGGAAAAGCAGGACGTCCGCCGCGACGCGCAGTCTTTGCGGCTCGACGAGCCACCAGCCTTCGTCGCGGAGCCGGCGCGGCAGGGACCAGCGGGATGTGTGAGGCGTTTGCATGCCGGCTTTGTTGCCCGGCGGTGCGGAAAGCGCGCGGCGGAATGCAGGAGGTTTTCCGCAAGGATTTGCAGTTTTCGTGCAGGGCAGTTGCCATTGAGACAGGACAATCGCATGGGGCGCTCCGCTAGCGCTGCCTTATGCGATTGTCCTGCCCTCGAGGGACTCGCCTTGCCTCATCCGCCATCACCCGGCATAGATCGGCCATGACCGTCGACACCTACCGCCCGCGCCGCTCGGTGCTTTACATTCCCGCCTCGAACGACAAAGCGCTCGCCAAGCTCGGCTCGCTTGCCTGCGACGCCGTCATCATCGATCTCGAGGACGCCGTCCCGCCCGCCGACAAGGCTGCCGCGCGCGACAAGGTGGCCGGCATCCTGGCCAACCGCGAGAAACGCTGCGAGATGGTGGTGCGCATCAACCCTTTGGCCAGCGAATGGGGCGCCGACGATCTTCGGGCTGTCGCCAAGGCCGAGCCCGACGGCATTCTCCTGCCCAAGATCGGCGCGCCGCGCGACCTCCTCGAGGCGGGCGACCTGCTCGACGACAATTCGGTGCCGGACGGCGTGAAACTATGGGCGATGGTCGAGACGCCCAGGGCGCTGCTCAACATCGGCGCCATCGCCGAGCTCGGCCGCGATCCGGCCTCGCGCCTTAATTGTTTCGTTGCCGGAACGAATGACCTGGTGAAGGCGACCGGCGTTCTGGCGGACCGGCGCTATCTGATGCCCTGGCTGATGCAGCTGGTGCTCGCGGCGCGCGCCGGCGGCCTCGACGTGATCGACGGCGTCGCCAATGATTTCCGCGACCTGGACGCTTTTGCCGGCGAATGCGCCGAGGGGGCGGCCATGGGCTTTGACGGCAAGTCGCTGATCCACCCCGCCCAGATCGAGCCGGCGAACCGCGCCTTTTCGCCGGCGCCCGAGGCGCTGGCTCAGGCACGCGCGATCCGGGATGCGTTCGCGCGACCCGAAAATGTCGGCAAGGGGGTCATCGCACTGGACGGCCGCATGGTCGAGCGGCTGCATCTGGCGCAAGCCGAGAAACTTCTGGCGAAGGCCGCGATCATCGGCGCATGATGCGCAGCGCCGAAGCATGTCGCCCAAAAAGCGCGCGGCGGTTTTGGGAAACGACACGCTGAGACAATTACGATCAGAGGCGAAAAATGAAACTCTACCGCTTTCTGTCCGGTCCGGACGATGCAACCTTCTGTCACAAGGTCACCGCTGCGCTGAACAAGGGCTGGCACCTGTTCGGTTCGCCGACCTATGCCTATGACAAGAAGACCAAGTCGATCCGCTGCGGCCAGGCCGTGGTGAAGGACGTCGAAGGCCAGGAATACACGGCCGACACCAAGCTCAGCGACTGGTAGGGAAAGCGCCCCCTCACCCGGCCTCCGCTTCGCTCGGCTGACCTCTCCCCGAGGGAGGGCTTTGCACGGGGGAGAAGGTGGCCGCGAAGCGGCCAGATGAGGGGGAGTCGCCACGAAGAACGATGCGGATGACGAGGTGCTTTAAGGTGTGTTGAGATTCAGGTCAGGCTGCGCCGAAAATGGTGGTTTCCGAGAACCGGAGCGGAGCGTACTTTTCGTACGTGAGCACCGGAAGCGCAGGAAGCCGCCATTTGCAGGCCGGTCTCACCTGAATATCAACACACCTTACCCCGCCGCCGCCTGCTCGGCGGCTTCCTCGATCCGCTCCATGTCGTCGTCCGACAGGCCGAAATGGTGGCCGATCTCGTGGATCAGCACGTGGGTGACGATGTCGCCCAGCGTCTCCTCGTTCTCCGCCCAGTAGTCGAGGATGGCGCGGCGGTAGAGCGTGATGCGGTTCGGGCCCTCGCCGGTCTGCGGGTTCCAGCGCTCGGCGATGCCGCGTCCCTCGAACAGGCCGAGCAGGTCGAAAGGCGTCTCCAGCGACAGGTCGTCCATGATCTCGTCGGTCGGGAAATCGGCGATCTGGATGACGATCTCGCCGGTGAGTTGGCGGAACTCGTCCGGCAGATGGGCATAGGCCTCCAGCGCCATAAGCTCCAGCTCGTCCATCGACGGCGAGAGCTGATCGTGCCAGGTGCGGGTCTTGTAGATGCGGGCCATGAACTGTCCTTTGATCCCGGCATATAGGCTTTCGCGCCGATAGAGGCAAATGAGCCGGCCGGCCGTGCGCTTTCAGGGTAAAAGGCGAAGGAATAAATTCCTTCTGACTCTGCTTGACTCTTCCGGCACCCTCTGGAATCTATAAGAACATAACAGGAACAATTGCTGCCGGAAGTGGACGTCATGGCGATGAGCGCCGTGGCGCGGGACACTGTTTTTGCCCTGCGCCGCCAGATCGCGAAGATCGAGGGAACGTTGCCCGAGCGCCTGCAGGCGCCGGCGCCTGGAGCAATTCCAGGAAAAGTGCGACGCGGTTTTCCGTCCGGAATTGCGGAAAAACAAATCTCTGCCGATGTTACCGGATCGGACAGGACACTTGTCCGGCGTGGCCTCGCCGTGGCTTCGGCGGACGCTTTCCTGCGTACCGGCATCGAACGTTTCGACACCGCCCTCGGCGGCGGCCTGCCCAGGGCGGCGCTCAGCGAGATCCATGGGCTGGAGACCCGCGATGCCGGCGCGGTCGCCGGCTTCGCGCTCTCGCTCGTGAGCCTGATCCTCAAGGAGAAGCAGGGCCTGCCGATCCTCTGGGTCGGCACGGCGGAAATCTTCCACGAGGCCGGCCTGCCCTATGCCAGGGGCCTTCATGCCCTGTTCGGCATCGAGCCGGAGCAATTGTTGTTTTCCGAGGCCCCGAAACTGCTCGACGCGCTGTGGATCGCCGAGGAGGCCGCCCGCATGACGGCCTTCGCCGCGGTCATCCTCGAGATCCGCGGCAGCCCCCGGCTTCTCGACCTCACCGCCACGCGCCGGCTGCACGCCCGTGTCCAGAACGCCGGCCGTCCGCTGCTGTTGCTGCGCCAGGCCGGCGAGGCAGATCCAACCGCCGCACCGGTGCGCCTCATCGTCTCGGCGGCGCCCGCGGCGAACCGCGAGACGGTCGCCGGACCACTCGCCGGCTCGATCGGCCGCCCAGCCTTCAAAGTCGATATCGGCAAGAGCCGCACGGCCCTGCCCGGACAATTCACACTGGAGTGGAACCCAAATGAGCACGCTTTTGCGGAAAGAACAGAGAATCCTGTCGCTGTGGTTCCCGCATCTCAGCGCGGAGCGGATCCTGCGCCAGCGTCTGGGGCGGTCCTGGCGTTCCCGGCCCTCGCAGCACCTGCCTCTGGTGATCAGCCATCGCGACAACAACACCCAGCGCATCGCAGCCCTCGACGAGCGGGCTGAGGCGCTGAAGCTGAAGCGCGGCATGGGCATTGCCGATGCTCGCGCCATGCACCCCACGATCGACGTGGTCGAGGCCGACCCGGAAGCCGACCGCCGCCTGCTCGAAGGCCTTGCCGACTGGTGCGACCGCTATACGCCCCTGGTGGCGATCGACGCCGAGGACGGGCTGTTCCTCGACGTCACCGGCTGCACGCATCTGTTCGGCGGCGAGCGCGCCATGCAGGACGAGATCCTCACCCGCTTTTTCCAGCAGGGTTTCGATGTCCGCGCCGGGTTGGCCTCGACCCCCGGCGCCGCCTGGGCAGCGGCCCGCTTCCACGGCAACCGTATCGTGACCGGCGGCGAGGAGGAGGCGCTTCTGGCGCCGCTGCCATTGTCGGCGCTGCGCATCGCGCCGGAGACCCGCGTCAGCCTGGAAAGTGTTGGCCTGCGCACAGCCGGCGCGGTGATGGCGGCACCCCGCGCGCCGCTCGCCCGCCGCTTCGGCGCCACTCTGCTTCTGCGCCTCGACCAGGCGCTCGGCCGCCTCGACGAGGCCGTGTCGCCGCGCCTTCCCGTCGCGCCGCTCTCGGTCGAGCGCCATCTTGCCGAGCCAATCATGCTCACCGACGACATCGAGCGGCTCATAAGCCGGCTTGCCGTCGCCCTGAAGACCGACCTCGAACGCCGCGGCGAGGGCGCAAGGACGCTGGCGCTGCTTCTCTTCCGCGTCGACGGCGCCGTCAGCCGCATCGCCGTCGGCACCTCGCGCCCGATACGCGAGCCGCGGCTGATCCAAAGACTGTTCCATGAGCGGCTTGCCGCGCTGGAGCAGAACATCGACGCCGGCTTCGGCTTCGACCTCGTGCGGCTCTCCGTGCTGTCGGTCGCCGCCTTCGACTTGGTTCAGGGCGACCTCACCGGCGAGGCGGACGACGATGACGCCGACATCGCGCTGTTTGCCGACCGTGTCCGCGCCCGCCTCGGCGAGGCAGCCGTGCTGAAGCCGGTGGTTGTCGAAAGCCATCTGCCGGAGCGCGCCGTCAAGACCGTGCCTTTCGCGGAAGCGCCGCAAAGGCGCGCCCCGGCGGCCGGGCGTGCGGCGCCGCCCCGAACGGCCCCGCCGATGACCATCTATCCGCCGGAGCGGCCGGTGCGCCTGTTCCGCTCGCCGGAGCCGATCGAGGTGCCGGCGACCGAGATCCCGGAGGGTCCGCCGATGAATTTCCGCTGGCGGCGCGCGCTTTACCGCGTCGCCCGCGCCGAGGGGCCGGAGCGCATCGCCGCCGAATGGTGGCGGCAACTGCCCGGTGAGGAAGAAGCGCCGACCCGCGACTATTACCGCATCGAGGACAGCGAGGGACGCCGCTACTGGCTTTATCGCCAGGGTCTCTACAGCACCGCGCCCCGGGCCACACCGCCACGCTGGTTCATGCATGGGGTTTTCGCATGAACGCGCTGACCGCCATCCCCTATGCCGAGTTCGGCATAAGCTCGAATTTCTCCTTCCTGCGCGGCGCCTCCAAGCCCGAGGAGCTGGTGGTCACGGCAAAATTTTACGGTTTTTCGTCGATCGGGCTTGCCGACCGCAACACCGTCGCCGGCGTCGTGCGCGCCTGGCAGCAGGCCAAGGTGGAGAAGATGCCCTATCATCCCGGCTGCCGCTTGGTGTTCGGCGACGGCACGCCGGACATTCTCGCCTATCCCCGCGACCGCCAGGGCTGGGGACATCTGTGCCGCATGCTGACGCAAGCCAATCTGCGCGACGAGACCGAGAAGGGCGCGACGCTGCTCAAGCTCAACGATCTGCTTGAATGGGGCGATCGGATGTCGTTGGCGATCCTGCCCAACCTGTCCGGCGGCGCGGAAGGCAATCTGGAATTCATTAGCCGGCTTAAAGATCGCTTCGGCGCGGCGCTCCGATTGGCCGTGGCGCCGGATTATGGCGGCAATGACCGCTTCCGCATCGAGCAGGCGGCGGCGATGGCCGAGCATGCGCGTATTCCGCTGATGGCGACCAACGACGTGCTCTATCATGCCGCCGAGCGCCGCCCTTTGCAGGATGTGCTGACCGCGATCCGCCTCAACACGCCGGTTTCCGAGGTCGGGCTGGAACTGACCGCCAATGCCGAGCGCCATCTGAAGCCGCCGCTGGAAATGGCGCGCCTTTTCCGCCGTCTCCCTGAAGCGCTGGCCGAGACACTGCGCTTCGCCGACGAATTGACCTTCTCTCTCAGCGACCTCGAATACAACTACCCGGACGAGCCGACCGAATCCGGCCTCGGGCCGCAGGCCGAGCTCGAGCGCCTGGCCCGCGAAGGAGCGGTCAAGCGCTATCCGGCCGGCGTTCCCGAGTATGTGCTGGAACGCATCGACAGCGAGCTCGCGCTGATCGAGCGCCTGAACTATGCGCGCTATTTTCTGACCGTCCACGACATCGTCAAATTCGCCCGCAGCAAGGATATCCTTTGCCAGGGCCGCGGCTCGGCCGCCAATTCGATCATCTGCTTCTGCATCGGCATCACCGAGGTCGGCCCCGAGCGCATCGACACCTTGTTCGAGCGCTTCATCTCCGAGGAGCGCAACGAGCCGCCCGACATCGACGTCGACTTCGAGCATGAAAGACGTGACGAGGTCATCGGCTATATCTACGAGAAATACAGCGCCAAGCGCACGGCGCTTGCCGCCGCCGTCATCAGCTATCGCGGCCGCTCCGCCCTGCGCGAGGTGGCCAAGGCCATGGGCCTGTCTGAGGATGTCCGCAGCGCGCTGTCCAGCACCATCTGGGGCTGGTCGACCTCCGAGCTCGGCGAAAGGGAAGCCAATGCCGGCGGTCTCGACCGCGCCGATCCGCTGTCGCGCCAGGTGCTGGAGCGCGCCAACGAGATCATGGGCTTTCCCCGCCACCTCTCCCAGCATGTCGGCGGCTTCGTCATCACCCGCGACCGGCTCGACGAGGTCGTGCCCATCGTCAAGACGGCGATGGAGGAGCGCAAGATGGTCGAGTGGGACAAGGACGATCTCGACGCGGTGAAGATCCTCAAGGTCGACGTGCTGGCGCTCGGCATGCTGACCTGCCTGAAGCGCGCCTTCACCTTGCTCACCGACCACTATCCGCGGGCGCGGGATCCGTTTGGACGGCCTTACGTGCTCGCGACCCTTCCCGAAGAGGATGAGGACGTCTACGCCATGATCCAGAGAGCCGACACGCTCGGCGTCTTCCAGATCGAGTCGCGTGCGCAGATGTCGATGCTGCCGCGGCTCAGGCCTCGCGAATTCTACGATCTCGTCATCGAGGTGGCGATCGTGCGCCCGGGCCCGATCCAGGGCGACATGGTGCATCCCTATCTGCGCCGGCGGCAGGGCAAGGAGGCGGTCCATTATCCCAGCCTTGAGCTCAAGAAAATCCTCGGCAAGACGCTGGGTGTGCCGCTTTTCCAGGAACAGGCGATGAAGATCGCCATCGTCGCCGGCGGCTTCCGGCCGGGCGAGGCCGACGAATTGCGTCGCGCCATGGCGACCTTCAAGCGCACCGGCACGATCGGCAACTACCGCCAGCGCATGATCGACGGCATGGTCGCCAATGGCTACGAGAGGGAATTCGCCGAGCGCTGCTTCAAGCAGATCGAAGGTTTTGGCGAATATGGCTTTCCCGAAAGCCATGCCGCGTCCTTCGCGCTGCTGGTCTATGCTTCCTGCTGGTTCAAGACCTTCTATCCCGATGTCTTCTGCGCCGCGATCCTGAATGCGCAGCCAATGGGTTTCTACCAGCCGGCCCAGCTGGTGCGCGACGCGCGCGACCATGGCGTCGAGGTGCGCGAGGTCGACATCAACCATTCCGTCTGGGACTGCACGCTGGAGGCCACCGCCTTCGATCCGTCCCGCATCCTCGAGCGCCACGCCTCGATGCGCGGCGTCATCGAGACGGCGCATGCGGTGCGGCTCGGCTTCCGCCAGATCAAGGGCCTGTCCGAGGAGCGCATGGTTATATTGGTCGCGCAGCGCGGCGACGGCTATCGATCGGTCAGGGATGTCTGGCTGCGCTCCGGCCTCGATGTCGGCGAGATCGAAAGATTGGCTGAGGCCGACGCATTCCGCTCAATCGGCCTCGACCGCCGTGCCGCGCTCTGGGAGGTCCGCGCCCTCGACGGCAGGAGCGCCGCCGAGAGATTGCCGCTGTTCGACCAGCCCTCGCTCAGCCTGCGCGAGCTGGAGCCGCAAACGAAACTGCCGAAGATGCCGCTCGGCGAACATGTCGTGCACGACTACCGCTCGCTCGGCCTGTCGCTGAAGGAGCACCCCGTCGCCTTCCTGCGCGAAAGGCTTACCCGCGCCGGCGTCACCCCCAACGCCCACCTGCCGTCGGTGCGCGACGGCCGCCGCGTCTCCGTCGCCGGGCTGGTGCTGGTCCGTCAGCGGCCGGGCAAGGGCAACGCCATCTTCCTCACGCTGGAGGACGAAAAATCGATCGCCAACGTCATCATCTGGCCGCGCGTCTTCGACCGCTTCCGTCCGGTGGTCATGGGCGCGCGCCTCATTCGCGTCACAGGCAAGCTGCAGCATGAATCGGACGTCATCCACATCGTCGCCGACCGGATCGAGGATTTGACCTCCTGGCTGAGCGTGCTGCTGGAGTCCGCCAATCGCCCGGTCATCGAGCACAATCCCGCCGAACCGCCGGTTGGACCAAAGCCTGCCCAAAGCCGCGTCCTGCCGGTCCGCCAGGATCTTGAAGCCCTATCGGGTGCCGCACAACAGGTCATGCCAAAAGGACGAAACTTTCAGTAGCAGCGATTTCCAGCACAATAGGAACCGCGGCGGGAGCGAAAAACGCCTTCGTCATCCACGGGCGGAGCAAGGAGCGAAGCGACGCGGCGCAGACCCGAGGATCCATGCCGTTACCTATGAGCGTTGCTGCGGTGCAGAACTATCTCTGTTCTTGCCCCGTTTTTGTCCTTCGCGCGAGGTCACGGCATGCATCCAGGGTCTCCGTGACGCCACTTCGCTCTGGGATGACGACATACCTCGAAGGCCGCGTGACAGCGCAAACCCGCTCACGATGGCCCGCTGAGCCGCGGCGGCGGCACCAGCATGTCCTCGGCCGAGATCGTGCGCGCCTCCGAAGGCAGCATGATCGGGATGCCGTCGCGCACCGGATAGGCGAGTTTCGCCACGCGCGAGACCAGCTCGCCCCGCTCCGGATCCCAAGTCAGCGGCCCCTTGGTCAGCGGGCAGGCGAGCAATTCAAGAAGCTTCGGATCGACCTCGGCCTTCCGCCCGTCACGCCCGTCCGCGGGCATCGCACTCTTCCATTGTCCAATTCCTCCGTCCCTAAGTGTGTTGAGATTCAGGTCAGGCCGAGTCGAAAATGGTGGCTTCCGAGGAGAACCGGAGCGGAGCGTACTTAAAGTACGTGAGCACCGGAAGCGCAGGAATCCGCCATTTGCAGGCCGGCCTCACCTGAACATCAATACACTTTATTGTAGACTGGACCCAAACTCATCACCCTCTCGCGCCAGCGTCATCTCGGTGATGGCAATCAGCGTCTCGGCGCGCGTCTTCAAGTCCGGCGCTTCCAAGAGCGCCTGTTTCTCGGCCGGTCCATAGGGCGCCATCATCGACAATGCGTTGACCAGCATGCCGTTTTCGGCGCGGCTGACGCTTTCCCAGTCGGCCTCGAGGTCGTTGGCCTGCAGGTAGGCGCGAAACGCCTTGAGCAGCGCCGGCCGGTCGATCTCGCCGGCGGCCGGGTCTTCCTCGAGATCGGCGAGAAACGGCGTGATCTTGCACTGCCGGAAAGGGGCCTTCGCCGCGAGCTCCTGCACGATGCGGAACCGGCACACGCCCTGCAGCGAGATCAGGTAGCGGCCGTCGCCGGTCTCGGCGAGAGAGATGATGCGCCCGGCGCAACCGACGCTGCATAGCTCCGGCTCGCCGTCATCGCGCAATGCGCCATCGAGGCTCGGCTGGATCATGCCGATCAGCCGGGAGCCGGCCATCGCCTGGTCGATCATCTGCAGATAGCGCGGCTCGAAGATGTTGAGCGGCATGCGGCCGCCCGGCAGAAGCAGCGCGCCGGCGAGCGGGAACACCGGGATTGCCGACGGCAGATCCTTGCCTAGCCGATAGAGTGCGTTACCGACGCGCACCGCGACCCTCCCAAAGCAACACCGGCAAGCGCATCACCCTACAACCTCCTCTCGCCGGCAAACTCGTCCCGGCTTGGCGGCGAACCGCCAACCTGCCCTTATCTGGGGCTGGCACTCCTCCGCTCAAGCCTGCCAGCTGCGACAGCTGGCAAAAAACTTTGCGCGCGATTCCGGACAAGTGGGCAGCGGCGTTCGTCCGGAATTGCGTCAGAACGCTTCAAGAGAACAGCAGCGACGACAGCTTGCGCCGTGCCGCGAGCGTCGCCTCGTCGGTCATTCCCCAGGCCTCGAAGAGCTTCAACAGCTGCGCCCTGGCGCCGTCGTCGTTCCAAGACCGATCGGCCTTGACGATCGCCAGCAGATTGTCGGCGGCGGCATTGCGATCGCCGCGCGCGTTCTGGATCATCGCCAGGTCGAAGCGCGCCTGGTGGTCGGCCGGATTGGCGGCGAGCCGTCGCTCGAGCTCGGCCGGATTGCCGAGCGCGGCCGCTTCGGCCGCCAGCGTCATCTTGGCGCGCAGCGCCGCCAGCGCCGGCGCGTCCTTCTTGTCGTCGGGCGCCCGGGCCAGAACGGCTTTGGCGCCGTCCGCGTCCCCGGCGTCGAACAGGATCTCGCCCAGCCCCGCGATCGCCTCCAGTGTCTCCGGCGCCTGCTCCAGAATCGCGTCATAGATGTCGGCGGCGGTCTGCACGTCGCCGGCTGTGCGCGCCTCGGCGGCCGCGGCCAGCGCGTCGGCGATCTGCGGCGCGCCGCCGCCCTTGCCGCCGACCTTCTGGATGAACTGGTTGATCTGGCTTTCGGGAATGGCGCCCATGAAGCCGTCAACCGGCTGGCCGTCCTTGAAGGCGATGACTGCGGGGATGGACTGGATGCCGAGCTGGCCGGCGATCGAGGGATGGTCGTCGATGTTCATCTTGACCAGCTTGACCTTGCCGCCGGCGGCCTTGACTGCCTTTTCCAGCTGCGGCGTCAGCTGCTTGCAGGGCCCGCACCATGGCGCCCAGAAATCGACCAGCACCGGCTGACGCCGCGATTCCTGGATGACGTCGGCAGCAAAGGTGGCGGTGGTGGTGTCCTTGATCAGGTCGGCCGCCGCCGGCGCTTCGCCCAGCGAAACCTTGGCGCGGTCGCCGCCGCCATATTGCACCGTTTGGGCGTACTGGCCGCCATTGCCGCCGAACGCGCCGCTATACGGATTGTTGTCGCTCATCGTGTCGCCCTTTCGGTCGCGCTCCCAGGCGTCGGCGCCCAGCGCGTCATTGTCGGATTTTGGAACCGCCTTCCATGTGGCGATCAAGCCCTGACTTTCAAGATTATGAGACTTTCAGGATAACAGGATCGTGGCCGGTTGCCTCGACGAATTTGATCAGATCGGCGGCGGCGATCGAGGTCGTCGCCTCATTGGTCAGCGGATGGCCGTTGATGACGTCATGGCTCATCAGTTCCTGGTCGAGCACCACCTTGACCTTCCCCTCCGTGTCGTTGATCAGGCCGAAGACCGTCACCGCGCCAGGGATGACGCCGAGCAGCTCCATCAGCATCTCGGGCTTGCCGAAGGAGACCCGGCTGGCGGCGCCGATGAGGTGATGGATCTGCTTCAGGTCGACGACGGCTTCCTCGCCGACGGTGACGAGGAAATAATTGTCCTTCTTGTCCTTGAGGAACAGGTTCTTGGTGTGGCCGCCGGGAATCTCGCCGCGCAGGCTTTGCGAATCGGCGACCGTGAACAGCGGCGGGTGCCGCACGGTCGAGACCGCAATGCCGAGATCGGCAAGAAATTCGTTGAGCTCGGCTTCGGTCTTCGGCATCGGTCCTCGCGCAATCAAAAGGGGTCATGCCGTTTACGGCGAACGACGGCATCCTCGCAAGGCCGTGCGAGCAGGGCCAGGCAACTCCAGGAGAAATGTCAGACCGTCAGGGCTCGGGGGGCACGGCGTTCTGAGCGAAATGCCTCGAGGCAAAGCGGGTTCTCCATTGCCTTCTGGCGGCGAGATGCTTCGGCGATTGCGGCCTCGCCCACAGGTGCCTCCAGGTCGCAGGAAAAAGACCGTCATTTCCCTGTTGCAATCGCCGCGCTCTTCGGCCATATAGGCGCGGCTTGCGGCCGAGGCCGCGCGAGCGGGTGTAGCTCAGGGGTAGAGCACAACCTTGCCAAGGTTGGGGTCGGGCGTTCGAATCGCCTCACCCGCTCCAGTTTCCTCCACCGAGGATCAAGCATCGAAAAGCCGCGGTTCACCGCGGCTTTTTCGCGTTTGGATCCTGCTGATCTGCCAATTGCGTTCGGACTGCGGGTCAAGTGATGGTTCTTTCCCTGACAGTTGGGGTCCGCAATTCGGAAAGTGCTGGCGTACCATCAGACTTGGGTCGCATGCCGAAGGGACTGTAGAACCTCTTCTGCCACGTCCTCGATAAGTATATGTTGGGTCAAAGTGCTGGAATTAATCCGGCCGGCATTGTCGCGGGGTCATTCTCGCGAGTCGTTACGTTGGGGCATAGCAGGAGCAATTCCAGGAAAAGCGTGAGCGGACTGGTTCGGTGCCTTCGCCGCATCCTTCCGCTAGAAATGGCGTCCGAGCAAACAGCTAGAGCAAAACGGCCATGAGGTTCACAGCTTTACAGGATCCGTGCGGCCAGTGGATGGTCTATGATCAGCGGTCCGGGTGCCCGGCGCAGATACCGGACATGGTGTTTATTGGCCTCCAACGCGCGCAGGCGGAAGAGCTCGCCAGCCAGGCAAATGAACTCGTCTCGACACCCCGTCCGGCGGCACTTTCGCGGTATTTCAGCCTTTTATCGATATTTTACTGGCCTGCGGCGGAACAACCGGCCGCTATTTCGACTTCTCTGCGCGTCGTGGAAGGCGAACCTGGCAGGCACTGGGTCAAAACAAGGACTTGAAGTGCTCTGGCCGCGCCGCAACAAGGAGCGCCGATGAGGTTCGCAGCGATGCAGGATCCGTGTGACGACTGGCTGGTCTGTGATTTGGTTTTCGACCTGCCGGCTGAAATGGAAGGTCGGCCGCTGATCGGGTTGACGCGCGCCGAAGCCGAGCAGTTTGCTGACCGGGCCAATGCCAAGCACGCTGCCAATTTCCCCGTGCCGCTCGCCAGCGTCGCCTGACCGTGCAGCCGCAATTCGGCGTTGCGCCAGCCGATTCGAGCGCGAGAGCGGGGAATGAGCCGGCATGAAGCGGTCGTTCCGCGGAAACATCCGACGCACGGGTCTCAACGCCGGGAGCATGATGCCGAAAGGTCTGAGAGGTTTCCGACGGCATCATGCCCTCTCCTTGAGTGAGAGACGGATTTCGGACGTCCGGTCCAACCTGCCTGAAATCACACGGCTCGGACGCCCGCCACCTAATGGTTGTGGGACTGCTGGAACCCGGCCACGTCATACTGCGATACGCTCTTCGGATTCTTCGAGTTCTGCGGCTGAGTCCCGGCATAATGTGTTCCCGCATTGCCATCCGGATTGAAAGCAGAACCCGGAGCGGCGGCGGCGTTGCCCGGGGTTGCACTCCCCGTCTCGGCGGTGCCGATGGTCTGGTTCGGCTGACCGGTCGTGCCGGTGACGGTGTGGACGTTGGCGGCGAAGGCTATTCCGGTGGAAGCTATGAACAAGCCGGTCACTAACGGCGTGAGGAGATGTTTCATCGTATTCTCCTAAAGGCGCTGGGTTTCAGGAGGGGCTCTCGGTCTTTGGGAGCACCCGGCTCAGTTGATGCATGTCGCCCAAGACCGCGTGTGGCGCGGAGCGAGATGCAGCAAGACAGGGACAAAGGGGGGCGACCGAATCCGTGTCGACGCACCCTTGACATGCCAAAAACGTCTTTCGGACCGCCTCTCTTCCCGGACCTCGCGAATCTGTGATGTGGACGGAGCCGGCCCCGCTCATTGCGCGGCTAAGCCAGGCGCGCCCGCGTCGTCCTCGGCGTCGCCAGCAGAAGGCTGGTTTCGCTGCCTGTTATGCCGGGGATCAGCCGGATTCGCCGCAGCACCGCGTCGAAATCGGTGAGCGTGGCGGTGCCGAGCTCGACCACGAGGTCCCAGCGGCCGTTGGTGGTGTGGATCGTCGAAACCTCGGGAAAGCCGCCGAGCGCCCGTATGACACGGTCGGCGGCATGGCCCTCGATCTCGATCATCATCACGCCGCGTATCCTCTGGTCGACCGCGTCGGCGCGCAGCACCACCGTGTAGCCGATGATCTCGCCGGATTTCTCCAGCCGCTCCATGCGCGCCCTGACCGTGGCGCGCGACACGCCAAGATCGACCGCGAGGTCGGAAACGCTGCGCCGCGCATCATGCCGCAGAAGCGTGACCAGTCTTTCGTCGAGCGCGTCCATGATTGCCCACTTCGATCAAATTACTTGCCCAGACTGATAAATCATTCTTCTCGAAATGCCAATTTTACCTGTTCGAACCGCCAGCGCCCCATGCTCCAATCACACCAATCAATCGCGAGGACTGAAAAGAATCATGCGCTGCAGGATCGTCGGCGCGCCGGTGCAGGACGGCGCGGGCAGGATGGGATGCGAGATGGGGCCGAGCGCGCTGCGCACGGCAGGCCTCGTCTCGGTGCTTTCGGAGCTTGGCCATGAGGTCGAGGACTGGGGCGCGGTCGAGAAGGCGGTGGCGCGCCCGGTGGTCCACGGCAACCTCGCGCTGAAGGCATTGCCGGAGATCTCCGCATGGACGACGGCAATTGCCGAGACCGCTTATGAGGCTTCCAACGAAGCCATGCCGATTTTCCTTGGCGGCGATCATTCGATCTCAGCCGGCACCGTCTCCGGCGTGGCGCGCCGTGCCGCGGAGCGCGGCCGGCCGCTTTTCGTGCTGTGGCTCGACGCGCATCCCGATTTCCACACGCTCGACACCACCACCAGCGGCAATCTGCACGGCGTCCCGCTCGCCTATGCCAGCGGACAGGCAGGGTTCTCGGGCTATTTTCCGGATCTGCCCGCGACCGTCGACCCAGGCCGCGTCTGCGCCATGGGCCTGCGCAGCGTCGACCCGGCCGAGCGCCGCGCGCTGAAGCAGGCGGGCGTCACCGTGCACGACATGCGCGCCATCGACGAGCACGGCATCGCACCCTTGCTGCGCGCCTTCCTGGCCCGCGTCGAGAGGGAGAACGGGCTGCTGCACGTCAGCCTCGACGTCGACTTCCTCGACCCGTCGATCGCGCCGGCCGTTGGCACCACCGTTCCCGGCGGCGCCACCTTCCGCGAGGCGCATCTGGTGATGGAGATGCTGTCAGACTCAAGCCTGGTTTCGAGCCTCGACCTGGTCGAATTGAACCCGTTCCTCGACGAGCGCGGCCGCACCGCGATCCTCATGGTCGACCTCACTGCCAGCCTGATGGGCCGCCGCATCATGGACCGCCCCACCCGCAGCCACTCCGGAAGCCTCTGATCATGACGCAGCCTTCGCGCCTCGCCATCGTTCCCTTCGTAAGCGTCGACCGCATGATGAAGCTGGTGCTCGCCATCGGCGTCGAGCGCTTCCTCATCGAGCTCGCAGCATACATCGAGGAGGATTTCCGCCGTTGGGAGCTGTTCGACAAGACGCCGCGCATCGCTTCGCACAGCCATGACGGCGTCATCGAGCTGATGCCGACCAGCGACGGCAAGATGTACGGCTTCAAATATGTCAACGGCCATCCGAAGAACATGCGCGAGGGCCGCCAGACGGTCACGGCCTTCGGCGTGCTGGCCGATGTCGGCTCCGGCTATCCGATGCTGCTCACCGAAATGACCATCCTGACGGCGCTGCGCACCGCCGCCACTTCCGCCTTGGCCGCCAAATACCTGGCCCCAAGGGGCTCGCGCGCCATGGCCATCATCGGTAACGGCGCCCAGTCGGAGTTCCAGGCCATCGCCTTCAAGGCGCTGCTCGGCATCGACAGGCTGCGGCTCTACGACATCGACCGCTCCGCTTCCGAAAAATGCGCCCGCAACCTTGCCGGCAAGGGCTTCGACGTCACCATCTGTTCGACCGGCCAGGATGCCGTGGAAGGCGTCGACATCATCACCACGGTGACGGCGGACAAGCAGTACGCCACGATCCTCACCGACAACATGGTCGGCTCCGGCGTCCACATCAACGCCGTAGGCGGCGACTGCCCAGGCAAGACCGAGCTGCATCGCGACATCCTGTTGCGCTCCGACATCTTCGTCGAGTTCGCGCCGCAAACGCGCGTCGAGGGCGAGATCCAGCAGCTCGACGCCGACCATCCGGTGACCGAGCTGTGGCAGGTGATGAACGGAAAGGCTGAGGGCCGCAAGGCGCCGGAGCAGATCACGCTGTTCGATTCCGTCGGCTTCGCCACCGAGGATTTTTCGGCGCTTCGCTATGTCCGCGACCAGCTCCAGACCACCGGCCTCTATGAGGAGCTCGACCTGCTCGCCGACCCCGACGAGCCGCGCGACCTGTTCGGCATGTTGGAGAGGGCGGCCATGCAGCCGGCGGCGTGAGGCCGTTGGCCCGGACTGTCCTAAGCGCCGGCCAGCCTCATAGGGCATTGACGATGCAGGCGCCTAACGCCGCGGCGCCGCGCAGCTCTCCCGCTCGACCAGCGCCGGCGCCAGCACCTCGCGCCTTGACGGCGCTTCCGGCTCGCTCAGCCGCTCCAGCAGCAGGCTCACCGCGCGTATGCCGATCTTCTCCACCGGCTGCGCGATCGTAGTCAGCGAAGGCCAGGTGGTGACCGCATAGGGGATGTCGTCGAAACCGACCATCGAGATGTCGTCGGGAACTCGCAGGCCTCGCGCCCGCAGCGCCGTGATCGCGCCCATGGCCATCAGGTCGTTGCAGGCGAACACCGCGGTAATGTCCGACTCCCGCCCCATCAGCTTATCCATTGCGACGCGACCGCCGGCGAAGTGATAGTCGGAATCGACGATCGACGAGGCCGGCAGTTCGAGTCCCGCTTCACCGAGCGCCCGCACGAATCCGCGCAGGCGGGCCGGGCT
Source organism: Mesorhizobium sp. WSM4976 (assembly GCF_029625685.1). Classification (NCBI taxonomy): domain Bacteria; kingdom Pseudomonadati; phylum Pseudomonadota; class Alphaproteobacteria; order Hyphomicrobiales; family Phyllobacteriaceae; genus Mesorhizobium; species Mesorhizobium sp. WSM4976. The sequence goes on from NZ_JARTVT010000004.1 coordinate 200,220, forward strand.
GGAGCTGGAATCGCGCGGGCCGCCGATGGCGCCGATCTTCCGATGCCCGAGCCCGACCAGATACCGGCCGGCGAGATAGCCGCCGTGGTCGTGGTCGACAAGCACCGAATCGACATTGACCGACTGGATCTCGCGGTCGAGCAGCACCGCCGGCACGCTGGGCAGGAGGCGGGCGAACACCCGCGCATGGTCGGACGAGCCGGCAAAGATCAGCCCGTCGATCTGCTTGGCCATCAGCACCGAGAGGTAGCGCTCCTCCTTCTCGGCATTGCCGTCGGAATTGCACAGGATCACCGTGTAGCCGGATACGAAACCCGCATCCTCTATCTGACGCGCGACGCTGGCGAAGAACGGGTTGGAATTGTCCGGCAGCAGAAGCCCGATGGTCTTGGTCTCGCCGCGCCGCAGACTCCGCGCCACCGAGTTCGGGCTGTAGCGCAAGGCGGTGATCGCGGCCTGCACACGCTCGGCCGTCTCCGGCTCGACATGACGCGTGCGGTTCATCACATGCGAGACGGTCGCGACGGACACCCCCGCGTGGCGCGCAACATCGGCAATAGTCGTCATATCCCTGGTTCCCCGAGGTCTCCTACCGAACCTTGCGCAGCAGCCTCTCCCGATATGCGTCTAGGATGACCGCGAGCACGATGACAAGGCCGATCACGATCGGTTTGAAATTGTCGCCGACGCCGAGCAGCTGCAACCCGGTGGAGAGCACCTGCAGGATGCAGGCGCCGACCAGCGTGCCGATTATCGAGCCCTTGCCGCCGCTGAGGCTGGTGCCGCCGATGATAACGGCGGCGATGGCGTTGAGCTCGTACCCGACGCCGGCGATGGGGCTGCCGATGTTGAGGCGCAACAGATAGACCATGGCCGCAATGCCGGCGGTGAGGCCGCTGATGGTGAAGGCGGCGACCTTGTAGAAATCCGGATTGTGGCCCGACAGCCGCACCGCCTCGTCATTGGTGCCGACGGCGAAGATCATGCGGCCGAAGACGGTAAAGCGCAGCACGAACCAGCCGGCCGCGATCACCAGCACCGCGACCAGGAAGATCGACGGCAGGAAGCCGCCGATGATCAGGTTGCCGAAATCGACGAAACTCTGCGGCAGGCCGGTGATGGTGGAATTGTCGCTGACGACGCGGGCGGCGCCCGCCGCCATGTTGAGCATGCCGAGCGTGACGATGAAGGAGGGTATCTTCCAACGCGTCGAGATCCAGCCATTGAGGAAGCCGCACACCGCGCCCGTCGCCATGCAGGCCAGAAGCGCCAGCGTGATCGCGACCGCAGGCGACAGGCTCTCGTCGATCATCACGGTGGCGCCGACCACGGTGCAGAGCGCCAGCACCGAGCCGACCGACAGATCGATGCCGCCGGTCAGGATGACGAAGGTCATGCCCGCCGCCAGCACCGTGTTGATGGCGATCTGCACGAAGATCTTCAGCGCATTGTCGGGGGTGGCGAAGTAGGGCGCCGTGGCCGAGAAGAACAAGGTGATCAGCACCAGCGCCAGGAGCACGCCGGCGTCGCGGATCAGGAAGCGCAGGAATTTCGCCCGGCCGGGTGAAACAGGCGCCGACACCAGCGGTTCGGACGTCTCGGTCATGGTCGCACATACTCCTGATAGGCGAGCGACAGGATGCGCTCCTGGTCGAATTCGGCGCGCGGCACCTCGCCGACGATACGGTTCCTGGAAAAGACGATGATGCGGTGGCACATGCCCATCAGCTCGGGCAGGTCGGACGAGACCATGATGATGCCCTTCTGTTGCGCCGCCAGCATCCAGAGCAGCTGGTAGATCTCGCGCCGGGCGCCGATATCGACGCCGCGCGTCGGCTCGTCGAGGATCAGCGTCGAGGTGCCGCGGAACAGCCACTTGGCCAGCACCACCTTCTGCTGGTTGCCGCCCGAGAGGTTGCGCACGGCCTGCTCGATCGAGCTTGCCTTGACCCGCAGCTGGCCGACGAGATCGTTTGCCGCCGCGGCCTCGGCGCGGCGGTTGAGCAGCCCGTTGCGCGAGATTTTGCCGAGATCGGTGATGGTGATGTTCTTGTCGACGGCCATGTCGAGCAGCAGGCCCTGACCTTTGCGGTCCTCGGTAAGCAGGCTCAAGCCATGCCGCACCGCGTCCTTGGGGGCGGCGATCGCCACCGGCTTGCCGTCGATCTCGACAACGCCGTCGAGCTTCGGATCGGCGCCGAACAAGGCGCGCATCGCTTCGGTGCGGCCGCTGCCGACCAGCCCGGCGACGCCGAGGATCTCCCCATGGCGCACGGCGAAGGAGATATCGGGCGTCGAGGCGTCGCGCTTCAGATTGGCGACGCTGAGCGCGACCTTGCCGGGCACGATGGCGTCATCGAAGCTGTACTCATCGGCGATGTCGCGGCCGATCATCATGCGCACCAGGTCGGGCACGGTGAGGCCATGGAGATCGCGCGTGGCGACCACCCTGCCGTTGCGCAGCACCGTCACCCGCTCGCCGATCTCGAACACCTCATGCAGGCGGTGCGAGATGTAGATGATGGTGACGCCTTTTGACTTGAGCCGCTTGATGATGGCGAAGAGCCGCGTGATCTCTGGCGGCGTCAGCGTCGCCGTCGGCTCATCCAGCACAAGAAGCTTCGAATCGTAGCTCAACGCCTTGGCGATCTCGACCAGCTGCATCTGCGCCACGCCGAGCGCCTCGACCCGCGTCCGCGGGTCAATCTCGAGGCCCACCTCTTTCAGCAATGCGACAGCGCGCCGGTTGAGCGCCTTGCGGTCGACGATGCCCAAGGCGCGTCGCGGCAGGTTTTCCAGCATCAGATTCTCGGCGATGCTGAGATAGGGCAGAAGGTTGAGCTCCTGGTGCACGATACGGATGCCGCTCAGCTGCGCGTCGTGCGGCGACTTCGGCTGGTAAGCCGCGCCGTTGAAGGCGATGGTGCCGGTGTCCGGTTCGTAGATGCCGGCCAGGAGCTTGATCAGGGTCGACTTGCCGGCGCCGTTCTCGCCAAGCACGATATGTGTTTCGCCGCGCGCGATCGACAGCGAGACGTCGCTCAGCGCCACGACGCCCGGGAAGACCTTTCCGACCCCTTCAAGGGAAAGAATCACATCGTCCATGCAGCAATCCTGAATGGCGTTCTTCGGCCGCAAGGCGGCGTGAACGCGCCGCCATCGCCGCCGGCAGTTTGCCGGCGGCGATGATGAGACAAGCGAAAGGACGGCACCAGAGGGAGTCCCGGCGCCCTTGCTCGCCTCAGGCCGTAATCAGCTTGACGTCGGTCTTGACCCAGCCGGAGAACTTCTCGCCGGCGAGCTCGCGCAGGCCGTAATCGATGCCCATGGCCGCCATCTGCGCGCCATACTGCTCGACCGTGGCGAGCATCTTGCCCTCTTTCAGCAGCGGGCCGACGGCCGGGATGTTGTCGAAGCCGACCACCTTGATCTTGCCCGACTTGCCGGCGGCGTCGATCGCCTTGACGACGCCGAGCGCCATCGAATCGTTGGCCGCCATCACGCCCTGGATATCCGGATGCTGAGTGAGGAAGTTGGTCATCAGCGTGTTGGCTTCCTCGGTCTCCCAATGCGCGGTCTTGGAGTCGAGCAGCTTCAGCCCGTACTCCTTCACCGAATCGTCAAAACCGAGCTTGCGTTGCTTGGCATTGTCGGCCTCAGGATTGCCCTCGAGGATGACGACCTTGCCGCCCTTGCCCAGCGCCTTGCCGAGCGCGTCGCCGGCAAGCTTGGCACCGGCGCGGTTGTCCGGGCCGAAGAAGGCGAGATCCACGCCGGCCTTCTTCTTGGCTTTCTCGTCGAGCGCGACGTCGATGTTGATGACCTTGATGCCGGCCTTCAGCGCCTTGGCGATCGGCGTGACCATGGCCTTCGAATCGGCCGGCGCCACGACGATGATGTTGTATTTCTGGGTTATGAAGTTCTCGATGGCATCGACCTGGGCGGCGAAGTCGCGCTCGTCCTTCATGCCGACGGCGGCGAAATCGAACTTGTCCTTGTTCTTAGCCGCATACGCCTCCGCGCCGGCCTGCATCTGCTTGAAGAACTCGTTGGCCAGGGACTTCATCACCAGGCCGACCTTCGGCTTGTCGGCAGCAAAGGCCGGGCCGAGCGGCAAGGCGAGCGCGCCGGCGGCCAGTGCGCTGGTCTTCAGGAATTGGCGCCGCGAGACCGGGCCAAGCCCGTGCATGTTCGAAATCTTGCTCATTAGTCTCCTCCACTTGATTGAGCCGTAATCGGTTACGTAACCGATTACGCGGCAGACTAGGTTGCTATTTTATCAGATGTCAATATCGACGGTAAGGTGGGCGAGGAGGGCGCTTCGTCGAAGCTGACGTTGGCGATAGAGTGAGGTCTGATCCCTACGGACAGGGCAATCGCATGGGCAGCGCTAGCCCCGCTGCGTCCCGGCGCTGCGCGCCGGGCCACCTCTCAACCGCCGAAGCGCGACCTTCGCGAGCTTTAGGTCCCTCGCCCCGCCAAAGGCGGGGGAGCGGTGGCTCGACGAAGCCGAGGCGGAAAGGCGAGCGCTCCATGCGACTGCCCTGCCCCCGAGGAGGAGATCACGCGGCTCGCCGTTCCGATAACTACCGCCACCCCAGCGCCGGGGCGACATGCTTCAGGATCGCTTCGATAACATGGGCGTTGTAGTCGACGCCGAGCTGGTTGGGCACGGTGAGCAGCAGCGTGTCGGCCTCGGCGATCGCCTCGTCCTGCCTGAGCTGTTCCACCAGCTTGTCCGGCTCGGCGGCATAAGTGCGGCCGAACACGGCGCGCTTCTCCGGCTCGATATAGCCAAAGTGGTCCTCGCCCTCGCTGCCGCCGAAATAGGCCCGGTCCATGTCGTTGACGAGGGCGAAAATGCTGCGGCTGACCGAGACGCGGGGCTCCCTGGCATGGCCGGCTTCCTTCCAGGCGGCGCGATAGGCTCTTATCTGCTTGGCCTGCTGAACATGCAGCGGCTCGCCGCTCTCGTCGAATTTCAGCGTCGAGCTTTGCAGGTTCATGCCGAGCTTGGCGGCCCATATGGCGGTGGCGTCGGTGGCCGCGCCCCACCAGATGCGGTCGCGCAGTCCGGCCGAGAAGGGTTCGAGCCTGAGCAGGCCGGGCGGGTTGGGGAACATTGGCCGCGGATTGGGCTGGGCGAAGCCTTCGCCGCGCAACAGGTCGAGGAAGATCTCCGAGTGCCGGCGCGCCATGTCGGCGTCGCTCTTGCCCTCTTCCGGCACGTAGCCGAAATAGCGCCAGCCATCGATCACCTGCTCGGGCGAGCCGCGGCTGATGCCGAGCTGCAAACGCCCGCCGGCGATGAGGTCCGCTGCGCCCGCGTCCTCCGCCATGTAAAGCGGGTTCTCGTAGCGCATGTCGATGACGGCGGTGCCGAGCTCGATACGCTTCGTCTTGGCGCCCGCCGCGGCAAGCAGCGGAAACGGCGAGGCGAGCTGGCGGGCGAAATGGTGGACGCGGTAATAGGCGCCGTCGGCGCCGAGCTCCTCGGCCGCGACCGCAAGGTCGATCGACTGCAGCAGCGCGTCGGCGCCCGAGCGCGTGCCCGATTGCGGGGAGGGCGACCAATGCCCGAAGGACAGAAATCCGATCTTCTTCATGGCTCCATTCCTGCTGGAGCGGCCGATGGGCCGCTTAAACTCCTTGTTGCACCAGCAGATAGCCAGGGTAGCGCCGCGATACAACGGACACCGAACGGATACAGACCGTCAATGAGTTCTTCGAAATGTCCGGTCCAGTTCTCGCGTCAGAGCGCGATCACATCACGGCACATATGGGTTCCAGCGGGCCGATCGGCCTGCGATCACCTCTGGCATTCTCGCCGCCGCCGGAGCGCTGTATCGTCGCGCCAGCCGATGATTCCTCAGCATTGGACGAAGCCTTCATGCATGGTCTGACACCCGTATTTTCCACTGTAACGGCCTCTTTCCTGGCCTCCTTCGTTGAGGTCGTCGAAGCATTCACCATTGTCCTGGCCGTCGGGGTCACGCGCAGCTGGCGCCCGGCGCTGACGGGCGCCGCGCTGGCGCTTACCCTCCTGGCAGCGCTGGTGCTCGTTTTCGGGCCGCTGCTGGCGCTCGTCCCCATCGCCACCCTGCAATTCGCGGTCGGCGTGCTCCTGATCCTGTTCGGCATGCGCTGGCTGCGAAAGGCGATCCTGCGCAGCGTCGGGGTGATCGCGATGCACGACGAGGAGCAGGCCTTTTCCGAGGAGACGGAGGTGTTGCGGCGGCAGGCCGGCGACCGCCGCGCCGATTACCTGGCCGCCGTCGCGTCGTTCAAGGCGGTGCTGCTCGAGGGTGTCGAAGTGGTCTTCATCGTCATAGCCGTCGGCGCCGCGCACGAGCAGACCCTCTATGCCGGCCTTGGCGCGCTGGCGGCCTTCGTGCTGGTGATGCTGATCGGCCTTGCCGTGCACCGGCCCCTGGCGCGCGTGCCCGAGAATTCGCTCAAATTCGTCGTCGGGCTGATGCTGACCAGCTTCGGCGTGTTCTGGACCAGCGAGGGCCTCGGCGCGGCGTGGCCGGGCGCCGACCTCGCTCTGCTCGCCATCTTCGCCGTCATCGCCGCCGCATCCTTTGCCATCGTGCGCTGGCTGCGCGGCGCCTATCCCGCGCCCGCCGAAGGAATTGCCCGATGATCCGTCTTGTCTTCAAGGGACTCGTCGGCATGTTCGTTGACGACGGCAATCTCGCGCTGCTGGCGCTGATCCTGATCGCGCTGGTCACCGCCGCGGTCAAGGTCCTGGGGCTGCCGCCGCTCGTCGGCGGCTTCCTGCTTCTGGGCGGCTGCCTGGCAATCCTCCTGGAGAGCACCCGCCGCGCCGCGCGCGGCAGGGCGCGCTGACGGGCGGTTGTTCTCTGCCAAATCGGCGCAAACGCTGGAGATTTGGCGGAAGCCTCTCAACCTGTCATTCACGGGCGGAGCGACGCGAAGCGGAGCGCAGACCCGAGGACATTCCATGACCTTGGCGGAGGAACGCAGCGGAGCAGAATTCTGGACCGCCGAAACACCTCGACGTCACGGAATGGATCTGACAAGCGTTTCGGCCAAATCTCCGACGTATGCCGCCTGCCAGGCAACCGTAGTCGTCGGTCGTTCCGTGCCGGGAACTAGTAGACCGTGAAAAGCGTCGGCAGGTGGCCGCTGAGGCGGGCATACTCGACCACCTCGATCACCGGAAACAGCGCCAGGAAGTAGAGCCCGTCGCGGAACGTGTTGCGCAGCGCGCGCGTCGAGAACAGCCACTGTTCCTCGTCATGGTAAAGCAGTGGGTTCGGCCAGAAGCGGGGCGTGCGTTGGGCATAGGCGGCATGGACGGCGCCAAATTTGCCGGCGAGGTACTCGGCCTCCTTACGCGCGGTGAACCGGAAGACGAGGAAGCTTGCCAGGCCGAGCATCGCGGCCGCCAGCACCGAGCCGAACATCAGCCCGATACCGACCGCGCCGACGGTCGAGAAGAAATAGAGCGGGTTCTGGGTCATCGAGAACGGGCCGGACACGATCAGCTCGTCATTCTTCCTGCCGCCGACGAAAAGGATGCTCCACAGCCGGCCCAGGAAGCAGGTCAGCACCATCGCAAAGCCGATCGTCTCCAGCGCTTCATGTCCGTTCGATCCTTCGGCCAGCGCCGGTCTGCTGAAGAGAAGCAGGATGACGGCAAGCACAGCTGCCACCTGGACGACGATCAGGCGCTTGTGCTGGTCGAACGCTTTCGGCGCCGATTTGAGGGACGTGTAGGCCATTCTTCCTCACCGCTACGGCGCCGAGACGGACGCCGGATTTTCTCTAGCTCTTCCGCGGGGCGATGACGAGACCCGGCCAATGTATTTGGCCGACCTTACGAATTTGTAAGGACGCGGACAGGCTGCGGTGAATTCGCCTGCCTAGCCTGACTGCCACGGGTTGTCGGCTTGAACGGAGCGCCGACGACCGGCTCTTACGGGATGACAGCCTTCGCCATGATCATGACAGCCATCGAAGACGGGTCCGAATTGAACCGGGTCCCGGACGTCACCATCGATTTCTGGCTGATCAAGATCATGGCTGTGACCATGGGCGAGACGGCGGCTGATTATCTCGCCGTCAATCTCGGCCTGGGCCTTACCGGCACGTCGCTCATCATGGCCGTGGTTCTGATTGTCGCGCTCGCCCTGCAATTCGCGCAGAATCGCTACGTGCCCTGGGCCTACTGGCTGGCGGTCGTGCTGATCAGCATCGTCGGCACGCTGGTCGCCGACAATCTCGTCGACAATTTCGGCGTGCGGCTGGAGACGACGACCATCATCTTCTCGGTCGCCCTCGCACTGATCTTCATCGCCTGGTACGTCAGCGAGAAGACCCTGTCGATCCACACCATCTTCACCACCAGGCGCGAAATCTTCTATTGGCTGGCGATCCTGTTCACCTTTTCGCTCGGCACGACCGCCGGCGATCTGGTCGCCGAGCGCTTCGACATGGGTTATCTCGCGACTGGCCTTATATTTGGTGCTGTCATTGCGGCGGTCGCGCTGGCCTGGTTTTTCCTCGGGCTGAACGGCATCCTCGCCTTCTGGCTCGCCTATATCCTGACCCGGCCGTTGGGCGCCTCCTTCGGCGACCTGCTGGCGCAGCCGGTCGAATATGGCGGCATGGGCTTCGGTACCACTTTCACCAGCCTGATCTTCCTCGGCTGCATCGTGGTCATCGTTCTTTATATGACGCTGAAGAGCCTGATCGACGAAGATGAGCAGGCTCTGCTCGACTGAGCGCGATCCATGAACCACCCGTCTCGCAAAAATGTGTAGCGGTCTTCGATCCACGAATGCGTAAAAGCAGATGGTTAGAGCAATCCATCCGGAATTGCGCCAAGACGACAAGATGGGCATGATGCCGTCCGATAGCCGGTTCACGCTTTCGGCATCATGTCCTGGAGAACCAGCCAGGAAGAGCCCGGCCGGCGCCGCCATGCCGGCAGGGTTGAGGCGGCAAGGACAGCACGGGGCGATGCGACTTCTGCTTGTTGAGGATGATCCGAGAACCGCCGACTACATCGTTCGCGGGCTGACCGAAGCCGGCCACGTCTGCGATCTCTTGCGCGACGGTCATGACGGCCTCTTCGCCGCGACCCGCAACGCTTATGACGTGATCATCGCCGACCGCATGGTTCCCGGCCTCGACGGGCTGTCGATGATCAAGGCGGTGCGCGCCGCCGGCATCCATACGCCGGCCATCTTCCTGACCTCGATCGGCGGCGTGGACGACCGCGTCGAGGGGCTCGAGGCCGGTGGCGACGACTATCTCGTCAAGCCCTTCGCCTTTTCCGAGCTGCTTGCCCGCATCAACGCGCTCGGCCGCCGGCCGGCGGCGCAGGAGCAGAAGACGGCTTTGCGCGTCGCCGACCTGGAAATGGACCTCATCCAGCGCCGCGTGACCAGGCAGGGCCAGCCGATCGACCTGCAGCCGCGCGAGTTCAGCCTGCTCGAGGTGCTGATGCGCGGCGAAGGCCGCGTCATCACCCGCACCATGCTTCTGGAGCGCGTCTGGGATTTTCACTTCGACCCCAAGACCAGCGTCGTCGAAACCCATATCAGCCGGCTGCGGGCCAAGGTCGACAGGCCTTTCGATGTGCCGCTCATCCACACCGTGCGCAACACCGGCTACAGCCTGCATGTCCCCGCCTGATCTTGCGTCCGCACTTGTAGAGCGACCAACCGCGCTTGCGGTCACATGAGCGAGAGGCGCTCCAGCCTGCTGCGCAGCACGCCGTTCCGGCTGGCGCTGACCTTCGCCTTCCTGTTCCTGCTTGCCTTTATCCTGTCCGGTGCGGTCGTCTATCAGTTGATGAGCGCCTCGCTCGCCAGGCAGCTCGATCAATCGATCAAGGAGACCTACTCCCTGATCGCCGCGACCTATTCGGAGACGGACAAGGAGGACCTCACCACCGCCGTGAAGGACCACGCCCAGTTCAGTCAGGACAAGGACCAGATCTTTTCGCTCACCGATCGCGCCGGCAAGCGCCTCGCCGGGGATTTCACCGCTTCAGGCCTGCCGGACGGGTTTTCCATGTTCGCAGCCGACTTGCCGGGTGTGCCGCCAGGTACCGAATATCGCGCCTATTCGGGCACGGTCGGCAACAACAATTTGACCGTCGCCTTCTCGCTCTCGGAAACCGAGGATCTCGAGATGATCGTGCTGATGAGCTTCGGCTGGGGCACGCTCTTCATCACCGTTCTGGCGATAGCCGGCGGCGCGGTGCTTGCCTCGCGCGTGCAACGGCGGCTCGACGGCATCGCCAGCACCATGGACGACGTCTCGCATGGCCGGCTCGACGCGCGCATCCCGCTGATCGGCAGCGGCGACGACATCGACGCCGTCTCCGCCCAGGTGAATGCGGCGCTCGAGCGCCTGTCCGCCTTGGTCGACGGCATGCGCGAAGTGAGCGCCAACATCGCTCATGATCTCAAGACGCCGCTCAACCGTCTGCAGATGATCCTGGAATCCGCCGCCGATAAGACGGTGTCCGGCGAGGATGTCTCGGCCGAGTTGACCGACGCCCGCGCCGAAAGCCAGCAGATCAACAGCACCTTTGACGCGCTTCTCCGCATCGCCCAGATCGAAGCCGGTGCCCGCAAGGCCCGTTTCGTCGATCTCGACGTCGGGCCGATCGTCGAGACCATCGGCGACGTTTATGCCGATGTCGCGGAGGATGACGGCAAGTCGCTGTCGACGAGTGTCGTTCCGGGTACGAAATGGTATATTCACGGCGACCGGGACCTGCTGATGCAGATGCTCGCCAATCTGGTCGAGAACGCGCTTCGGCATTGCCCGCCGGGCACCGCGATCGGGCTTTCAGTGACCAGGGACGGCAGCCAAGTCCTCATCCATGTCCGCGACAATGGCCCGGGCATTCCCGCCGAGGAACGCGAAAAGGTATTCCGCCGCCTGTACCGGCTGGATGCGAGCCGCACGACGCCGGGCAGTGGTCTGGGCCTGAGCCTGGTCAAGGCGGTGGCGGACCTGCATGGCGCCGCTATAACGCTTGAGGATTGCGACCCGGGTCTCGGCGTGACCGTCAGCTTTCCGGCCGTGCGAGCACCCGTTGCCTGAGGGCGGGATGATAGAGCAATAGCCGGCGGCCGGGGACGCACCACGATGCCTGCTGTCTCAGCGTGGTCGCCATGTGATGGCGGAATTGGTCACATAGTTCCAAGCCGCGCCCACCGCAGCCGCCGCCAGACCCGCCATCCACCAGCGCGAGGGATTCGTGTAGAGCAGGCTCGACACGCCGACGCCGGCCACCACGCCGAAACTGCACAGGGCCGCGAACATGCCGAAGCCCGTCAGGAACCGCCAGCCCCGCCGGCGCAGGTCCCGGTAGGTGAAGGCATTGTTGAGCGTGTAGTTGAAGGCCATGGCGGTGAACATTGCTGCCGTCTGGGCTGCAGTGAATGGCAGGCCCTCTGACAGAAGGGCATGCAGGGCCGCGAGATGGACGAACACGCCGGCGGAGCCGACGAGACCGAAGGCAAGAAACCGCGTCGAGATCAAGTCTCCCGACGCCTTGGCGATCAGCAGGCCGATATATTCGAACACGACCATCGAATCGAGTTTGCTCTGTCCATGGAGGCGAGGACCGAACACATAGGGAATTTCCTTGATCCGCATGGCCGGTGAGGACGCCACGATGTCCAGCAGGATCTTGAAGCCCTGTCGCGACAAACGCGGCGCGACCGCATCGACGATTTCACGGCGCGCCATGAAGAAACCGCTCATCGGATCACGGATCGGCGTCTTCAGGAGCAATTGCGCAAGGCGTGTCGCAAGCCTGCTGCCGTTCGTGCGCAGCTTGGTCATCGCCCCGTCGGCGCTGCCGTCATCCTGGTAGCGGCTGGCGATTACCATGTCGGCCTCGCCGGCACGAACGATTTCGAACATCGCGGACAAGCGCGTTTCGTCATGCTGGAGGTCGCCGTCCATGACCGCGACGACAGGCGCCGAGCTCGACAGTATGCCCTCCAGGCAAGCACCGGCAAGGCCGCGGCGAGCAATGCGCCTGATGGCGCGAACGCGGTGATCGATCGCCGCGATATCGCGAACCGCCGCTATCGTTCCGTCTTTCGAATCGTCATCGACGAAGACGACTTCCCACTGGATATGTGCAAGCGCCTCGCGCAACCTGGCGACCAGCAACCCGATATTGGCGCGCTCGTTCAGCGTCGGGACGACGATGGTGAGTTCGGCGCTTCCACGTGAGGCAACGGCATGTCCTTGCATCGGATCAGCGTCGAGCGGCATCCGGGGCGTGGCCTGATTCATGGCCGGGCGCCGCCCGGAGGGATCGGAGTCTGGCCCCGAGGCGGCGGGGGCATCATGCCTGCTCGTTCAACAGGCAATATCAGCATGTCGAAGACCGGAAATCCGGCGACGCGCTGGGTGACGTGCCGGGCTGGGCCGGTCGCGACAAACAGTCCAGCGAGGCTGTCACGATAGCCCTTTTCGTTGGCTGCCTCGTTGGCGGGATCGAGCGCCGCGATAAGGTATCCCGCGCTGCGGCTGTTCAGCCTATTATCGTCCATGAACTGAAAATGGCGGGGATCGCCCGGCAGCACCTCGATCGGAACGGCACGCCCGATCGCGGCGCCAATGCGCGCTGCCTGCATCCAGTTCGACGCCACCACGAAGCTGTCGCCTGCCCTTGCCTGGCTGGTTTCGGCGCTCTCGGTCAGGACTGACCAGTCGACGATCTGCCAGTTGATGTCGAATTTCGGCGCCCGGTCGAAGAAGGGCCGGGTGAAGGCGCCGGTCCTGGCTTGGACGGCGAATCCGATCGCCAGCAATGGAACCGTGACGGCCGGGACCGCGAAGGATGTGCTGAGCCAGCCGGCATGGCGCCTCGAGAAATCATGACACCATTGGCCGATGAGCGGAAACGCGAAAAGGAACCCGCTCATCGACCAGTGCGGAAGCGAATGCGCGCTGAAAAGCGCAATCGCGTCGAAGAAGACCACCGGAGGGGCCGCGATCAGCAGGAAGAAACGATCGGTCGGCGCCGCACCAGGCCGAGCCGCCCGCCATAGGCAAGCCATCGCGACCAGCCAGATCGTTGGCCAGAGATAAGCTACCTGGCCAAGCATGGTCAGCCCGAAATTTGACGGATGCAGGAGGTGGCCACCTGTCGCCAGGCCTCGGCCGGACTGGAACGCCAGTGATACCCAGCCGTGGCGCATGTTCCACAGCAGGACCGGTATAAGGCCAACCGCCGCGATGACCGCCGCAAGCCAGGGCCCTGGCGTGCGAAGTTGGGCGCGGCCGGACTTCGTCACGGCAAGTATCATCAAGGCGGAAATCGCGAACAGGCCAGCCTGATATTTCGACATCAGGGCCAGACCGAGCGCCACGCCGGCCGCGATCCACCGCGGCAGGCCGTGCCGCGTTTCGCCCCCGATAAGCATCGGCGCCACCAGCCAGGCGCTGGCCAGCAAGAAGAAATCGAGCGGTCCGTCAGGAACGACGAAGTGCCCGGCCGAAATCAGGAAGAATGGCGCCACGCTATAGCAGGCGACAGCCCAGAACGCGGCCGCGGCGCCATATGCCAGTCGGGTGAGCTCAAAAAGCAGAAGTGCCGAAAGCGAGCCGAGCAGTACATAAGGGAGCCTGACAGCGAAACGGCATTCGCAACCCGTGAGATCCGCCATCAACCTGGCAAGGGCGAAGCCGAGCGGAGGATGATCGAAGTAGGACAGCGAATGGCTGCGCGACACCACCACCGCGTAGGCCTCGTCTATCGAAAGGGGAATGACTGCGGCCAGTCCCAGTCGCAGCGCCAGGAGCGCCGCGATCACCAGCAGCGCCTGGCGGGCAGGTGATGTCCAGGAATAGTCCGACGGCTTCGCGGGTGGGTTCCCGGCGACGCTGCTTACCCACGATTGAACGGCTTGCATCGGACGCTACCGGACCACAAGCACGCTCGCGGTCGATGACGGAGCGGCACTCGAACATGCAGGTGCATATGTCCGGGCACATGTGACCGGGCGGAGGCGGGCGCCGGAACGCAACATCTGTGAACGTCTCCTTCAGAGCGCGACAGGCTTGCGGCACGGGTGGAACATTAGCCGCGGCTGTTCGAAGGAGACTTTGCCTCGTCATTCATACTGGCTGTTTGCCGGGGTCTTACAAATCGGTAACCTCGGGTTTCTCCTCACCGGACATGGCAGCCGATCGCTCCCGAGGACTGGCTATTTGCTGCCCGCCCGGCGGAAGTCCGACGGCGACATGCCGGCGAGCTTGCGAAAGGATTTGTTGAAAGCGCTGAGCGAGCCGAAGCCCGAATCCATGGCGACCCTCAGCACATTGGCGTCCTCGTGCATCAACAACGCCTGCGCGTAGCTCAGGCGCAGCAGGTTGACATATTCGTTGAGCGTCATGCCGGTCGACTTCTTGAACAGGCTCATGGCGTATTTGGGATGGATGTCGGCGGCGGAAGCGATGTTCACGCAGTCGATATCGTAGAGAAAATTCTCGGCGATGAAATCGCACATGCGTCCGACATTGCGCGAGGACTGCTGGTCGAAGGGGCTGCCCGCCCCATGTCCGGCGGCGGTTACCGGAACCAGCCGGTAGGGCTCGAAACGTACCCGTTCGAGCCGAAGCAGCAGCTCGTTGACGGCATGTTCGGCCCTCGCCGCATCGCCCGAGCGCGCATAGTCGTTCCAGCGCTTGAAATTGTCGTTGTCGGATTGATCGGTGGCATTCGTCACCAGCGTCGCGCCGGTCATCAGCCGGTGCCTGACATCGGCCGGCAGATGCAGCCTGAAGAAATGCACCAGCGGCAGATGCGCGCCGGCATAGATGGCGTCGTCGGTCAGATCGTCCATCTGGTGCGGCAGCCCGCCCCAGAACAGGCACATCTCGCCGGCCGACAGCGAAATCTCGTGCTCGGCCATGCGGTAATGTACCGAGCCCTGGACGACGAAGTTCACTTCCACCTGCGCGTGCCAATGCGGCTTCAGCATAACCAGCGGGTGGTTGTGGAACATCTGCAGCATGAGAGGCAGGCCTTCGACGCTGCTCGCGCCAGGCTGGTAGAACGGACGCTCTGGCATCTTACTTTCCGCCAACTTCTTATTCCCTCTGACGAGGACAAGCCTTCCGCGCCGCATAATCTAGCCAGGCTCACGGTGAGAGAGCAAATGAAATGGGAGGATTTCAATGCGCATCACACTGACCTGCGCCGCGCTCGCGCTTGCCCTTGGTTCCGGCCCCGCTTTGGCGCAATCCGGCGAACTCACGATCTGGAGCTGGAACATCGCCGCCTCGTCGCTGAAGTCGACGGTCGAGGGCTTCAACAAGAAGTACCCCGACATCAAGGTCACGGTCCAAGACCTCGGCAACCAGCCGACCTACGACAAGTCGATCGCCGGCTGCGCCGCCGGTGGCGTCGGCCTGCCCGACATCGTCTCGATCGAGAATGGCGAGGCGGAAAACTACTGGAGCCAGTTCCCGGACTGCTTCGTCGACCTGCACACGCTGGGCTACACCGCCGACGACCAGAAGAAATTCCCCGATTTCAAGCGCACCGAGCTTGAGGTCGGCGACAAGGCCTATGCGATGCCCTGGGATTCCGGCCCGGTCGCTGTCTTCTATCGCCGCGACTTCTACGAGAAGGCCGGCGTCGATCCGGCTTCGATCAAGACCTGGGACGATTTCATCGCCGCCGGCAAGAAGATCCAGGCCGCCAATCCCGGCGTCTCGATGACCAACGCCGACTTCAACGGCGACACCGAATTTTTCCGCATGATCTCCAACGAGCAGGGCTGCGCCTATTTCGCCGAGGACGGCCTGTCGATCACCGTGGCCGAGCCGAAATGCGTCGACGCCATGACGAAGGTCAAGGAGATGAAGGACGCCGGTATCGTCTCTTCGGCCGACTGGTCGACCAAGATCACCAACAACACCGCCGGCACCGTCGCCAGCCAGGTCTATGGCGGCTGGTATGAAGGCACGATCCGCACCGAATCGCCGAAGGAAAGCGGCAAATGGGGCGTCTATCTGATGCCGAGCCTGACCGCCGACGGCCCGCGCGCCGCCAATCTCGGCGGCTCCTCCTTGGCCATCACTTCGGCCTCGAAGAACAAGGAAGCGGCCTACGCCTACCTGAAATACACGCTGGAGACGAAAGAGGGCCAGATCACCATGCTGAAGGATTTCGGCCTGGTGCCGTCGCTGGTCTCGGCGCTCGACGATCCATATGTCGCGCAGGGCCAGCCCTATTGGGGCGGCCAGGCGGTGTGGAAGGATATCCTCGCCACGCTGCCCAAGGTGGTGCCGAGCCGCGGCACTCAATTCCAGAGCGATGCCGAGATCATCGTCCGCGCCGTGCAGACCAAATATCTGGCCAACGGCTATCCCGACGCCAAAGCCGCGCTCGACGACGCCGCCAAGCAGATCGCCGCCGCGACGGGCCTGCCGGTGAAGTAGCGCCGCTTTCCCTTCTCCCCTTGTGGGAGAAGGGAAAGATAGAGGAAAGGAGGAAGCCGAATGCGCACGCAGAACGCCACCGCGTACCGCTTCCTCACGCCCTACCTTTTGATCTTCGCCATCTTCTGGATCTGGCCGATCATCTCCTCGTTCCTGATCTCCTTCCAGGCGACGCGCACCGTGCCTTGGCGTTTCGCGCCGGCCTTCAACTGGGGCCGCCTGATCGGCGACCCTGCCTTCTACAACGCGTTGAAGAACACGCTCTTGATCCTGGTCATCCAGGTGCCGGTGATGATCTCGCTGGCGATCGTCATGGCGGTGCTTCTGAACTCGCCGCTATTGAAGGCGCGCGGCCTCTACCGCTTCGCCTTCTTCGCTCCGGTCGTGGTTGGCGAGGTCGCCTATTCGGCCGTGTTCCGGCTGATGTTCAGCCTCGATTTCGGCATCGTGAACAAGCTCCTGGAGAGCGTCGGCCTCGCCAAGATCGACTGGTTCTCCAACGTCACGCCAGCCATGGCGCTGATCATGATCGCGGTCACCTGGCGCTGGGCCGGCTACAACGCCATCATCATCCTGGCCGGCCTGCAATCGATCCCCGAGGACGTCTACGAAGCGGCGACGCTCGACCGCGTCAGCAAGCTGAAGCAGTTCTTCCATATCACCTTGCCGCTGTTGAAGCCGGTCATCGTCTTTTGCGCCGTGCTGTCGATCATCGGCACCATGCAGCTTTTCACCGAGCCGTTCCTGATCACCGAGCGCGGCGGCCCCGGCGGCGGCACGGAGACGCTTGGGCTGCTGCTCTATCGCCAGGGTTTCCGGTCGCTCAATTTCGGCTACGCATCGGCCGTCGCCTACACCACGGCGGGCCTCGCCATCGCCATCACGCTGGTGCAGCTCTGGCTGACAAGAGAGCCGAAATGACGGGGGAGCCGAAATGACCTCGCGCTTGCAAAGACGGCTCGGCCGCAGCATCGCGCTGCATCTCTTCCTGACGCCGCTGGCGCTGGTCTGGCTGTTTCCGCTGTGGATGATGGTGGTGTTTTCCACCATGCCGGACAACGGCATATTCAGCCCCGGCATCGAGCTACTGCCGCACGACAATTTCCTCGACAATGTCGCCAACCTGCAGCGCGACACCAATTTCATTGGCGCCATCGGCATCTCGGTCTCGGTCGCGGTGACCTATACGATCCTTTCGGTGCTGCTCACCTCGATGGCCGGCTGGGCGCTGGCGCGCTATGAATTCCACGGCAAGGGCGCGGTCGTCGCGATCATCTTCGGCACCATCACGCTTCCCTATGCGGTGGTGCTCATCCCGCAATTCATCATGGTGGCGCGCGATTTCCAGCTCGCCAACACCTGGATCGCGCTGATCGTGCCGCCGCTGTTCAATTCGCTCGGCGTGCTGTTCATGCGTCAAGCCTTCTCGATGATGCCGGCAGAGCTGTTCGACGCGGCGCGCGTCGAAGGCGTGAAGGAATGGCGCATCTTCCTGTTCGTGGCGCTGCCGCTGGCCCGGCCGATGCTGGCGGCCCTGGCGATCATCCTCTTCCTCGCCTCGTGGAACAACTATCTCTGGCCGCTTTTGATCAACAGCCAGCCCGGCGCGATGACGGCGCCGGTGGCGCTCGGCACTTTGATCGGCCTCACCAAGGTTTCCTGGGGCGGCATCATGGCCGGCGCCGTGATGCTGACCGTGCCGATGCTCATCGTCTTCGTGCTGTTGCAGCGCCATTTCATCGCCGGCATCGCCGCCGGCGCGGTCAAGTAGAAAGGGGCGCGATGGCCGCCGTCACTCTCACCAATGTGGTCAAGCGCTTCGGTGTGTTCGAGATCGTCCACGGTGCCAATATCGACATCGCCGACGGCGAGTTCGTCGTCTTCGTCGGCCCGTCCGGCTGCGGCAAATCCACGCTGCTCCGGATGATCGCCGGGCTGGAGGACATCAGCGGCGGTAAGATCGCCATCGGCGGCAAGGTGATGAACGATGTCGAGGCGGCCGACCGCGGCATCGCCATGGTGTTCCAGTCCTATGCGCTCTACCCGCATATGACGGTGGAGCAGAACCTCTCCTTCGGTCTCCGGATGAATGGCAATCCGAAGGCCGATACCGAGCGCCGGGTGAAGCGCGCCGCCGAGATCCTGTGCATCGACGAATTGATGCAGCGCAGGCCGAAACAATTGTCCGGCGGCCAGCGCCAGCGCGTCGCTATCGGCCGCGCCATCGTGCGCGAACCGCAGGTCTTTCTCCTCGACGAACCGCTGTCCAATCTCGACGCCGAGCTCAGGGTCCAGATGCGGGTCGAGATCTCGCGCCTGCACAAGGAGTTGGGCGTCACCATGATCTATGTGACGCACGACCAGACCGAGGCGATGACGCTGGCAGACCGGATCGTGGTGCTGAAGGCCGGCAATGTCGAGCAGATCGGCGCGCCGCTCGACCTCTATGACGACCCGGCCAATCGTTTCGTAGCCGGCTTCATCGGCTCGCCCAAGATGAATTTCATCGGGGCCAAGGTCGTCGAGACGTCGAACAGCGCCATAATCATCGAACTCGTCAACCATGGCGGCGCCAGATTGCGCAAACCGCTCCGCGACGCCTTTCCCGCCATCGGCGCCGAAATCGTGCTCGGCGTCAGGCCGGAGCATTTCTTCGAGGCCGGCGAGGGCGATTGCGACATCCCGATCAAAGCCGATGTCACCGAGCATCTGGGCTCCGTGAGCTACGTCTATGCCAACGCCGGGCCTGAGGAGCTAATCGTCGAGCGCGAGGCCTCGCGCCAGCGCGCCGGCGGCGATCATTTCACGGTTTCGATCAAGGCCGAGCGTTCGCTGCTCTTCGACAAATCAGGTGCGAGGATTCGCTGACTTTCTTTTCCGCCCGATTCCCAAGCCGTGGCGGCGACCCATGGAGAATTCGACATGACATCTGCAAACATCCGCTGGGGCATCCTCGGGCCCGGCAGCATCGCCAAGTCGTTTGCCGGCGGCGTGGCGCAGTCGCGCACCGGCACGCTTGAGGCGCTCGGCGCCCGCAACCCCGCCAAGCCGCACCTGGCAGAGACTTTTCCGGGCGCCCGCATCCTCGACGGCTATGACGCGCTGCTTGCCGACAGGGACGTCGATGCCGTCTACATTTCGATCCCGCATCCCGGCCACGCCGAGTGGGCGATCAAGGCTGCCGAGGCCGGCAAGCATGTCTTATGCGAGAAGCCGCTGGCGCTCACCGCCTTCGAGGCGGACGCCATGATGCATGCGGCCCGCAAGGCCGGTACGTTCCTCGGCGAAGCCTTCATGTATCGGCTGCATCCGCAGACCCGGCAGCTGGTCGAGCTGATCAAATCCGGCGCGATCGGCGAGGTCCGCATGATCAAGTCCAGCTTCGGCTTCGCCATGCCGGGCCTCATGCCCGAGCACCGGCTCTACGCCAACGACCTCGCCGGCGGCGGCATCCTCGATGTCGGCGGCTATCCCGTGTCGATGGCGCGGCTGATCGCGGGCGCCGCGACCGGCCTGCCTTTTGCCGAGCCCGACAAGATCGTGGGAGCGGCCCATCTCGGCCAGTCCGGCGTCGACGAATGGACTTCCGCCTTGCTGCATTTCCCCGGCGGCATCGTCGCCGAGATCTCCTGCAGCATTTCGCTCGACCAGGACAATGTGCTGCGCATTTTCGGCAGCAATGGCCGGATCGAGGTACCCGATTTCTGGTTCGCCGGTGGCAACCGCGATGTCGGACCGGGCCGGATGGAAGTGATCCGGTCCGGGGCGGCTCGCGAGTTGATCAACCTTAACGAGACGCGTCACCTCTATTCCTTCGAGATCGATGCCGCGGGGGAAGCAATCCAGACAGGCAGGCAGGAATTCGCATGGCCGGGCATGTCCTGGGCCGACAGCCTCGGCACGTTGCGCGTCCTCGACAAGTGGCGCGCCGCCGTCGGGCTCGAATACGAGATCGAAAAGCCGGCTAAGCGGATCAACACACTCTCCGGCCGGCAGCTGCGTGCCGATGGCAAGACCATTGCCAAGCGCGCCATTCCCGGCCTGCCGAAACTGGTTTCGCTTCTGGCGCTCGGCTTCGAAGATTTCCGAACCTTCTCCTCCGGCTCGATCTTGCTCGACGCCTATTTCGAGGCCGGCGGCAATCTGTTCGACACCGGCTATGTCTATGGCGGCGGCTACACCGAGACGCTGCTCGGGCAATGGCTCACAAATCGCGGCGTGCGCGAGCAATCGGTCATCATCGCCAAGGGCGCGCATTCGCCGCTTTGCTATCCCGATGTCATCGCTAAACAGCTGGCGCAGTCGCTCGACCGGCTGCAGACCGACCATGTCGACATCTATTTCATGCACCGCGACAATCCGGACGTGCCGGTCGGCGAATTCGTCGACGCGATGGACGCGGAGGCCAAGGCCGGCCGCATCCGCGGCCTGTTCGGCGGCTCCAACTGGACGATGGAGCGCATGGACGAAGCGATCGCCTATGCCGAAAAGAACAGCAGGCAGAAGCCCGGCGCGCTCTCCAACAATTTCTCGCTGGCCGAAATGCTGGAGCCGATCTGGCCGGGCTGTATCACCTCATCCACGGACGCATGGAAAGCCTGGCTGGCGGCGCGGCAGATGCCGAACTTCGCCTGGTCGAGCCAGGGCCGCGGCTTCTTCACCGACCGCGCCGGCCGCGACCGGACCGACAATGAGGAGCTGGTGCGGGTCTGGTATTCGGAAAGGAATTTCGGCCGGCGCGACCGCGCCATCGAACTGGCGCGCAAGCTCGGCAGGAGCCCGATCCATGTCGCGCTGGCCTACGTGCTGGCACAGCCCTTCCCGTCGGTGCCGCTGATCGGCCCGCGCACGCTGGACGAGCTGGAGGACAGCCTCAAGGCGCTGGATATCAAGCTGACGCCGGAGGATGTGGCGTGGCTGAACGAGGGGGCGGACACGAGGAGGGCTTAGGGCTACGCTGAAGATTGGCGAAACCCGCCGTGACGGCCAATCTCCCCCCTTGCGGGGGAGATGCCTGGCAAGGCAGAGGGGGGTGCTGTCCCGCCAACCTCTCCAACCAGCTACCAGCTGAGGCAGTGTGACGACCTGGCCAAGGTAGCGTTCCGTCACACCCCCCTCTGGCCTGCCGGCCATCTCCCCCGCAAGGGGGAGATCGGCTAATCACCGATCCACCCGCGTCGACAAGATAATGGACGACGACGTCCGCTCCACGCCGTCCATCGCCCCGATCCGGTCGAGCAGCGCGTCGAGGTCGCGGATCGACGGCGCGTCGACGATGACGATCATGTCGAAATTGCCGCTCACCGAATGCACTGTCCTGACCGGTGGCATCGCCTCCAGGCTGCGCACCACCTTGTCGGCGAGCTTCGGCGTGACGGTAAGCAGCACATGCGCCTTGACCAGCCCATGCTCGTAATCGGGCGACAGCCTGACCCCATAGCCCGTGATGATGCCGCGCTGTTCCAGCCGCTCGATGCGGCTCTGCACCGTGGTGCGCGACACGCCGAGCTGGCGCGCGAGCTCGGCGGTCGAGGCGCGGGCGTTGGCGCGCAGGAGGGTAAGCAGGGCTTGTTCCGCTGCTGTGATCATTTCGACGAAATCCTTCGGCGGATTGCTTTAAATCCAGCTTCATATTGCCAGATTCCACGCTTCCTTTCGACAGGCAAGCTGCGAGGATTCCCGCCAAATCGAATTGGCCCAACTTGGAAATTGGCAGGGGAATTGATCATGAAGAACATCGTTGTCGTGGGGGCCGGCAAGATCGGCTCGACCATTGCCGAAATGCTGAGCGCCACCGGTGACTATCGCGTCACGCTCGTCGACCGCTCGGCCGCCCAGCTTGCCGCCGCCGAGCTGCCGGCCGGCATCGCGACGCAGGAGCTCGACATCGCCGCCGCCGGCAAACTGGAGAAGATCCTTGTCGGCAAATTCGCCGTGCTGAGCGCCGCGCCCTTCCACCTCACCGCACGCATCGCCGAGGCCGCCGCCGCCACCGGCGTGCATTATCTCGACCTGACCGAGGATGTCGTCTCGACCCGCCGGGTCAAGGAACTGGCGCGCGGGGCGAAAAACGCCTTCATCCCGCAATGCGGCCTGGCGCCGGGCTTCATCTCGATCGTCGCCAACGACCTCGCCAGCCGCTTCGACACGCTGGAAAGCGTGCGCATGCGCGTCGGCGCGCTGCCGCAATATCCGTCCAACGCGCTGAACTACAATCTCACCTGGAGCACGGACGGCGTCATCAACGAATATTGCGAGCCATGCGAGGCGATCGTCGAGGGTGAGCTGATCGAAGTGCCGCCGCTGGAGGAGCGCGAGGAATTCTCGCTCGACGGCGTTACCTACGAGGCCTTCAACACCTCCGGCGGCCTCGGCACTCTGGCCGAGACGCTCAAAGGCAAGGTGCGCACACTGAACTACCGCACCATCCGCTATCCCGGCCACGCCGCGATCATGAAGGCGCTGCTCAACGATCTCGGCTTGCGCCACCGCCGCGACGTGCTGAAGGACATTTTCGAAAGCGCCCTGCCGGCGACGCTGCAGGACGTGGTCATCGTCTTCGTCACCGTCTCGGGTCGCCGCAACGGCCGCCTGCTGCAGGAAACCTATGCCAACAAGATCTATTCGCAGCGTGTCGGCAACATCGTGCGCAGCGCCATCCAGATCACCACGGCTTCGGGCATCTGCGCCGTGCTCGACATGCTGTCCAACGGCTCGCTCCCGGCGAAGGGTTTTATCCGCCAGGAAGACATCGCGCTCGACACCTTCCTCGCCAACCGCTTCGGCCGCGCCTACGCCCAGCACGAGATGGTGAGCCGGCTGGCGAGCTGAGCTGGCTAATCTCCCCCCTTGAGGGAGATGTCGCCAAAGGCGACAGAGGGGGTCGCCACGCGTGAAGCGCTAACCTCCTCGCGAGGGGCGCTTTTCCTCTCCCCCCTCCGGAGGGAGAGGAAAAGGGGAGCTTATACATGCAGCGCGTGGCCCAGCGCCTTCAGCGCCGCTTCCTGAAAACCCTCGCCTTGCGTCGGATGCGCATGGATGGTCCCTGCGATATCCTCCAGCCGCGTGCCCATCTCCAGCGCCAGCCCGAACGCTGTCGCCAGTTCCGACACGCCTTGCCCGACCGCCTGGATACCCAGCACCAGGTGATTATCCGCGCGGGCCACGACCCGCACGAAACCGTCCTCGCCCTGTTTCGTCATCGCCCTGCCGTTGGCCGCGAAGGGAAACTGGCCGATCTTGATCTCGCCGGCGAGCGCCTTCGCGTCTTCCGGTGACAGGCCGGCGGTGACCAGCTCCGGATCGGTGAAGCAGATCGCGGGAATGGCGCGCTTGTCCCAGCTTCTTTTGTGGCCGGCGACGATCTCGGCCACCATCTCGCCCTGCGCCATCGCCCGATGCGCCAGCATCGGCTCGCCGGTGACGTCGCCGATGGCATAAATGCCGCGCATCGAGGTGCGGCACTGGTCGTCGATGCGGATGAACTTTCCAGCCCTGTCGAGGTCGATCTGCTCCAGCCCCCAACCTTCGGTGAGCGGCTTACGGCCGACCGTGACCAGGATCTTGTCGGCAGCGATCTTGGTACTCTTGCCGTCGACAGTCTCGACCAGCAGCGCGTCACCCTTGGTCGACAATCCCTTCGCCTTCGCTCCTGTCATCACCTCGACGCCGAGCTCGCCGAGCCGCTTCAGCACTGGCCTCGTGAGCTCGGCATCATATTGCGCCAGCACGCGCGGCAAAGCTTCGACTATCGCGACCTTGGCACCCATCCTGGCGAAAGCCATGCCGAGCTCGAGCCCGATATAGCCGCCGCCGACGACCGCGAGCTTCTTCGGCACTTCGGCGAGCGCCAGCGCTTCGGTCGACGAGATCACCGGACCGCCGAAAGGCAGGAACGGCAGCTCCACCGGCGCAGAGCCGGTAGCGATCACCACCGTTTCGGCACGGATGACTTGCGTCCCGATCTCGGTCTCGACCTCGACGGTCTTGCCGTCCCGGAACGTCGCCCAG
The DNA here is from genome assembly GCF_029625685.1 of Mesorhizobium sp. WSM4976. Lineage (NCBI taxonomy): Bacteria > Pseudomonadati > Pseudomonadota > Alphaproteobacteria > Hyphomicrobiales > Phyllobacteriaceae > Mesorhizobium > Mesorhizobium sp. WSM4976. The sequence goes on from NZ_JARTVT010000004.1 coordinate 224,694, forward strand.
CCTTGCACGGTTTTGACCTTGGCCTTTTTCAGCAATCCGGCCACGCCACTGTTAAGCCGGCTAACGATGCCGTCCTTCCAGGCGACGGTCTGGGCCAGCGAGCGTCGGCGCGGCGACCTTGATGCCCAGCGGATCCTTGCCGCCGGCCAAATGCGCGACCTTCTCGAACTCCTCCGCCGCATGAATCAGTGCCTTGGACGGGATGCAGCCGACATTGAGGCAGGTGCCACCCGGCTTGCCGGTTTCGACGATCACCGTATCGACGCCGAGTTGGCCGGCGCGGATGGCGCAGACATAACCGCCTGGGCCGGCGCCGATCACGAGCAGCTTGCAGGAGATTTCTTTCATTGGGTCCTCGTTGCAAGGCACGGGGATTTTGCCAAGCGGGCGCACGACGGCGAATATCCAGAGCCCAGGCGGAAACGACGGTGGTTAGCGGATGTCGTCCGAACTTCGTGATTCCAGGGCGAAGCAAGGAGCAAAGCGACGCGCGTAGACCCTGGAATCCATGCCGTGACGTTCGAGCGTTGTGACGGTGCAGAATTCTGCGCCGCTTCACCCTTTGCCGCCGGGCACGGCATGGATCCTCGGGTCAAGCCCGAGGATGACGAAGGCACGGGGGCAAGGTCTCTCTCCATCCCTTCAATCCACGAAAATCAGCGCCGGCGTTTCCAGCAGCGCCTTGATGCGCTGGACGAAAACCGCGGCATCCCAGCCGTCGATGACGCGATGATCGAAGCTGGACGACAGGTTCATCATCTTGCGCGGAATGAACTGCGTGCCGTCCCAGACCGGCCGCACCATCATCTTGTTGACGCCGACGATCGCCACTTCCGGATAGTTGATGACCGGCGTGGTCGCCACGCCGCCCGTGGCGCCGAGCGAGGTGATGGTGATGGTCGAGCCGGACAGCTCCTCGCGGCTCGCCGTGCCCGCCTTGGCCGCATCGGCAAGCCGGTTGACTTCCGCGGCACTATCCCAGAGATCTCGCGCTTCGGCATGTTTCACGACCGGCACCACGAGGCCGTTGGGCGTCTGCGCGGCGATGCCGATATGGATGCCTTCATGCTGATGGATAACGCCGGCCTCGTCGTCGAACAGCGCGTTGAGGTTGGGCTGCTCGGCGATCGCCTTGACCATCGCCCGCATCAGGAAGGGCAGCAGCGTCAGCTTGGGGCGATCCGCCCGCTTTTCCTTGTTCAGCGTCGCGCGCAATTCCTCCAATGCCGTGACGTCGATCTCCTCGACATAAGTGATGTGCGCGATGCGCGATTTGGCGAGCGCCATTTTCTCGGCGATCTTGCGCCTGAGCCCAACGACCTTGATGTCCTCGACACCGTCCTTCCGGGCAAGTCCGGTGGCTCGGGCGACCTGCGGGCCGCGTGCCACGAATGCATCGATGTCTTCATGGGTGATCCGCCCGGCCGGACCGCTGCCCGGAACCTGGCGCAGATCGACGCCGGCTTCCTTCGCGCGCAGGCGGACGGCCGGCGAGGCCAGCGGCTTCTCGCCCTCCGCGCGCGGCGCGCCGGAGCTGGAGGCAGGGCGCGCGGCCTTCGGCGCGGCGGCCGGCGAAACCTTGGCCGGCGGATCGGCTGGCTTCGGCGCCACTTTCGGTGCGGCCGGCGCCGGCGCCGGTTTTGCCTCGGCCGGTGCGGCCGGCGCTTTCACCTCGGAGGCCGCCTCGGCGGCGGCCTTCACATTGCCTTCGCCGGCCACCTTCAGCCGCACGATCGGCGAGCCGATCGCCACCGTGTCGCCGATCTCGGCGCCGAGCCACAGGATCTCGCCGTCGACCGGCGACGGGATCTCGACCGTTGCCTTGTCGGTCATGACGGCGGCGAGAACCGCGTCCTCGCGCACGAGGTCGCCGACCTTGACATGCCACTCGACAAGCTCGGCCTCGGCGACGCCTTCGCCGACATCGGGAAGCTTGATGACGTGTTCGCCCATCTCAGGTTTTCCCCTCACGCTTCCAGTGTCTCGATCAGGGCGCGGCCGACCCGAGCAGGGCCTGGGAAATAGTCCCATTCCTGGGCATGCGGATAAGGCGTGTCCCACCCGGCGACCCGCGCGACGGGCGCTTCCAAATGGTAGAAGCAGTTCTCCTGCACCAGCGAGACCAGCTCGGCGCCGAAGCCGGAAGTCAGCGTCGCCTCGTGCACGACGACGCAGCGTCCGGTCTTCTTCACCGAATTCACGATTGTGTCGAGGTCGAGCGGCAGCAGCGTCCTGAGATCGAGCACCTCGGCATCGATGCCGGTCTCCTCGGCCGCGGCCTGCGCGACATAGACCATCGTGCCGTAGGCGAGCACCGTGACCGCCGATCCAGACCGGCGGATCGCCGCCTTGCCGAGCGCGATCGTGTAATGGCCGTCGGCGACCTCGCCGAGCTCATGCTTCGACCATGGCGTCACCGGCTTGTCGTGATGGCCGTCGAACGGGCCGTTGTAAAGCCGCTTCGGCTCGAGGAAGATCACCGGGTCCGGATCCTCGATCGCCGCGATCAGCAACCCCTTCGCGTCGTGCGGATTGGAGGGCACGATCACCTTCAGGCCGGAGACATGGGTGAACAGCGCTTCCGGGCTCTGGCTGTGTGTCTGGCCGCCGAAGATGCCGCCGCCGGTCGGCATGCGCACCACGATCGGGCAGGTGAAGTCGCCGTTCGAACGGTAACGCAGCCGCGCCGCCTCCGACACGATCTGATCGTAAGCTGGATAAACATAGTCGGCAAATTGCACCTCGACGCATGGCCGCAGCCCATAAGCTGCCATGCCGATGGCCGAGCCGACAATGCCGGATTCGCTGATTGGCGCGTCGAAGCAGCGGCTCTTGCCGTATTTGGCCTGCAGGCCTTGCGTGGCGCGGAAGACGCCGCCGAAGAAACCGACATCCTCGCCATAGACGATGACTTGGCTGTCGCGCCCCATCGAAACGTCGAGCGCATCGCGGATCGCCTCGATCATGGTCTTTCTGGGCATGGTCAGACCCCCGCCTGCTGGCGCTGGCGCCTGAGATGCGGCGGCATCTCGGCATAGACGCCCTCGAACATGTCGCGCGTCGACGGCTTGCCGCCGGCATGCAGCGTGCCGTGGCTCTCGGCCTCCTTCTGCGCCGCGATCACCGTTTCGAGGATCTCGGCTTCTGCCTGGGTGTGGCGATCCTCGGACCAGACGCCGTTATGGATCAGGTGGTTCTTCAGCCGGATCACCGGATCGCCGAGCGGCCAGGCGTCGGATTCGGCCTTTGGCCGGTAGGCCGACGGATCGTCAGACGTCGAATGCGCGCCGACGCGGTAGGTGACGTATTCGACCAGTGTCGGCCCGAGATTTCGGCGCGCCCGCTCGACCGCCCATTTTGCCACCGCATGGACGGCGAGATAGTCGTTGCCGTCGACGCGCAGCGAAGGAATGCCGAAGCCGAGCCCGCGCGCGGCAAACGTGCCGGAGCCGCCGCGCGCGATGCCCTGGAAGGTCGAGATTGCCCACTGGTTGTTGACGACGTTGAGCACGACAGGAGCCTTGTAGGTCGAGGCGAAGACCAGCGCCGCATGAAAATCGGACTCCGCCGTCGAGCCGTCGCCGATCCAGGCGGCGGCAATGCGTGAGTCATTGGAGATCGCCGAGGCCATCGCCCAGCCGACCGCCTGGATATATTGCGTCGCCAGATTGCCCGAGATCGAGAAGAAGCCGTGCTCCTTCGAGGAATACATGACCGGCAGCTGGCGGCCCTTCAGCGGATCGGCCTCGTTGGAATAGATCTGGTTCATCATCGAGACCATCGGATACCCGTCGGCGATCAGCAAACCTGCCTGTCGATAAGTCGGGAAGTTCATGTCCCCCGGCTGAAGCGCCTTGCGGAAAGCGCAGCTCACGGCCTCTTCGCCGAGATGCTGCATGTAGAAGGAGGTCTTGCCCTGGCGCTGCGCCATCTGCATGCGCGCGTCGAAGGTCCGAAGCGTCATCATATGGCGCAGGCCTTCGAGCAGTTCCTGGTCGCTGAGCAGCCCCGCCCACGGCCCGACGGCTTCGCCGGCTCGGTTCAGCACGCGGATGATGGAGAACGCCATGTCACGGATGGTGCGCGGATCGACGTCGATCTCCGGACGCGGCACCGAGCCGGCCTTCGGGATGGTCACATTCGAGAAGTCGGGTGTGCCGCCGGGCCGCACCTCGGGCTCGGGCACATGAAAGCGCAACATTCCAGCATCGGCCATGAGCTCAGGTCCTCCAATGTTGCCGGTGCGATCTTTGCACATCCGCGCCGCCACACCAGTGCCAATTCGCCGGGTCTGGGCACGGCCTTCCTCCCCGGCGCCGGCCTCGGCACCGGATGTGGCGCGCAGGCTCAAGATGCAGATATGGCAACGAAATTTCTTGTCGATGTTTTCGCCCAGCGCGCAATTTGGCGGAAGTTTACGGGGCGATTGCCGCCAGAAAAGGCAAATGGAGGCCGGGGCCGGGCGCGGTCTTGCCCTTCTCCCCTTGTGGAGATGGTGGAGACTCTGGTTCCTTGACCCCGCCCCGTGCTAACTCACCCGGCATGGCACAGAAGAAAGGTTACGAGGTCGATTCGTGGCTGGCGAGGCCCGATCCCTCCATGGGAATCGTCCTGCTTTACGGCCCCGACCGCGGCCTTGTCGCCGAGCGGGCAAAAACCTTCGCGGCAAAGACCGGCTTGCCTCTGGATGACCCGTTCTCGGTGGTCAAGCTGGATGGCGCGGAGGTCGACCGCGACGGGGGCCGGCTGCTCGACGAGGCCCGCACCGTGCCGATGTTCTCCGACCGGCGGCTGCTTTGGGTGCGCAATGCCAGCGGCCAGAAGGCGCTGGCCGACGACATCAAGGCGCTGACTTGCGAGCCGGCCAAGGATGCGATCATCCTCATCGAGGCCGGCGACCTGAAGAAAGGTACGGGCCTCAGGGCCATCGTCGAGGCCGCCGGCAACGCGATCGCTCTGCCCTGCTATGCCGACGAAGCGCGCGACCTGGACTCGGTGATCGACGACGAATTGCGCAAGGCCGGCATGTCGATGACGCTGGACGCCAGGCAGGCGCTGCGCCGCAATCTCGGCGGCGACCGCCTTGCCTCGCGCGGCGAGATCGAGAAGCTGGTGCTTTATGCGCATGGCCGCAAGGAGATCGACATCGAGGACATCAACGCGCTGTCAGGCGACGTCTCCGGCGCTTCCTTCGAAGACGCAGTCGATGCCATGCTGGACGGCAAGGTCAGTGATTTCGACGTCGCCTTCACCCGTCATTGCCAGTCCGGCGGTCATCCTTTCCTTGTGCTGTCCTCAGCGATGCGGCAATTGCAGGCAATCCAGGCGATGCGCGGCCAGATGGAGAGCGGCGGCCGCAACGCCGCCTCGGTCGTCGCCGGCGCCCGCCCGCCGGTCTTCTTCTCCCGCCGCAAGCTGGTGGAAAAGACGCTGGAGCGTTGGAATGTCGAGGCGCTCGGCCGCGCGCTGGCACGGCTGCAGACAGCCGTGCTGCAGACCCGCAAACGGCCCGATCTGGCGGAAGCGCTGGCACGGCAGGCGCTGCTCGGCATTGCCATCGAAAGCGCGAGGCTGGGCCAGCGCGGCTAGTCTCCGCGCCATTACAGCGCCGCGATCGGGAAAAATCGCGGCTTCGCCGATCTCTCCCCAATGGCGAGATGCCCGCAAACGGCGAAGGAGCGCCGCCGGCCCTCATCGTCATCTTAGGCCGAAGCAAGGAGCGGAGCGAGGCGTCGCAGACCCTAGGATCATGCCGTTACGCTAAGGCGTTGCAACGGTTCAGAATTCTGATGGCCGTATTCCATGGCACGGTCACGGCGTGCATTCTCGGGTCAAGCCCGAGGATGGCGAGGCGCACGGCCTGCGTGGATCGTTCTCTACGCATCGCGGTCGCCTTCAGCAGTCGCCAACAAGAAAGGGCCGGCACATCGCCAGCCCATCGTTGTCTATCACCGATATATCAGCCGTATCCAGCCTTGAGCCGAACCCTCAGCTACCGCCAAATATGGTTACGCCCCAGCCGCCTACCGCTCGTCCTTGAGGCGCCGGCAGAGCTCGTCGAGCTGCTCCAGCGAGCGGTAAGCGACGCGCAGCGTGCCGCCCTTGCCCTTGTGCTCGATGCCGACGATCATCCCGAGCGTGTCGGTCATCAGCTTCTCGAGCGCCAGCGTGTCGGGATCCTTTTCGTGCGTGCCAGGCGAGGACTTCGCCTTGGTCGGCGTCGGCCCGGCGGGCATCTGCGCCAGCGCTTCGGCCTGGCGCACCGAAAGCCCCTCCTTGACGATGCGCTTGGCAAGCCCGGCCGGGTTTTCGGCGGTCACCAGCGTGCGGGCATGACCGGCCGACAGGTCGCCGTCGACCAGCATCGAGTGGATGACGGGGGGTAGCTTGAGCAGACGCAGCGTGTTCGCCACATGGCTGCGGCTCTTGCCGATGACCTGGCCGAGATCGGCCTGGGTGTAGCCGTGCTCGTCGATGAGTTGCTGGTAGCCTTGCGCTTCTTCGACCGGGTTGAGGTCGGCGCGCTGCACGTTTTCGATGATCGCCAGCTCAAGGGCGGTGCGGTCGTTGACGTCGCGCACAATGATCGGAATCTCGGTCAGGCCGGCGCGCTGCGCCGCCCTCCAGCGCCGCTCGCCGGCGATGATCTCGTAGCGGCCGGGCTTCGACGGCGAGGGGCGCGCCACCACCGGCTGCACCACGCCATGCTCGCGGATCGATTGGGCAAGGTCGGTCAGTTCGGCATCGCCGAAATGCCGACGCGGGTTTTTCGGGTTCGGGCTGACGAATTCGATCGGTACCTTGCCGTCGGCCGCCACGACCGCGCTCGGCTTTTCCGGCGCCGCCGGACGGTCGATCTCGCCGATCAGCGCCGCGAGGCCACGGCCCAGTCTTTTTCTCGATTGGTCTTCGCTCATTATAATATCCAGATCGTTTCGGAATCGAATCGGCTGATTAACCAAGTCTGACGGCGGATTGCCGGCTCATGCGGCGCGCAGCTTGCGCTCGCGGCGGATGACCTCGGAGGCGAGCTGCAGATAGGCCTGGCTCCCTGAGCATTTCAGGTCATACAGGATCGCCGGCTTGCCATAGGACGGCGCTTCCGAGACCCGCACATTGCGTGGGATGATCGTTTCATAGACCTTGTCGCCCATGTGCGTGCGCACATCCTGCACCACCTGGTTGGCGAGGTTGTTGCGCCCGTCATACATGGTAAGCACGATGCCCTGGATGGTAAGGTCCGGATTGATCGTGTTGCGGACCTGCTCGACCGTTTCCAGCAACTGACTGAGACCTTCGAGCGCGAAGAACTCGCATTGCAGCGGCACGAGAACGGAATCGGCTGCCGCCATTGAATTCAAAGTCAAAAGATTGAGCGAGGGCGGGCAGTCGATCAGCACATAGCCGAATGGCGCCGAGCGTGCAGCTGCGGCGCGCAGCGCGTTGCGCAGCCTGAGCACGCGGTCTGGCGCCGAGGCGATCTCCATCTCGATGCCGAGCAGGTCGAGCGTAGAGGGCACGATGGATAGGCCCGGCACCGCCGTCGGCACGGCAGCCGCTTCCAGATCGAGCTCGCCGGTGAGCACGTCATAGGACGACACGGTGCGGTCCTTGCGGTCAATGCCGAGCCCGGTGCTGGCATTGCCCTGCGGATCGAGGTCGACAATCAGCACGCGTTCGCCGATCGCGGCCAGCGCCGTGGCCAGGTTGATGGCCGTCGTCGTCTTGCCGACACCGCCCTTCTGGTTGGCGACAGTGATGATACGCGGTGCTGTGCTCATGGGCCTATGCCAGTAATTCATTGCTGTTTCGCCGGGCGCAAGTCGCTGATTTCGAGGATGACGCCATGGGGGTCGGTCATGCTCGAATGTTCTACCAGATCGAAGCCCCAGCGGTGAGTGCTTTCTTCCACTTCGGCCCGGTAATCCCGTCCTTTATGGAAAAGCGCGCGCCCCCCTTTGGTCAGCCAGGGCGCCGCCAGATCGAGCAGGTCAGGAAGGGCGGCCAGCGCCCGCGCCGTGACAATTTCCGGTGCGGAAACAAGCGGATAGCTGTCGTGGATGCGTTTCGCCAAGACCCGCGCCGGCAAATCGAACTGGCCCACGACCGACTGCAGGAACGACGCCTTCTTGCGGTTGCTTTCGACCAGGTCGATCGACGCGCCGGGACGCTCCTTGAGCAGAAAACCGAGCACCAGTCCCGGAAAACCGCCGCCCGAGCCAAGATCGACCCAGCGTGTCGCGGCGGGCGCGATTCGCGCGAGCTGGGCGCTGTCGAGGATATGGCGCCGCCAGACATCCTCCAGCGTCGACGGCGCCGCCAGATTGATGCTGCGATTCCATTTCAGGAACAGCTGTTCAAAGGCCCGCAGCCGCTCGAATGTTTCACGTGAAACCGGACCCGCTGCTTTCTGCAGGTCCGCCCAGCCATCCGCGCTCACGCCACGGACCTGCGCGCCGCAAGCTCGGCGTTGCGGACATGCGCGACAATGATGGCAAGCGCCGCTGGCGTCATGCCTTCCATCCGTTGCGCGTCGGCGATCGAACGCGGCTGGCGCGTCCTCATCTTCTGCTTCAACTCGTTCGACAGGCCCGGAACATCCGAGAAGTCGATCCCCTCAGGGATGAGCCGCGATTCCTCATGCCTGATCTGCGCCACATCCGCCTGCTGGCGATCGAAGTAAACCGAATATTTCGCTTCCGTTTCAAGCCGCTCGGCGGTCTTGGCGTCAAGCGCGGCAAAGCGCGGTTCGACGCGGGCGAGCCAGGCCATGTCGACGCCCGGATGCGCCAAGAGCCCGTAAGCCGAGCGCCGCACGCCGTCCTTGTTGATCTCCAGCCCGAGCCGCGCCGCCTCGTTCGGCGTCCAGGCCACCGACTTCGCCAAGACGCGGGCGTCGTCGAGCTTCCGAACCATCCCGCCGAAGCGCTGCAGCCGTTCCGACGACGCGATGCCGAGCTTTTCAGCCAGAGGCGTCAGCCGCTCGTCTGCATTGTCAGCGCGCAGCGAAAGCCGGAACTCGGCGCGCGAGGTGAACATCCGATAGGGCTCTGCGATGCCGCGACTGGTGAGGTCATCGACCATCACGCCGATATAGGCTTCGGTCCGACTGAGCACGAATTCGTCACCGCCGGCCGCCTTGCACGCCGCGTTGATGCCGGCAAGCAGACCTTGCGCGCCGGCCTCTTCGTAACCGGTGGTGCCGTTGATTTGCCCGGCGAGGAACAGGCCTTCGATCCGCTTGGTCTCCAGCGTCGTCTTTAGCTCGCGCGGGTCGACATGGTCGTATTCGATCGCATAGCCCGGCTGCAGCATCGTCGCCTTTTCCAGCCCAGGGATGGTCTTGAGGATCTCGAGCTGAACGTCCTCCGGCAGCGAGGTCGAGATGCCGTTCGGATAGACCGTGTCGTCATCAAGGCCTTCCGGCTCCAGGAATATCTGGTGGCCTTCGCGGTCGCCGAACTTGACGATCTTGTCCTCGATCGATGGACAGTAACGCGGACCGACACCCTCGATCGAGCCGGAATACATGGCCGACCGGCCGAGATTTGCTCGGATCAGGTCATGTGTCGCCGGCATGGTCCGCGTGATGCCGCAATGGATCTGCGGGTTGGCGATAGCATCTGTCATCAGCGAGAACGGCACCGGATCCTCGTCCGCGGCCTGGCTCTCCAGCGAGGCCCAGTCGATGGTGCGGCCGTCGAGGCGAGGGGGCGTTCCGGTCTTCAGGCGCCCGAGCTTGAAACCCGCGCGCGACATCGTCGCCGACAGGCCCATGCTAGCCTGCTCATTCATCCGCCCGGCGACGATCTTCCTTTCGCCGATGTGGATCAAGCCGCGGAGGAAGGTGCCGGTCGTCAACACAACCGCGCCGCAAACCAGCCGCCGCCCGCCCGATAATTGAACGGCAGCCATCCGCCCGTCCGTGATTTCAAAATCGAGGACCTCGCCTTCGATCACATTGAGATCGTTCTGCTGCCGAATCGCTTCTTGCATGGCCAAACGATAAAGCTTGCGGTCGGCCTGGGTGCGCGGCCCGCGCACGGCGGGACCCTTGCGGCGGTTGAGCAGGCGGAACTGGATGCCGGCGGCATCGGCGATGCGGCCCATCAGCCCATCCATGGCGTCGATCTCGCGCACGAGGTGTCCCTTGCCGAGACCCCCGATCGCCGGATTGCATGACATGACGCCGATCGTGTCGAAGCGCAGTGTCACCAGCGCGGTCCTGGCGCCAGCGCGCGCGGCGGCGCTTGCCGCCTCGCATCCGGCATGGCCGCCGCCCACCACCACCACGTCATAGTGATCGGTCATTTTCCAAGAATCCGCTTTCAGGGCAATTCCAGGAAAAGTGTAAGCGGTTTTCCGTCCGGAATTGCGAAAAAACAAGGGAGATAGATCGGCTCGCTGGTTCTGTGGTGAAGAGCACTAGAGCTTGCCCGACACATGTCCCCACTGCCCCGCGCTGTCAAGGACGAAGACCAGACTCGTTTCACGTGAAACATCGATGCGGCCCAATTGCATGACGTTTCACGTGAGTCACTGCCGGGCAAAGGTCGGCTGTGTTTCACGTGAATCATTTACCAATGCAGAACTGCGAAAAGATCACGTCGAGCAGATCCTCGACGTCGACGGCACCGACGATGCGGCCGAGGCGCTCGGCCGCCAACCGCAATTCCTCGGCGCGGAGCTCCTCGCTGTGCCCCTTCAACGCCGCCCGCAGGAAATCCATTGCCTCTTGCAGCAGCTCGACGTGGCGCATTCTCGATGGCAGCACATCCCCCACATCGCCAGCCGCAGCGGCGGCGCGGCTCCCGATCTCGTTGAGAAGGTGTTCCAGCCCGGAGCCGTCCTTGGATGAAATCACCATGTCGTAAGCACCAGCACCGGCATGGGGGATATCCGACTTCGTCCCGATCCTCAGCAACGGAGTCCCACTCGAGACACCACCGACAGCCACCGGATCAGCCATATCCTCCAGAAGCAAAACGAGATCCGCCATGTCAGCCTTGGCCCGTGCCCTCTCAATGCCAATCGATTCCACCTTGCCCGCGGCCTCGCGAAGCCCCGCCGTATCGACAAGCCGCACCTTCAGCCCGTTGAGGTCCAAGGCGACTTCGAGCAGATCGCGCGTTGTCCCCGGCTCCTCGGTGACTATAGCCGCCTCGCGCCTAGCCAAAGCGTTGAACAGGCTGGATTTTCCGGCATTCGGCGCACCTAGGATCACCACATCGAAACCGTCTCGAATGATCTCCGCAGCCTTGAACCCTTCAACGTGTCGCTCGATCTCGCCGATCATCGCGGCCACGTCCGACCAGATCGCTTCCGAAACGGAACCCGGGACATCGTCCTCATCTGCGAAGTCGATCTCGGCCTCGATCATGGCTCGGGCGTGGATCAACCGGCGACGCCAGCTCGAATAGAGCTCGCTTTGCACGCCTTCGACATTGCGCAAGGCGAAACGGCGCTGCGCCTCGGTCTCGGCATTAACCAGATCGGCCAGCGCCTCTGTCTCGACGAGATCCAGCCTACCGTTGAGAAAGGCGCGCCGGGTGAATTCTCCGGGTTCTGCATGCCTGATGCCTCCGAAGCCGGTGATCGTCTCCAGCATCTTCGCCGCGACCGCCCGGCTGCCATGGACCTGGAACTCCGCGACGTCCTCGCCGGTAAAGCTGCCGGGACCCGGAAAGAACAGGACAAGCCCTTGGTCGATCTTGGAGCCGTCCGCAGCTCTCAGCGTCCGCAAACTGGTAAACCGATCCTTAACCGGCCCGGCGATCGTTTCGACAACGAATCGAGTCTTAGGGCCGGAAATACGGATGACCGCGATGCCGGCCGGCAGGCGGCCGCTGGAGAGCGCTACGATCGAATCCTTCGAACCCATTGGCGAAACCATTTGCCGGACCTGCCGAACCGCCTAGATAAAAGGCAGAGCATGTCGGCCGCGTCATCTTTCGGCATCACGCTCTAGCCCCTGCCTCAAACCACGCCGAGCCGCCCACCTTGACCTTGCCCCCGCGAAACCTGCTTGCCGAAGAAGCCAGTCCCTATCTGCGGCAGCACAGCGACAATCCCGTCCATTGGCGGGGCTGGTCGCCGGCAGCCCTCGCCGAAGCGAAGGAGCTAGGGCGACCGATCCTGCTCTCCATCGGCTATGCCGCTTGCCACTGGTGCCACGTCATGGCCCATGAAAGCTTTGAGAACGACGCCGTGGCGGACGTCATGAACCGGCTCTATGTGAATATCAAGGTCGATCGCGAGGAACGGCCGGACATCGACCAGATCTATATGGCCGCGCTCCACGCCATGGGCGAGCAGGGCGGCTGGCCGCTGACCATGTTCCTGACGCCCGACGGCAAGCCTTTCTGGGGCGGCACCTATTTTCCGCGCGAGGCGCGTTACGGCAGGCCTGGCTTCATCCAAGTGCTGGAGGCAGTCGACAAGGCCTGGCGCGAAAAACAGCAGAGCCTTGCCGAGAGTGCCGACGGGCTGACGGCCCATGTCGAGCAGCGCCTGGCCGGCGCGCACGGCAAGGCGGTGCTCGACCGCGACACGTTGGCCGATCTCGCCGGCCGCATCGATGGCATGATAGATCGCGATCTCGGCGGCCTGAAGGGCGCGCCGAAATTCCCCAACGCGCCGTTCATGCACACGCTTTGGCTGTCCTGGCTGCGCGACGGCCAGGCGGACCATCGCGACGTCGTGCTGCTGAGTCTCGAAAAAATGCTCGCCGGCGGCATTTACGACCATGTCGGCGGCGGCCTTAGCCGCTATTCGACCGATGCCGAATGGCTGGTGCCGCATTTCGAGAAGATGCTTTACGACAATGCCCAGCTCGTCCGCCTGTGCAATTGGGCCCATGCGGCCACCGGAAACGATTTGTTCCGGAGACGAATCGAAGAGACCATCTCTTGGCTGTTGCGCGAGATGCGGGTCGAAGGCGGCGCCTTCGCCGCCAGCCTGGACGCCGACAGCGACGGCGAGGAGGGGCTTTTCTACACCTGGAACCGCGACGAGATAGAGGCCGCGCTAGGCGACGACGCCCCGGCCTTCTTCCGGTATTTCGAGCTGGCCGCGCCGCATGGTTGGGAGGGTAAGCCGATCATCCGTCAGAGCCAAACGCAACAAAGCGAAGGCATCGCCGACTACGCCAGCCTTGCGCCTTTGAAAGCGACGCTGCTGGCCTTCCGTGAACAGCGGGTCAGGCCGGGGCGCGATGGCAAGGTGCTCACCGACTGGAATGGCCTGATGATCGCTGCACTCGCCGAGGCCGGCCGCTCGCTTGGTCGGCCTGACTGGACCGAGGCCGCAGCGCGGGCCTTCGCCCATATCGTCGAGGCCAGCCAGGACTGCCGTCTGCCGCATTCCATACTAGGCAGGAAGAAGCTTTTCCCGGCGCTGTCCAGCGATTACGCCGCCATGACCAATGCCGCGATCGCGCTGTTCGAGGCAACCGGCGATCCGACCTATTCCGATCGCGCCCGGCATCTGATCGCCGAACTCGACCGCTGGCACCTGGATGCGGAAAAGACCGGCCATTGGCTGACGGCGTCGGACAGCGGCGACGTACCGATCCGCATCCGCGGCGATGTCGATGAAGCAATCCCATCGGCCACTAGCCAGATCGTCGAGGCCCTGGTCCGGTTGTCCTCGCTCACCGGCGATCTCGAACTCTGGGAGAAGGCCTGGGCGACGGCCGAGCATGCGATGGGCCGGGCATCCCAGCAGGCCTACGGCCAGGGCGGCATCGTCAACGCCTGCGCCCTGGCGCTCGAGCCGTTGAAACTCATCATCATAGACAAACCGGATTCCTCAAGCCTCGTTCCGGTTGCGAATCGGAATCCCGACCCGCGTCGGGTCGACATCATCGTGCCGATCGGTTCGGAAGCGAATCGACCGCTCCTTCCGGGCGGCGTGCTACCGCCGACGGACAAACCGGGCGCCTGGTTCTGCAGCGGGCAGGTCTGCCTGCCGGTGGTGACGGATGCCCGTGAGTTGGAGAGGCTGTTGCGGCGATAGTGCCTTGCCTTCTCTCCTTGCGGGAGAAGGTGGTGGATCGGCGCGTCAGCGCTGAGACGGATGAGGGGTGTTCCAGCGGAGTGAGACGCTGGCTTTCCCCGGAGCCCCTCATCCGTGGCCTTCGGCGACACCTTCTCCCACAAGGGGAGAAGGAGCGCTGCCCATCACGTATTCATTGAATCGAAGAAGTCCGCGTTGGTCTTGGTCTGCTTGAGCTTGTCGATGAGGAACTCGATCGCGTCGGTCGTGCCCATCGGGGCCAGGATGCGGCGCAGCACGAAGATCTTCTGCAGGTCCGAGCGCGGCACCAGCAGGTCTTCCTTGCGGGTACCCGACTTGAGGATGTCGATCGCCGGATAGATGCGCTTGTCGGCCACCTTGCGGTCGAGCTGGATTTCGCAGTTGCCGGTGCCCTTGAACTCTTCGAAGATGACTTCGTCCATGCGGCTGCCGGTATCGATCAGCGCCGTGGCGATGATGGTCAGCGAGCCGCCTTCCTCGATGTTGCGGGCGGCGCCGAAGAAACGCTTCGGGCGCTGCAGCGCGTTGGCGTCGACACCGCCGGTCAGCACCTTGCCGGATGACGGCACCACGGTGTTGTAGGCTCGGCCGAGGCGGGTGATCGAATCGAGCAGGATCACGACGTCACGACCATGCTCAACCAGGCGCTTTGCCTTCTCGATCACCATTTCGGCGACCTGCACGTGGCGCACGGCCGGCTCGTCGAAGGTCGAGGAGATGACCTCGCCCTTCACCGAGCGCTGCATGTCGGTCACTTCTTCAGGACGCTCGTCGATCAGAAGAACGATCAGGTAGCATTCCGGATGGTTGGCGGTGATCGAATGCGCGATGTTCTGCAACAGCACCGTCTTACCGGTGCGCGGCTGGGCGTTGATCAGCGCGCGCTGGCCCTTGCCGATCGGTGCGACCAGATCGATCACGCGCGGCGAGATGTCCTTGGTGGGGGGATTGTCCACCTCCATCTTCAGCCGCGAGGTCGGGTAGAGCGGCGTCAGATTGTCAAAGTGGATCTTATGCCGGATCTTTTCCGGATCGTCGAAATTAATGGTGTTGACCTTCAGGAGCGCGAAATAGCGCTCGCCCTCTTTCGGGCTGCGGATCGGCCCCTCGACCGTGTCGCCCGTCTTGAGCGAAAAGCGCCGGATCTGAGACGGCGAGATATAGATGTCGTCGGGGCCTGGCAGGTAGTTCGCGTTGGCCGAGCGCAGGAAGCCGAAACCGTCCTGCAGCACCTCGACCACGCCGTCGCCGATGATCTCGATGTCTTGCGCAGCGAGCTTCTTCAGGATCGCGAACATCAGCTCCTGCTTGCGCATGACGCTGGCGTTCTCCACCTCGAGCGTTTCGGCGTAAGCGATCAGCTCCGGCGGCTTCTTGTTCTTGAACTCTGCGAGTTTCATTTCTTGCATTAGATAGACTCTGGGTAGGCTTTTGGGAGAAAAATCGGCTGAATACGACAAATGCCGGGCGCGGCCGAAAGCGAGTAAAGGGGCGGCGCATGACGGGAAGGAAGACCCGTCTTTTATCGTCGGTCGTCCGAAAGAGCAAGCCGCCTTTTGCTGGGCTTCTTCTGGTTTGGCAGGATCCTAGAACGGCTTCACGACGACCAGGATGACGATGGCGATCATCAGCAATGTGGGGATCTCGTTGACGATCCGCCAGTGCCTGGCCGGCTTTTCGTTCTTGTCTTCGGCAAATTTCCTGACGGCGCCGGCGAGATAGCCATGCAGTCCCGACAGGACGAGCACCAGCGCGATCTTGGCGTGCAGCCAGCCGCCTTGGAAGGCGAAGCCCTTCCAGGCCAGCCAAAGGCCGAACACCCAGGTCACGGTCATCGCCGGATTGATGATTCCCCTGAGCAGCCGGCGCTCCATCACCTTGAAGGTTTCGGACTGCACCGAGCCTTTCTCGACATCGACATGATAGACGAAGAGCCGCGGCAGATAGAGCATGCCCGCCATCCAGGCGATCACCGCGATCACATGGATGGCCTTCGCCCAGAGATAGAAGCCCTCGCCAGCCACCAGGTAGAGAAGGGCAGTCGCCACCACGAGAACGACAATGCCGATCACCATGCGCTTCATTGCCTGGCCGGTACTGTTCTCGTTGCCTGCATTGTTCATCGGTGGCTCCTCACCATTTTCACCATCGCCTCGACATGCGCGACCGGCGTTTCGGGCGTGATGCCATGGCCGAGATTGAAGATCAGCGGTCCGCCGCCCAATGTCTTCAGGATCAACTCGACGCCATCGGCCAGCGCCTTGCCGCCGGCGACCAGCCGCAGCGGATCGAGATTGCCTTGCACGGCTCCATCGCGCTGCAGCTCCTTCGCCATGCACAAAGGCACAGTCCAGTCCAGGCCGAGGCCGGCGATGCCGGTCTTCTTCCTGTAGTCGCGATAGCGTTCGCCGGCGCCCTTCGGAAAACCGATCACCGGCACGTCGGGATGAACCGCCTTCACCTGCCGCACGATCTCGGCCACCGGCTGAACGCAGAAAGCCTCGAAGGACGGTTCGTCCAGCACCCCCGACCAGGAATCGAAGATCTGCACCGCATCGGCGCCGGCTTCGATCTGGCGGATGAGATAGGCGGCCGAATGGTCGGCCAGAATTTTCAGAAGCCGTGCGAAGGCCTCGGGCTCGCGATAGGCGAAAAGCCGCGCAGGGCCTTGGTCGGGCGTGCCGTGGCCCGCGATCATATAGGTCGCCACCGTCCAAGGCGCGCCGCAGAAGCCAAGCAGCGTCGTCTCGTCGGGCAGTTTCGCCCGCAGCCGGCGCACGGTCTCGTAGACCGGTTCGAGATTCACGTGAAACATCTCGCCGTTCAGCGCCGCAATCTCGGCCGGAGATATCGGCTTCAGGATTGGCCCGCGGCCTTCCTCGAAACGGACATTCCTTCCCAAGGCATTGGGCACAACGAGAATGTCGGAGAACAGGATCGAGGCATCGAAGCCGAAGCGCTCGATCGGCTGCAGCGTCACTTCGACGGCCAGATCCGGATCGTAGCAAAGATCGAGGAAGGATCCGGCCCGCTTCCTTGTCTCTCTATACTCCGGAAGATAGCGGCCAGCCTGACGCATCATCCAGAGCGGCGGCGGTGAAACCGTCTCGCCCTTGAGGACGTCCAGCACGATCCGTTTCCCAGCCATCCAGCGCTGCCCTCTCCGGTCCTTTAAATCAAATATCTATTTTAAAAGAGTCTTCTGATTCTAAGAGTCTGTTGGTTGTGATGGTTGCGATCTGTCCAGCCTGCGGCGCGAAAAGGCCAGTCAGCATATTGTCGCGTACAGTCTTTCGCAAATTGGAGGGATCTGGGGACAAGGCCGATTCAAGCTTCCGAGTCAAAAGCTTGGCCGTTGCGCTCCGAGACCCGTGCTGTGGATGAAATCGGCCCAGAAAAGTTGGTCCCCGGTTTTGTCCCCAGCGCAGCGACAAAGCCTACAGCAGGGCGAATTGTGGACAAGCGGCCATCTGATACAGTCGTCTTCTTACCCAAGGCCAGCCCATCCAGCCTTGTCCACAATTGCCCACAGCCTGGACCCATCCCCTGTGAACAAACCTCAGAGCTTCTTCCATCTGCATCTGATTTCCGACGCCACCGGGGAAACGCTGCTGGCCGCCGGCCGCGCGGCATCCGCGCAATACAAGGACGCGCGCGCCATCGAGCATATCTATCCGCTGATCCGGACGGAAAAGCAGATCGCCAAGGTCTTCGAGGATATCGAGGAGGAGCCCGGCATCATTCTCTACACGGTGGTCGACCAGAAGCTTGCGCGCTCGATCGACGAGCGCTGCGCGACCATGGGCCTGCCTTGCGTCTCGGTGCTTGAGCCGGTGCTCGCCGTCTTCCAGTCCTATCTCGGCACGCCCGCTGGCCGCCGCGTCGGCGCCCAGCATGTGCTCGACGCCGAATATTTCCGCCGCATCGACGCGTTGAACTTCACCATGGAGCATGATGACGGCCAGTTGCCGGCCAATATGGAGGATGCCGACATCGTGCTGATCGGCATCTCGCGCACCTCTAAGACGCCGACATCGATCTATCTGGCCAATCGCGGCATCAAGACCGCCAACATCCCGATCGTGCTCGGCGTGCCGCTGCCCGAAAGCCTGATCGCAGCCAAGACGCCTTTGGTCGTCGGCCTGATCGCCACGGCCGAGCGTATTTCGCATGTCCGGCAAAATCGCATTCTCGGCAACAGCGCCGCCTTCGTGCCGACCGACTATGTCGACCGCGCCGCGATCAACGAGGAACTCGCCTATGCGCGCCAGCTCTGCACGAGGCATGGCTGGCCGATGATCGATGTCAGCCGCCGCTCCATAGAAGAAACGGCGGCGGCTATCGTTGCCCTGCGGAGCAAGACGCGCTAACGGAGATTGGCCGAGACGACCATTGCGACGTTGAGGAGGCTCCGGCTAATCTCCAAGGTTTGTGATGACCCACCGGACCAGCGCTGGAGTCTCGGTCGCCGGCAGAACGCCCAACCGGTCGGACCAACCAAGGGAACTAGTTGGCGAAAGCATGCCCGAAAAGATCATCCTCGCCTCCGGCAGCCCGTTCCGAAAAACCATGCTCGTCAATGCCGGTCTGGATATCGAGGCGGTGCCGGCCGATGTCGATGAGCGCGCCCTCGAAGCTCCCCTGAAGGACAGCGACGTCTCGCCGGAAGACGTCGCCTCGATCCTCGCGGAGGCCAAGGCGACCGAGGTCAGCGAGCGGAGGCCCGGCTTCCTGGTGCTCGGCTGCGACCAGACCCTGTCGCTCGGCGATGAGGTGTTTCATAAGCCGGCCGACATGGAAGGCGCGCGGATGCACCTCCTGGCTTTGTCAGGCAAGACGCATCAATTGAACAGCGCCGCCGTGCTCTGCCGCGACGGCAAGGTGCTGTGGCGCCATGTCGGCGTTGCCAGCCTCACCATGCGCAAGCTCGATCCCGCCTTCATCGGCAGGCACCTGGCGCGCGTCGGCGCCAAGGCGCTCGCCAGCGTCGGCGCCTATCAGGTCGAGGGCGAGGGCATCCAGCTGTTCGAGAGAATCGGGGGCGACTATTTCACCATCGTCGGCCTGCCGTTGCTGCCGGTCCTGAAGGAGCTGCGCGCGCTGGGAGCGATCGATGGCTGACAAACGAGCCTTCGTCACCGGACATCCGATCGCCCATTCC
Source organism: Mesorhizobium sp. WSM4976 (assembly GCF_029625685.1). Classification (NCBI taxonomy): domain Bacteria; kingdom Pseudomonadati; phylum Pseudomonadota; class Alphaproteobacteria; order Hyphomicrobiales; family Phyllobacteriaceae; genus Mesorhizobium; species Mesorhizobium sp. WSM4976. The sequence goes on from NZ_JARTVT010000004.1 coordinate 243,892, forward strand.
CGCTCGCCGAAGATCCACGGCTATTGGCTCCGCCAATACGGCATCGACGGCAGCTACCAGGCGATCGATGTCGCCCCGGCGGATTTCGCTGCTTTCCTGAGTTCTCTCGGCGAGCACGGCTACCACGGCGGCAACGTCACCATCCCGCACAAGGAAGCCGCTTTCGCCGGCGTCGCCCGCCGGGACCACGCGGCCGAGGAGATCGGCGCGGTCAACACGCTATGGTTCGAGGATGGCGTTCTTTGGGGCGGCAACACGGACGGCTACGGTTTTGCCGCCAACCTCGACGAGCATGCGGCGGGCTGGGCGGCCAATGGGCCGGCCGTGGTTCTGGGCGCCGGCGGTGCCTCCCGCGCGGTCATCCACGCGCTGAAGGAGCGTGGCATCAGGGATATCCGCATCGTCAATCGGACGCTGGCAAGAGCCGAGGAACTCAGCCGCCATTTTGACCCCGGCGTCTCGGCGCATGGTGCGGCCGCAGTCGGCGAGCTGCTTGCCGATGCCGGCCTGCTCGTCAACACCACGGCGCTCGGCATGCACGGCGACGCCACGCTCTCGGCTGATCCAGCCCGCCTGCCGGACCATGCCATCGTCACCGACATCGTCTATGTGCCGTTGGAGACGCCTTTGCTTGCCGCCGCCAGGGCGCGGGGGCTGAAGACGGTCGACGGGCTCGGCATGCTGCTGCACCAGGCAGTGCCCGGCTTCGAACGCTGGTTCGGCAGGAAGCCTGAAGTCACGCCCGAATTGCGGCGCATGATTGTTGCCGACATCGAGGTCCATTGATGATCGTGCTCGGCCTCACCGGATCGATCGGCATGGGCAAGTCGGCGACGGCGAAGATGTTCGCCGAGGCGGGCGTGCCGGTCCATGATTCGGATGAGACCGTCCATCGCCTCTATGCCGGCAAGGCGGCACCCCTGGTCGAAGCGGCCTTCCCAGGCACGACGCAGGCGGGCGTGGTCGATCGCGTGAAGCTTGGCCAGCAAGTGCTCGGCGATCCCGCCGCGCTGAAGAAGCTGGAAACGATCGTGCATCCGCTGGTGCGGGCCGACGCAGATGCGTTTCTGGCGAAGCATCGCGCCGCCGGTGCGCCGATTGCCGTGCTCGACATCCCGCTTCTGTTCGAGACCGGCGGCCGCGACCGCGTCGACAAGGTGGTGGTCGTCACCGCATCGCCTGAGATCCAGCGCGCGCGCGTGCTCGCCAGGCCGGGCATGAGCGAGGAGAAGTTTTTATCGATCCTCGCCAAGCAGGTGTCCGACGCCGAAAAGCGCCGCCAAGCCGATTTCGTCATCGATACCGGGCACGGCTTCGAGGCCGCTCGGAAGGCGGTTGAGGCCGTAATCGGCGAATTGACGGGGGATAAGCCCGGCCGTGATGGTTCCTGACGTCCGCTGGCAGCAGTCCCCATTGCCATTTTGTTCTGGTTTGTGATTCTGCTCTTGGGAGCGGATTGATTCGCATGCGTGAGATCATCTTCGATACGGAAACCACTGGCCTCGATTTGCGCGAAGACCGCATCATCGAGCTGGGCGGCGTCGAGCTGGTCAACCGTTTCCCGACCGGCCGCACCTTCCATAAATTCATCAATCCGCAGGGCCGCGCCATCCATGCCGAGGCCCAGGCCGTGCACGGCATCAGCGCCGCCGATCTTGCTGGTAAGCCAATATTCGCCGAAATCGTCGATGAGTGGCTGGCCTTCACCGATGGCGCCAAGCTGATCGCGCACAACGCTACCTTCGACCTCGGTTTCCTCAACCTCGAATACAGCCGGCTCGACCATCCGGCCATCGATCCCGGCCGCATCATCGACACCCTCGCCCTGGCGCGCCGCAAGCATCCGATGGGCCCGAACTCGCTCGACGCGCTCTGCCGGCGCTATGGCATCGACAACGCGCGCCGCACCAAACACGGCGCGCTGCTCGACTCCGAACTGCTGGCCGAGGTCTATATCGAGCTCATCGGCGGCAAGCAGGCGGCGCTGGTGCTGGACACAGTGGCGGTGCGGATGAACGGCGCCGGCGAAGTGGCCGATATCGACATCTCGATCGGCGCCCGGCCCATCGCCCTGCCGCCGCGGCTGAGTGAAGCAGACCGGACAGCGCATGCCGGGCTGGTTTCGACGCTCGGCGAAAAGGCGCTGTGGCTCAAGGTGGCGGTGGGCTGAGCAGGCGCTCCTGGCGCCGATCTGCGCAGTTGGCCGAACCCCCCCATGGCGGCGTCATACTCAGGCCTGATCCGAGTATCCATGCCGTGACCTGTGCCACAGAGTGCAACGATGCAGAATTCTGCAACGCCGCAATGCTTTAGGGTAACGGCATGGATTCCAGGGTCTGCGCGCGTCGCTCCGCTCCTTGCTCCGCCCTGGAGTGACGACCCGAGCTTTTTGCCGAGGCAAATCGCAAGGTTGATCCTGACCAACAAAAAAGCCCGGCACGAAGCCGGGCTCTCCATCGCGAAAGCGAATTTTCTCAGCTCACCTGAACCTTGCTGGCTGCGGCCTGGTCCTCGGCGATGCGCTGCTGGAACATCTGCGCGAAATCGATCGGGTCGAGCATCAGCGGCGGGAAGCCGCCATTGCGGGTGGCGTCGGAGATGATCTGGCGGGCGAAGGGGAACAGGAGCCGCGGGCATTCGATGAACAGGATCGGCAGCATGTGCTCCTGCGGGAAGCCCGAGATTGCGAAGACGCCGCCATAGACCAGCTCAACATTGAACAGCACTTCCTGGTCGAAGGAAGCCTTGGCGTTCAAGGTCAGGTTGACGTCGAACTGCTTGTCCGAAAGCGGATTGGCGTTGACGTTGACATTGATGGCGATGCCAGGAGCCTTGTCGCGGCCGCGCAGCGAATTCGGCGCGCCGGGGCTTTCGAAGGACAGGTCCTTCACATACTGGGCAAGCACATTCAGCGAGGGCTGGTTCTGGGTGCCGTTGCCGTTGGCGGCGCCGGTCGCCGCGTCATCGTTGCTGGCCATGAGCCTTTAAGTCCTTCTGCCTGGGCAGCATTGCTGACCGGATTGAAATCGCGGGTTCGCTACCATGGCCTGCCGGACAAAACAAGTTTTGCCGCCTCTACCGGCTGACGGGTCCGGGACTAGTCGTTTTTCAGCCGCCGCCAGGGCGAATTGTGATCCGGCCGGTTCGGATAATCGTCGCGCGAATAGTCGCTGCCATCGAGATCGATGACGGTGTCGCGCCGTCGCGCCGAAAAGCCGCTCGAGAAGCTGGTCGCCATGACGATGCGGCTCTTGAGCAGGCGCCAGGCCAAGTCGCGCACCGGCGGCAGCAGGAGGAGAATGGCGAAGATATCGGTGATGAAGCCCGGGATGATCAAAAGGATCGCCGCCAGAACGATCATCGCGCCATGGGCGAGCTGGCGGCTGGGATCATGGCCGGCATCCATCTCCGCCCGGACCCGCGTCATGACGCCGAAACCCTGATGCCTGAGCAGCAGGCTGCCGGCGACGCTGGACAGGATGACCAGCCCGACCGTCGCCAAAGCGCCGATCTCGCGGCCGACGACCACAAAGCCGGCGATCTCCAGCAGCGGCAGCAGGAGCAGGAACAGCGGGATGAAGGAAATGCGCAAAGTCTCGACCGATCGCTTTCTTCTTTAGGGAGCTAACGGACAATCGCCGCTGGCCTTGGCGCCCTTAGATAGGTATGGCTGCCTTTGATTTGAATGATTGCGCCTGCCGTTCTATATGCTTTGGGTGTTGAACGCTATGCGACCGCGGTCCCCGACGGGGTTATGCCGGTCCGGCAAGAACAGGGTTCGAGTTGGCGGAAAATATGGGTTTCTTCGACTTCGGCACGATTTTCTTTTTGATTGCGGCGGTTGTAATCTTTTTCCAGCTGCGCAACGTGCTCGGACGTCGCACCGGCAACGAGCGCCCGCCCTTCGATCCCTATTCGGCGAGCCGCACGCGTGAGGCCGACGCGGCGCAGAAGCCCGAAAATGTCGTATCGCTGCCGCGCAAGCGCGCGCCGGGCGAGAGCTCGGCCGAGACCTATGCAGCGATCGACGCCTTCGCCAAACCCGATACCGATCTCAACAAGGGCCTGCGCGCGATCAAGGACAATGATGCGTCCTTCGATCCAAAAACCTTCGTCGACGGCGCCAAGATGGCCTATGAGATGATCGTCATGGCCTATGCCGACGGCGACCGTAAGACGCTGAAGAACCTCCTGTCGCGCGAAGTCTATGAGGGCTTCGTCGCCGCCATCGGCGAGCGCGAGGCGAAATCGGAAAAGATCCAGTCCTCCTTCGTCGGCATCGACAAGGCCGACATCGTCTCCGCCGAGATGAAAGGCTCGGAAGCGCATATCACGCTACGCGTCGTCTCCGAGCTGATCTCGGCGACCCGCGACAAGGCCGGCGCTGTCATCGACGGCGACCCGGAGACGGTGGCCGAGGTCAAGGATGTCTGGACCTTCGCCCGCGACACCCGCTCCCGCGACCCGAACTGGAAGCTCGTCGCCACCGAAGAAGAAGATTGAGATAAAGCGGCGGAGCTCGGTCGTGCCGCTCTCTTCCACATTCAGCGAGAAGTCTTTCAGCGACTTGCCTGGCTGGAGCGAGGACGACCATCTCGCCGCCTTCGCGGCCTTTCGCCGCTCGGCCTTTCATGCGCCCGTAAAGCCCTATCGCACCGGATCGCTCGGCGTCGATTTCAACGCCTTTGCCGACGCCTATGCCGAGGCGCGCGCTGTTTCGGACCCGAATCCGTCGCAAGCGCGATCCATTTTCGAACGGCATTTCATGCCGATGCTGGTGAAGGCCGACAATGGCGTGGGTCTCGTCACAGGTTTCTACGAGCCGGAGGTCGAGGCCTCGCCGGTCAGGACCGAGCGGTTCGTAGTGCCACTGCTGTCCCGCCCCGCCGACCTTATCGACATCGATGACGGCAACCGGCCGGCTGGCATGGATGCCTATCTGGCCTTCGGCCGCCAGACGAATGACGATCCTGTCGAATATTTCGATCGCGGCGCGATCGAGCGCGGCGCCCTCACCGGCCAAAATCTCGAAATTGCCTGGCTTGCCGAAAAGGTCGATGCCTTCTTCATCCATGTGCAGGGCGCGGCTAGGCTGAAGATGACCGACGGCAGGCTCGCCCGCGTCACCTATGCCGCGAAATCGGGCCAGCGCTTCACCGGTCCCGGCAGGATTCTGAGCGAGCTCGGCGAGATACCGCTGGAAAAGGTGACGATGCAGTCGATCCGCGCCTGGTTCAAGTCGCATCCGGAGCGGGTCGACGAGATCCTTTGGCAGAACCGCTCCTACATCTTCTTTCGCGAAGCTGCGGTCGACGACGCGGCGCTTGGGCCCATCGCCGCCGCCAAGGTGCCGCTGACGCCCGGGCGCTCGGTCGCAGTCGACCGGCTGCTGCACACTTTCGGCACGCCCTTCTATATCGACGCGCCGGCGCTCACCGCCTTCGACCAAAAACCGTTCCGGCGGCTGATGATCGCGCAGGACACCGGCTCGGCCATCACCGGTCCCGCGCGCGGCGACCTCTTCGCCGGCTCGGGCGATGCCGCGGGTGAGATCGCCGGCGTGGTCCGCAATGCCGCCGACTTCTACGCGCTGGTGCCCCGCGCGTTGTTCGACGGAGCGCGCCGGTGAGCCGCCGCGACGATCATCTCAGCGACGACGACCGCATCCTGTGGAATCTGGTGGCGCGTTCGGCCCGGCCCTTGAAAGGCAAGACCGCGGTCGAGATTCCGGACGTCATCGAGCCCAAGCCGGCGCCGGCCGCCGCTCCGGCCAACGGTGTCCCGGCCGTCGCCGCGAAGCCGAAGACGCCGCATGTCTCACATGCGCTTGACGACCAGACATTGCAAAAACTGAAGAAAGGCCGGCTGCCGATCGAAGGCCGCGTCGACCTGCACGGCATGACGCAGGACGAGGCCTATTCGCTGCTGCTCACCTTCCTGCATCGGGCGCATGCCGGCGGCATCCGCTACGTTTTGATCATCACCGGCAAGGGTTCGTCGTCGGGCGGCGACGGCATCCTGCGCCGCGCCGTGCCGGCCTGGCTCTCGACGCCGGCCTTCCGCCACCTTGTCTCCAGCCACGATCACGCCGCCCGCAACCATGGAGGTTCGGGCGCGCTCTATGTGCGGCTGCGGCGAACGCGGCCATGAGGATGCCTAGAGCAATTCCAGGAAAGGTGTGTAGCGGTTTTCCGTCCGGAATTGCGCCAAAACAAAGAGACGGGGCGGTTCGCCGCTTCCGTGAAGCGGTGAGCCGTTCAAGATGACCCCGTTCGGCGAGAAGCTTAGGGCGCTGCGCGCCGAGCGCGGCGTCAGCCAGAAGGCGATGGCCGAGGCCATCGGCGTCAGCGCCGCCTATCTGTCGGCGCTCGAGCACGGCCGCCGCGGCGCGCCGACCTGGACGCTGATCCAGAAGATCATCGGCTATTTCAACATCATCTGGGACGATGCCGAGGACCTCGCCCGCCTTGCCGAAAGCTCGCATCCCAGGGTCAGGATCGACACGTCCGGCCTGTCGCCGGCGGCCACCGAACTGGCCAACCTGCTGGCCGAAAGCATCGAGAGACTGGATGAGGCGGAATTGCGCCGCCTCAGCGCATCGATACGCAGGGCGCTTGGTCGGCCTTTATGATCCCGGCGTCTGGCGCCAGCGGATGGCGATGGTCCGCTCGCGCTGGTTCGTCTCCATCTGAACTCTTGAGATCAGGGCTTGCCGGCGCCGTTGGTGCTGCCCCGGCCGCCTTGGCCTTGATGGCCCTGATGGTCGCGGCCATTGCCACCGCCCAAGCAGTTCGCGGAACCGACGCTGCAGCAGCGGCCGCTCCACAGGTCATTGAGGTTTGTCGCCGCGCAGCTTTTGTAGGTCTGGTCCGCCAGAGCCGATCCAGTCAGGGCCGACACAGCGACCGCGGCAAGTAGGGTGTTGCGCAGGAAAGAAGTCATTTGGTTTCTCCATGGTTGGGTTTGCCATTCACGGCTGTCTGTCGCCGGCTGAACGGCAATGGTTCATGGAGTTGTGCGATTTTTCCGGAGGCCCGTTGCTCTCGTCGTCCACGGGCGGAGCGACGCGAAGCGGAGCGCAGACCCGAGGACCCATTCCGTGACCTCGCGCGAAGGGTAGAAGCGGGTCGTTCTCCACCGCGGTAACGTCTCAAGAGAAGGGAATTGATTCCAGGGTCTGCGCTGCGTCGCTGCGTTCCTTGCTCCGCCCTGGAATGACGAAACCGAGGGTTGGCGCGCCCGAAGCCTACTGCACCGAGCCGACTAGCACCGCCTGGCCGTCGCGGATCGAGACCCAGCGTCCGGTGTTGTCGATCGCCTGGCGCTTGAGGAAGCGGTAGCCGGTCGCGTCCCAGGCTTTGACCTTGTCGGTCAGATTGTCGAGCACATAGTCGCCCTTGTCGGTGCGCACCGTCAGCACGGCATGGCCTTCGCCGTCCGGCTTGCGCACAACGGTGATGAGGAGGTCGGCCAGCGACATGCCCAGGCGATAGAGCTGGCGCCGCTTCTCCAGCACATAGTCCTCGCAATCGCCATAGCCGTCGTCCGGATAGGCCCAGACTTCGTCCTTGCCATAGTGATCGAGATCGCTCATCGGCTTGACGGCGGCATTGACCTTGGCGGTCACGCTGACCAGCCGACGCCACAGGCTATCGGTCATATTGGCCGGTTCGAGATCGACCGGATGGATGTTGCATTCGTTCGGTTGCGACTTGCAGAAATCATAGTGCCCGATCGGCTGCGAGGTCAGGCCGCCAGTGGCCATTGCGCCCGCCGCCCAGGCGGGCACCGCCCAGTGGGCCGAAATCGCCAGCCCTGCGACTGAACACAAACGCAGAATCCGCGTTATCGCTGAGGAAGTCATTGCCCCCGCCGCCTTGTTCTTTATTAACGAAACGTTAAAGGCGATTTACAGTCCGTGTCAATTGGAGACCACGGCCAGTTTGACGGCATGGTTACCTGGACGATCTCGTAGCGGCACTTTCGCAACAGAGGCACTGCCGCAACACCAGCGGCCGCCGTCTGGCGGCGGAACGGAACTCCGCGCTGGCGCGGTCTGCGGCGTTCACCTTTTCGCGGAACGGACCAGTTTCGGTTTCGTCGCCACACGCTGCTGGCGGCCATAGCTGGAAATGAAGTCGGCAATGCGCGGCACGATTTCGGAGCGGAAGCGAGAGCCGTTGAAGACGCCGTAATGGCCGACGGCCGGCTGCGTGTAATGGACATGCTTGTCGGCGGGAATGTTGACGCACAGATCGTGCGCGGCCTGCGTCTGGCCGAGCCCGGAAATGTCGTCATTCTCGCCCTCGATGGTGAGCAGCGCGACGTTGCGGATCGCTGTGCAGTCGATCGTCTCGCCGCGATGCGTCATCTCGCCTTTCGGCAAAGCGTGGCGCACGAACACGGTGTCGACTGTCTGGAGGTAGAATTCCGCCGTCAGATCCATCACCGCCAGGTATTCGTCATAGAAGTCGCGGTGCTTTTCGGCGCTGTCGCCGTCATGCTTCACAAGGTGCATGAAAAAGTCCTTGTGGGCGATGATGTGGCGGTCGAGATTCATGCTCATGAAGCCGGAAAGCTGCAGGAAGCCCGGATAGACGACGCGGCCGAAGCCCGGCACCGGCCAGGGCGCCTGCATGATGACATTGTCGCGGAACCAGTCGATGCCCTTTTCCTTGGCCAGAAGATTGACCGCGGTGGGATTGCGGCGCGTGTCGACCGGCCCGCCCATCAGCGTCATGGTGGAGGGCACGAAGGGATCGCCGCGCCTGTCCATGAGCGCCACCGCCGCCAGCACCGGCACGGAAGGCTGGCAGACCGCCATCACATGGGTGTCGGGGCCGAGTGCGTGGAACATCTCAATGACGTAGTCGATATAGTCGTCGAGATCGAAGCTGCCTTGCGCCACTGGCACCATGCGCGCGTCGACCCAGTCGGTGATGTGCACGTCGGCGTGAGGAAGCATCGCCTCGACCGTGCCGCGCAGCAGCGTCGCGTAGTGGCCCGACATCGGCGCCACGATCAAAAGCTTCGGGTCAGGCTTGCGCCCCGTGGGCAGCGCGCGCTCGAAGCGCACCAGATTGCAGAACGGCTTCGACCAGACCGTCTTTTCGGTGACGTCGACGCTCTTCCAGTCGATCACGGTCTTGTCCAGGCCGAATTGCGGCTTGCCGTAGCGGCGGGTGGTGCGCTCGAAGAGTTCGGCAGTTGCCGCGACCGAGCGGCCGAAGGGGGTGTGGGATATCGGGTTGAGCGGGTTGGAGTAGAAGAGCCGCACCGCATCGGCGTACAAGCGCGCGGGCTGCAGCGCGGCATGGTTCATTTCGTAGAGCTGGTAGAACATCGAGAGAACCCCGCTGCCGTCCGACGACCGAAGGACGACGAACAGCGCCGAGCCTTGAATGTCTCCCGGCGAGGTTAACAAGATATTGTTGCGATGCAATACGTCATTTTGTCTGACGAATGCTTCTTTGGTTCAACCTTTTGAAAATCGGCCTTAAGCGGGCGAGCCGGCTCACTGTGCGGTGCCGAAATGTGAAGGATATGTGTATGTGTCCGGCCCCTCTTGCTGGACACTCGACCACGATCCCGAAAAGTGGATTCCGGTTTTTGTTTCGCTGACCTGCGGTTCGGAAGAGATCATGGTCCAGGGAGACCCTCAGACGCGCGCCATGCAGACGGCGGTGTGGCCCGAACCGATGAAACCGAGCTGGCTGGCGGCGCCGCGGGATAGATCGAGCATGCGTCCCTTCACGAATGGGCCGCGGTCATTGATGCGCACGACGACGCTGCGGCCATTGTCTTTGTTGGTGACCCGGAGCTTGGTGCCGAAGGGCAGGGAGCGATGGGCGGCAGTCAACGCCGAGGGGTTCATGCGTTCTCCTGAGGCGGTTCTGGAATGCAGCGCATACCAGGAGGCGCGGCCGCATTGCGCGGCGGCGGAGGAGGCGGACGAAGCGCCAGCCATCAGGCCAGCCGCTATCGTTACCGCGACAAGCGCGGTCTGGTTGGTTTTCTTCATGCTTTGGGGGCGGCTCCGTTGATCGAATAGCCCCGCCTAAGTGGCGAATGAGGCGGGAAATGCGGCAGGCTTCTGGCGGTTCCATGGCGAAGGCACACGTTTGGAGTCGCCGCGAAACAGTTTGTCATGCTATTTCTGGACCCGGATAGGCGTATTCTTGATGAATATCCAACCGGCCTCCTGGACGTTCCGGGCAAGATCGGTCCTCAAGATTTGCAGTATAGGGGAACCGAACTATTTCGATTCCTCAGCGTCTTTTGTTGAGTCCCCGTCGCCGTTCAGGATCGACTTTGGAGAGGGTCCAGCCGATGCGATTGATCAGGTTTGTGCTGGCTCTGATTGTGCTGGCCGTCGGTGCGCTGTGGTCGCTGCAGGGCCTCGGCCTCGTCAAGGGCAGCTTCATGACCGGCCAGACTCAATGGCTCTATATCGGCCTCGTCACCATGCTGGCCGGTATTGTCGGGCTGCGCTGGGCGAGGCAGTCGCGCGTCTGATCCTGCGACATGATTTTGTAACTTGAGATCGCGGCCGGCGCTGCGCTCAAGCCCGGTTGAACAGATGCTTCCGGGTGGCGGCCTCGACATGGGCAAGTTCCGCCGAACCGTGCCGGCGGGCCTGGTCACCGGCACGTCGAGGTTGAGGGCAATCCTGCCGGCGCCGATCACCACGGCGCGGTCGGCAAGCCCGATCTCGGCATTCTTCACCATGCTCGCCCAGGGCAGCAGCCGCGGCTCGCGGCGCTCCGCCCTTGAATGATGAAGGAGACGAGGCGCCGGTCTCGGACCGAACGAAAATTCTCCAATCAGCCCACTCAGGCAAATCCATGCCTCACAGGGCAGCCGAATTGAAAAGCCGGTTCCGGGCCTGGCCCGCTTAGTATAGTAATCTTATCAACATTGGGAGTGAGAGAACGATGCGCGACCTTGAAAAGACCGTTCCGGCGATCGTTGGTGGGTTGCGGCCGAGACCGCCCGCGGCGGCGGCCGCGCGCTGATCGCTCCGTTTCGGCTCGCGGTCATGGTTGGACGCGCCAATTCCATCATCATTGTCGGCGGCGGCGCCAGCGGCGTGGTGCTGGCCGCGCATCTGCTCAAATCGCCCAATCCGGACCTGCGCGTCACGCTGATCGAGAAGCGGCCGCATTTCGGCCAGGGCATGGCCTATTCGACATTGCTTTCGGCACATGTGCTCAACGTCAACGCCTCTGGCATGAGCGCCTATGCCGACGATCCCACCCATTTCGCGCGCTGGGTGCTGGAGCGCGGATTGGCCAAGCCGGACCAGGGACCATTTTATGCGCCGCGCGGCCTCTATGCCCGCTATTTGCAGGATGTGCTCGATGGCCTGGAGGAACGGGAGCGCGAGACCGGCCGCCTCCGGCTGATCCGCGAGGAAAGCCTGTCCATCTCCCCAACCCCATCGGGCGTCGACGTGGCCTTGGCCAACGGCACCAGCGTGGTGGCGCATCTGGCTGTTTTGGCCACCGGCCATGACGAGCAACCGGGCGCCTTCCAGGGTCATCCCATCCGCATGGGCACGGAGGCCGACACCGCGCTCGAGCCGCAAGCTGGTGTCCTGCTGCTCGGTACAGGCTTGAGCATGGTCGACGCCTTCCTGTCGCTGGAACAGCGCGGCCATCGCGGCCCGATCGTCGCGGTCTCGCGGCGCGGGCTGCTGCCCTCGCCGCACCGCAAGGGCAACCCGATCAAGCTCGATATCGCCGATATCCCGCTCGGCACCGAGCTTTCCTATTTCGTTGGCTGGTTCCGCAACCTGATTCGCGAGACCCAGAAGGTCGGCGGCGACTGGCGCGACGTCGTCGATGGCCTGCGGCCCTTCAACCAGACGATCTGGCAGAACTGGCCCTCCTCGGCAAAACGCCGCTTCGTCGAGCACACCAAGGCCTGGTGGGACATCCACCGCCACCGCATGGCGCCAGAGGTGTACGCGCGGGTCATCGAAGCGGTCAGGTCAGGCCGCATCCGCCTCGTCGCCGGCAGGGTTGTGAATGTCGAGGCGAATGGCGGCTTCACCGTGAGAATCCAGCCGCGCGGCAAGCAGGATATCGAGGCCCTGCAAGTCGCCCGCCTCTATGATTGCATGGGCATCGCCCGCGACATCTCGAGGACCTCGAACGCCCTCGTGCGCGCGCTGATCGAGCGCGGCGTGGCGCGGCCCGATCCGCTGCGCCTCGGCCTCGACGTCACCGCGAAATGCGAGCTGATCGCGGCCGACGGCACGGTGTCGTCGAAGCTTCTGGCCGTCGGGCCGCTGACGCGCGGCACCTTCTTCGAGATCGACGCCATTCCGGATATCCGCGTGCAATGCGCGAAGCTCAGCAAGCAGCTGCTGGGGTAGCCACACCTATCGACGCTGGCGGGACAGCTTGGCGCTGGCTTCAATAATGAGGGGTAGCGCAGTGCCTCTTCGTGAAATTCCATTCCTCCACTCGCCGCTGGATTGGCACGATCTATCTTCTTTCCGGATGAAAAGGGCTGGAAAAGACAGGGCGCGCGATCCGCGAAACCGGAATAGATTCCCGCGGCCTGCCGCGCGAGATTGCCAGGTTCCGCCTCGAACTGCTTCGATGGAGCATCTCAGATGAGCGAGCAGAGACAACCGGCGCCCGGCGGCGCGGCCAACAATTTGTCGAGGCTGCGCCCGCCTTACAATTCGGTGCTCGACCTGATCGGCCAGACGCCGATCGTCGAGTTGACCAAATTCGACACCGGCAAATGCCGGCTGTTCATCAAGCTCGAAAGCCAGAACCCGGGCGGCTCGATCAAGGACCGCATCGCGCTGTCGATGGTCGCCGCCGCGGAGAAGGATGGGCGGCTGAAGCGTGGCGGCACCATCGTCGAGGCCACCGCCGGCAACACGGGCCTCGGCCTCGCCCAGGTCGGCATACCGAAAGGCTACAGCATCATCCTGGTCGTTCCCGACAAGATGTCGCGCGAGAAGATCCAGCATCTGCGCGCTTTGGGCGCCGAGGTGCGCATGACGCGCTCCGATGTCGGCAAGGGCCATCCCGAATATTACCAGGACATGGCCGAGAAGATCGCCGCCGAGTTGCCCGGCGCCTTCTACGCCAACCAGTTCGCCAACCCGGCCAACCCGCTGGCGCATGAGACGACGACCGGACCGGAAATCTTCTGGCAGCTCGACGGCGACGTCGACGCGGTGGTGGTCGGCGTCGGCTCCGGCGGCACGCTCACCGGGCTCGGCCGCTTTTTCGCGAAACATTCCCCGAAGACCGAGATGGTGCTGGCCGATCCCGTCGGCTCGGTGCTGGCGCCGCTGATCAAGACCGGCAAGATGGAGGAGGCCGGCAGCTGGACGGTCGAAGGGATCGGCGAGGATTTCGTGCCGCCCAATGCCGATCTCTCGCTGGTGGCTAAGGCCTATTCCATCCCCGACAAGCAGAGCATGCTGGCGGTGCGCGATCTGCTGTCGCGCGAAGGCATCCTGGCCGGCTCGTCCTCCGGAACGCTGTTGTCGGCGGCCCTTCGCTATTGCCGCGAGCAGACGGTGCCCAAGCGCGTCGTCACCTTCGTCTGCGACAGCGGCAACAAGTACCTATCGAAGGTCTTCGACGATATCTGGCTGGCCGAGCAGGGCCTTGCCGACCAGGAGCAGCACGGCGATCTGCGCGACCTGGTCATGCGCTCGCCGCGCACCGGCGATATCGTGACCGTCGGCCCGGAGGAAAGCCTGCTCAACGCCTATGGCCGCATGCGACGTTCCGATGTCTCGCAATTGCCGGTGCTGGATGAAGGCAAGCTGGTCGGCATTGTCGACGAGAGCGACATCCTGGCCAAGGTCGACGGCCCCTATGACGGCCGCTGGGACCGTTTCAATGCGCCCGTGCGCACGGCCATGACGTCGAATCTGCACACGCTGCAAGCCAACCAGACGCTCGACGCGCTGCTGCCCGTCTTCGACCGCAACGAGGTCGCCATCGTCTTCGATGGCGACGAGTTCATCGGACTGATAACCCGTATCGACCTGATCAACCATTTGAGGCGCCGCGCTAAATGACTTCAAACGGCAAGAACCGCCTGGCCTTTTCCACCCGCACCATCCATGGCGGCCAGAGCCATGACCCGCTGACCGGCGCGGTGATGGTGCCGATCTACGCCACCTCGACCTACGGCCAGCAGTCGCCCGGCGTGCACAAGGGTTTTGAATACGCGCGCAGCCAGAACCCGACGCGCTTTGCCTTCGAGCGCGCGGTCGCCGACCTTGAAAGCGGCACCAGGGCTTTCGCCTTCGCTTCCGGCCTGGCGGCGATCTCGACGGTGCTCGAGCTTCTCGATTCCGGCGCCCATATCGTCGCCACCGACGACATCTATGGCGGCTCGTTCCGCCTGATGGAGCGGGTGCGCAAGCGTTCCGCCGGCCTTAAGGTCAGCTTCGCCGACTTCACTGACCTGGCTGCGGTCGAGGCAGCGATCCAGCCGGAAACAAAACTGCTCTGGGTCGAGACGCCGACCAACCCGCTGCTGCGCATCGTCGATCTCGAAGCGGTTGCCGCTTTGGCCAAACGTAAGGGTCTGCTTACCGTTGCCGACAACACCTTTTGCAGCCCCTATATCCAGCGTCCGCTGGAGCTCGGCATCGACATCGTGGTGCATTCGACGACGAAATATTTGAACGGCCATTCCGATATGGTCGGCGGCGTCGCGGTCGTCGGCGACAACAAGGATCTCGCCGACCAGCTGAAATTCCTGCAGAACGCCATCGGCGCAATCTCCGGCCCGTTCGACAGCTTTCTCGCCCTGCGTGGCATCAAGACTCTGGCGCTGAGGATGGAGCGCCACTCGTCGAACGGCCTTAAGATCGCGCAATGGCTGGAAACGCGAAAAGATGTCCGCCGGGTCATCTATCCCGGCCTCGCTAGCCACCCGCAGCATTCCATCGCAGTCCAGCAGATGCACGCCTTCGGCGGCATGATCTCCGTCGACCTCGACCGCGACCTTGCCGGCACAAAGCGATTCCTCGAACGCACCCAGCTTTTCACGCTGGCCGAAAGCCTGGGCGGCGTGGAAAGCCTGATCGAGCACCCGGCGCTGATGACGCACGGCTCGATCCCGGCTGAAAAGCGCGGGGCGATCGGGATTACCGACTCGCTGGTGCGGCTGTCCTGCGGGATCGAGGATGGCGATGATCTGATCGCGGATCTGGAGCAGGCGCTGGCGCACTAAGCAATTCCAGGAAAAGTGTGAGTGGTTGGGTTCGGCGGCTTCGCCGTAGCCTTCCGTCCGGGAACGGTGAAACGCTCTGAGCGCAACTGAGTGCACTTTGCGATTTCAGAACGTATCATAGCCGCGCCTGCCGATTGGCCGGCGGCGCTGGGATAAGAACTGATGACACAAGGACGCAGCGGTGGGGAAAAATCGGCGGCTACGCGTACCGGCCGCGCGGCCGACAGTGTCGAGCGTGTCTATGCCCGGATCAAGGACTTCGCGATCGACTATCGTTTCCGGCCGGGCGAGCGGATCAACGAGGTCGAGCTCGCCGCCGAGCTGGCGGTCAGCCGGACGCCGGTGCGCGCCGCGCTCAATCGGCTGGAGCGCGACGGCTTCGTCACCTCCGTGCCGAACAAGGGCTTTTTCGCCCGCGAGCTGACGCCGGAGGCGGTGCGCGATCTCTATGAGCTTCGCGCGGCGATCGAGCGTGCCGCCTTCGTGCTTGCCTGCGAGCGAGCGACCGATGCCGAGATCGAGGCGGCGACCGGGACCTGGACAAGACACAGCAACCTGGAAGACGAGGGCTCATGGGCGAAGATCGCCGTCGCCGACGAGAGCTTCCACATGGGCCTGACGCGATTGTCGAAGAACGCGCAGATGATAAGCGCGCTCGAAAGTCTCTGCTCGCGTATCCGCTTCTTCAGATGCATCGACCTGGAGTCTTCGTCGCGTCGCGAACGCACCTATCGGGAGCATGACGCGATCATTCGCGCCCTGCGCCGCCGCGACGCCGCGGGCGGAGCGAGCCTCCTCGAAAAGCACATCACGCTGAGCTCCGCGCACGCTATCGAAGTGGCCGCGCGCGGTCTGGCTCGGCTTTTCCCGGAGACAGCGGCGTAGGGAGCTTTCGCGGAAAACCTCAACGCCGCGGCCCGCCATCTCAAAAGACGGCCATTTGCAGGCTACCCCTTGCGGATCTCGCGTTAAATTCTAAAGTGTACTCACTTTGCGATCTCCGGAGGCGTCATGCGCGTGATCGTGTTGGGTGGCGGCGTGGTCGGCGTCACCACGGCTTACCAGCTGCAGAAGGATGGGCACGAGGTCGTCATCCTCGAGCGCCAGCCTCAGGTCGCCGCCGAGACCAGCTGGGGCAATGCCGGCATGATCGCGCCGGGGCATTCCTTCGTATGGTCCTCGCCCAGGGCGCCGATGATCCTGTTGAAGTCGCTGGTGCTGAAGGATCAGGCGCTGCGTTTCAAGCTTTCGGCCGATCCGAGACTCTACAGCTGGTCGTGGCTGTTCCTGATGGAATGCACGGCCGAGAAGGCCCGGCGCAACACGCTGCTCAAGCACCGGCTCGCCGTCTATTCGCAATCCGTGCTGAAAGAGGTGGTTGCCGGCGAGGCGATCGACTACGACCGCAACGATCGCGGCATCCTCTATTTCTATCGCAGCCAGCAGGCGCTCGACAAAGGCGTCGAGCATATGCGGCTGCTCGAATCCGACGGGCAGCTGATCAAGGTGCTCGACCGCGACGCCATCGTCGCGCTCGATCCGTCGCTGGCCTCGGCGAAGGAAAAGATCGCCGGCGGCATCCATTGCCCGACCGACGAGACCGGCGACCCGGCGAAATTCACCCGGGCGCTGGCCGCCAAGCTGGTCGAGCGCGGCGGCGAGATCCGCACCGGCACCACCATCACCGGCATCGAGACATCGGGCGACGCCGTCGCGCAGGTGATGACGGACAAGGGCGCGGTCAAGGGCGACGCCTATGTGCTGGCGCTCGGCTCCTACAGCCCGCTGATAGCCAGGACGATCGGGCTCAGCCTGCCGATCTATCCGATAAAAGGCTATTCGCTGACCATCCCGACCGGCAACCGCCCGGCGCCGCCGACCATCGCCGCCATCGACGAGCACAATCTCGTCGCCGTCTCGCGCTTCGGCGACCGGCTGCGCGTCACCGCCACCGCCGAATTCGCCGGCTACGACACCAGCCACAAGCCTGCCGATTTCGCCTTCATGAAGGGCGTGACCGAGGAGCTCTATCCGGAAGGCGCCGATTACGACCGCGCCGAGATGTGGGCGGGTCTGCGTCCGATGACGCCGAACAACCTACCCGAATTCGGCAAGCGGCGCCTGCGCAATCTCTATCTCAACACCGGGCACGGCCATATCGGCTGGACCATGTCGCACGGCTCGGCCCGCATCACCGCCGACCTGATTGCCGGCCGCACGCCGGCGATTTCGATGGATGGACTTTTGAACTGAACGTTCGCTCCGTATGGGATCGACAAGAAAAAAGGGAACGCCATGTCCGTCAGCGCCGCTACCCGCCCTCATTCGTCAAGACCGGTCGATCTGGGTGTGCTACCGTCGCAGATCGATGGCGGCCTCGCCTCGCGCGCGGCGATCGGCCTGGCGATCCTCGCCACTGACCAGACTCTGGAGCACGAGTTCCGCGCGCTGGTTCGCATTCCAGGCGTCGCCTTCTACGAGGCGCGACTGTTCAACGACAACGACATCACGCCAGACACGCTGCGCGCCATCGGCCCGCGCATCGCGCCCACCGTCGACCTCATCCTGCCCTCGATCCCGCTCGACGTCGTCGGCTTCGGCTGCACCTCGGCGACCATGACGCTCGGCGAGGAGGCCGTCTTCGCCGAGATCCGCAAGGCGCGGCCGGGTGTCGCCTGCACCACACCGGTTACCGGCGCGCTCGCCGCCTTCAAGGCGCTGGGCGCGAAGGCCGTCGGCCTGCTGACCCCTTACGCGCCCGAGATCAACCAGGGCCTGGTGCGCTATTTCACCGGGCGCGGCCTCGACATCGCCGCCGTCGCCACCTTCGACCGCCGCGACGACCGCGAGGCCGCCCGCATCTCGCTCGCCTCGATCGAGCGGGCGGCCGAACGCATGGCTGAAGTGCACGGCGTCGATGCGATCTTCATCTCCTGCACCAGCCTGCGCGTCGCCGAGGCGGTCGCCGATCTGGAGCGGCGCATCGGCATTCCCGTCACCTCCTCCAACCACGCCATGGCCTGGCACTGCCTGCGACTCGCCGGCATCGACGACGTGGTGCCGGCGGGTGGGAGGCTGTTCGCGCTGAAGGCCGTGTGAGCAGCGCGGCGAACTTTCAGGCGACCGTCA
Organism: Mesorhizobium sp. WSM4976; assembly: GCF_029625685.1. Lineage (NCBI taxonomy): Bacteria > Pseudomonadati > Pseudomonadota > Alphaproteobacteria > Hyphomicrobiales > Phyllobacteriaceae > Mesorhizobium > Mesorhizobium sp. WSM4976. The sequence goes on from NZ_JARTVT010000004.1 coordinate 262,246, forward strand.
TGCATTGTTTAATGTAGCGCTGGTCGTCCCCCACTCCGCTCGGCTTCGCCGAGCCCACCTCTCCCCGATCGACGGGGTAGAGGAAAGGGGCCAAGCTTTTTGCTGGCAACGCTCGTTCCAGCAAGGCTCCCTTCCTTTCCCTCCGGAGGGGGGAAAGGTGGCGCTGCGAAGCAGCGACGGATTGGGGGAACCACGTGGCAATCAAGCCTCGGCCTGATCAGTCACGCCAGTCACAGATGATGCGTTGCATAGCGTAGATGAACATGGGGAGAGGTGGCCGCGAAGCGGACGGAGCGGGGGCGGTGCTGCCCTCTGTCGTTACCGCAAATCGTCCCCGTTAACCGAATCGGAAGGAGATGTTTAACGCTTCCTCTCTATGTCCCTCCTTTGGGAGGCGCAGACAGAGCGAGCATGATGAACGACGAAAAACGAAATGAATGGCGTGCCATCTTCTACGTGCAGGCGCGCGTCGCCATCCTGTTTGTGCCGGTCGTGCTCAGCCTTCTCCTCATCGGTATTTTCGCCGGCAATGAGCGCAAATCCGTGCCCGACGCCGTCGATCCGACCGTGACGGGCTCGGTGCGCTGAAGAGGCGTCGCCCGGTCGGCTGAACTCAGACAAATTTCGGGATCGGCCCGTTCTGTGGCGTCGTATCGCCTTCGAGGTCGACAAAAACCTCGTCGACGAAGCACCAGCCCCAGCCTTCCGGCGGGTCGTAGCCTTCGATGATAGGGTGCTGCGTGGCGTGGAAATGCTTTGTCGCGTGGCGGTTGGGCGAGTCGTCGCAGCAGCCGACATGGCCGCAGCTGCGGCAGAGCCTCAGATGCACCCACCAGGAGCCGCTCTTCAGGCATTCCTCACAGCCCAGCGCGCTCGGCGTGACCTTTTTGATGTCCCTGGTGTGCCTGCATTCATCCATCGCGGGTTCCTCGTCGGTACGGCCTGGTCATTCGTTGGCGGCGGCGGCGCCGTTCCGCGCCAGATAGGCATGCAGCGCCGCCACCACCTGCGCGCCTTCGCCGACGGCGGCCGCGACCCGCTTGACCGAGCCGCAGCGCACGTCGCCGATGGCGAACACGCCGCTGCGGCTGGTTTCCATCAGCCCGTGCCCCGGCGTCGTGTCCGGCCCGGTGCGCACGAAACCCTTGGCATCCAACGCCACATTGCAATTCGCCAGCCAGTCGGTGTTCGGATCGGCGCCGATGAACAGGAAGAGGTGGTGGATGGCGCGCCTCGTCTCCTCGCCGGTCACCCGGTTGCGCCAGCGCAGCGTTTCCAGATTGCCTTCGCTGCCCTCCAGCGCCACGACCTCGGTCTCGGTCAGCACCTCGATGTTGCGCTGCGCCTTGATGCGCTCGACCAGATAGCGCGACATGGTAGCGTCGAGGCTGTCGCGGCGCGCCAAGAGCGTCACCTTGCGCACCTGGCTCGCCAGGTAGACGGCCGCCTGTCCGGCCGAATTGCCGGCGCCGACCAGCGCCACCTGCTGGCTCTGGCAAAGCCTGGCCTCGATCGGCGACGCCCAGTAATGCACCGAGGTCCCCTCGAACTGCGCCAGGTTGGCGATGTCGAGGCGGCGGTAGCGCGCGCCGCTGGCGATCACCACCGCGCGTGAGCGCACGCTCTCGCCGTCGCCGATGGCAAGCTGGTAGCGGGCGCCGTCGCCGGCGTCGTAGAGCAGCTTCGCCTCGTCGGGGATGACCATCTCCACACCGAATTTCTGCGCCTGGTTGTAGGCGCGCGCCATCAGCGCCATGCCGGTGATCCCGGTCGGGAAGCCGAGATAGTTTTCGATGCGGGCCGAGGCGCCCGCCTGCCCACCGAAGGCGCGGCAATCGAGCACGATGGTCGACAGCCCTTCGGAAGCCGCATAGACAGCTGCCGCCAGCCCTGCCGGCCCGGCGCCGACGATCGCCACGTCATAGACCTTCTCGGCATCGATCGGCCGCAGCAGGCCGACGCAGCGGGCAAGCTCGTTCTCGCCCGGATTGTGCATCAGCTTGCCGTTCGGGCAGAGCACGATCGGCAGATGGTGCGGATCGATATGGAACCGCTCGATCAGCGTCTTGGCGCAAGGATCGGTGTCGGAATCGAGCGCGCGATGAGGAAGCCCGCTGCGCCGCAGGAAACCTTGCAGCCGCAGCACGTCGCCATTGCCCGGAGGGCCGATGACCACCGGCCCGCTGGCGCCGCTTTCAAGCAGGCCGACGCGGCGCAGGATGAGCGCCCGCATGACGCGCTCGCCGAGATTGGCCTCCTGCACCATCAGGTCGCGCAGCCGCTGCGAGGGGATGACGATCGCCTCGACCGGCTCGACGGCCTCGGCATTGACCAGCGACGGCCGGTTCGACAGCTGCGCCAGCTCGCCGACGAAATTGCCCGCGCCATAGGTGATGATCGGCTCCGGCCGTCCGAGCCCGCCGGCCTGGGTGATGGCGACCTTGCCCGACAGGATGAGGATCACGCCGGGTGAAACCCTGCCGGCCGTCACGATATGATCGCCGGCGGCGTAGGCGCGCGCTTCGCCGAACCGGCGCATGCGCTCGATATCCCCGTCGGTGAGGACGGGAAACATCTGGTCGCGGCGGGCGGCGATGGCAGGGCTGACGGAAGGCATGAGCGGACCGTAGCGTTATGGCCGCCGGGTTTGAAGGGGTTTGTTGGAGGACTGGCCGGAAGGAGAGGTGCGGGCGCCGCTTCGTCGTTCAAACGGCCTCTACCTGATTGCCTCACGCAGATCGGCGAGAGAGATCACCAGCGTCATGGGATCGAGGGGCGAGGGGTCGAATCCCAGCGCCGTGTAATAGCTTCGCGCTTCGTCAGAGACGGCGTGAGCCAGGATGCCGCGGATGCCGAGCGAACCTGCCGCATTCATCACTCTGCGTGCTGCATCCTGGACGAGCACCCTGCCGATTCCCTGCCGCTGAATGGAAATGTCGATTGCGAGGCGGGCAAGAATTGCCACCGGGATCGGACCGGGCATGGTGCGCCGGAACCGGCCCGGCACACGGCTGGCAATGACGCCGCCCGACGCGAGCGCGTAGTAGGCGAGAACCTTGTCGTCCTCGCAGGCCACGAAGGTACGTGTCGCGCCACTGTCTTGGTTGGCGAGCGCTCGACGCTTGATCCAGTCATCCGACGCCGCGGCACCGGATGAAAAAGACGAAAAATCGTGGCCATGATCCAGCGGTACGGGTGCCTGCAGCCTCACTTGGCTTCCCAGGGCAGCGGCGCGTTCATCAGTTTGGACAGTCCCTCGTTCGACTTGGCCGGCGCGTCGAGCAGGACAAGGAACTCGGCATAGGCGTCCGGTGAAGCCTTGATAAGCGTGCGCTCGAGCAGCGTGTCCTCAGCCATACGCAGGGCGGCGTCGAGGATGAAATCCGTTCGGGTCTTGCCAAGCGTGCGCGCGGCTTCGTCGATCAGGCCGCGCTCCTCGGGCCTGATGCGCATGTTCAGCGTGGTTCTCCTCGAAGCGTGCGGCGATTCGTGCTTCATTGTTTCAGAGTAGTAGCCTGTAATGACGTTGTCATTATAATGAGAGCAGTTTTAAATGTGGCAGAACGAATGTAGATGTCAAAAATGGCGTTCTCTGAACGGTATAGACAAGGTATGTGCGTATGGCAACTCGCCTACTCCAATGAAAGCCTACCAAAGCGACCCGGTCATTACCATATAAGTCGGACTGATACGCATCATATTAGACATTACTGAATTGCGATATGGCCAAAGCGCCCGCTGAGACTCAAGATACATTGCAAGGATAACGGTCGTAATAGAATATTAACTTTTTCGATTAAGGTCTTCAAAAGTGTTTCTGTATAGTTTGAGCGCGTCACTAACGGGCAACGAGGATATCGCAAAATGCTCAAACTGATTACGCGGTTCAAGAATGACGAATCCGGCGCCACGGCTATCGAGTACGGCCTGATCGCGGCGCTGATCGCACTGGCAATCATGGTCGGCGCCAGCTCGCTCGGCGGAGCGCTGAACACCAAGTTCAAGCTGATAGCCGACTGCGTCAAGGACCCCAAAGCCACTGGATGTCCGACATAACTTCTGTCCACGTGTTACGGCACGGGCTTCGGGGCCGCCTTCGGGCGGCTTCTCTTTTTTGCGGCGTCGAAAAGCAGCGCGGCGCGACCGCATAGCGTTGGCTGAGTAGGACTGAACCGCAACCGTTCGAATAGGCGTTGCGGATACTCTTCGCTCTCGGAACTCCGGGATGGCCTGCCATCCGAAGCTCGAAGAGCGAAGGATGGTGCCCAGAAGAGGACTCGAACCTCCACTCCTTGCGGAACACGGACCTGAACCGTGCGCGTCTACCAATTCCGCCATCTGGGCTGGTGGGCGCTCATGTAAGCGGGCAAACGATATGTGTCAACGCGCTTTTTTCGTAAGCGCCAACGCCGGATAGGTGGGGCTCCTGCTTCGCTTCGAGCCCGGACGAGATAATCGTCGAAGCTGACTGCCCCTCATCCGCCTGCCGGCGCCTTCTTCCCGTATAGTGACGGGAGAAGGAAGCTGCTCCTCACCCCTCCAGCACTTCTTTCTTCGCCACGGTGGAATCGGCGTTGAGCTTGTAGATGACCGGCACGCCGGTGCCGAGCTCGAGCTTGACGATTTCCTCGCCCGACTTGCCGTCCAGCGCCATGATCAGCGCGCGCAGCGAATTGCCGTGCGCGGCGACCAGCACGGTCTCGCCGCGCAGCACATGCGGCTGCACCTCGTGCAGGTAATAGGGCCACACGCGCGCGCCGGTGTCCTTCAGGCTTTCGCCGCCGGGCGGGGCGATGTCGTAGGAGCGGCGCCAGATATGCACCTGCTCCTCGCCCCATTTCTTGCGCGCGTCGTCCTTGTTGAGGCCGGAGAGGTCGCCATAGTCGCGCTCGTTGAGCGCCTGGTCACGGATCGTCTTGAGCTCGCCCTGGCCGACGACGTCGAGGATCAGCTGGCAGGTCTTCTGCGCCCGCTGCAGCGCCGAGGTGTAGGCGATATCGAATTTCAGGCCGCGCGCCTTGAGCTTTTCGCCGGCCGCGAGCGCTTCGGCGGTGCCCTGCTCGGTCAGGCCGACATCACGCCAGCCGGTGAACAGGTTCTTCAGGTTCCATTCGCTTTGGCCGTGGCGCACGAGCACGAGAGTTCCCGACATGTTTGCTCCTTTGGAATTTTAGGGAAGCGACGCCTCAGCTCAGGCCGAGCACGTCCCGCATGGAATAAAGTCCGGGCTTCTTGCCGCGCGCCCAAAGTGCCGCCTTGACAGCGCCGCGGGCGAAGATCGCCCGGTCCTCGGCGTGGTGGGAGAGCGTGATGCGCTCGCCGGTGCCGGCAAGGATCACGCTGTGGTCGCCGACGACCGAGCCGCCGCGCAGCGTGGCGAAGCCGATTGAGCCCGCCTTGCGCACGCCGGTATGGCCGTCGCGCACCCGCACGCTGTTGCCGGCGAGATCGATGCCGCGCCCCTTGGCCGCGGCCTCGCCGAGCAGCAGCGCCGTGCCGGACGGCGCGTCGACCTTGTGGCGGTGGTGCATTTCCAGGATCTCGATGTCGAAATCCTCCGGGTCGAGCGCCTTCGCGGCCTGCTCAACCAGCACGGCCAGAAGGTTGACGCCTAGGCTCATATTGCCGGATTTGACGATCGTCGCATGCCGCGCGGCGGCCGCGATCTTCGCATTGTCGTCGCCCGAGCAGCCGGTGGTGCCGATGACGTGCACGATGCGCGCCTGCGCGGCATAGCCGGCGAATTCGACGCTCGCCACAGGGGCCGTGAAATCGAGCACGCCGTCGGCCTTGGCGAAGGCCGGCAGCGGATCGTCCACGATCGGCACGTTGATGGTGCCGATGCCGGCAAGCTCGCCGGCATCCTTGCCGAGATGGGGCGAGTCCGGCCGCTCGATCGCGGCTGCGACGCGCGCGCCAGGCATCGTATGGATGGCGCGGATCAGCGTCTCGCCCATGCGGCCGGCGGCGCCCACCACCACGAGGCCCATATCGCCGGCTTCACTCATGCGCTTCTCCTCACGGTCTTCCTGGCGCGGCTGCGCGGCGCTGGAGTTTGGGCCGAAGTTTGGCTTGCCTTGACGTCGTCGACAAGCCCGAGGCCCTTCTTGCCCTGGATGCGGTGGAAGCGGGCATAGATGCTGTGCGGGTCGGCCATCAGCGTCGCATGGGTGCCTTCCTCGACCAGCCGTCCCTCTTCCAGCACGATGATATGGTCGGCATTGACCACCGTCGACAGCCGGTGCGCGATCACGATCGTCGTGCGTCCCTCCATGACATGGGTCAGCGCCTCCTGGACGCGCGCCTCCGCCTCGTTGTCCAGCGCAGAGGTCGCCTCGTCGAGCAAGAGGATTGGCGCCTGGCGAACGATGGCGCGCGCGATCGAAACGCGCTGGCGCTGGCCGCCGGAAAGGGTCGAGCCGCCTTCGCCGACCGGTGTGTCGTAGCCTTGCGGCTGCTGGCGGATGAACTCGTCGGCCGCCGCCAGTTTCGCCGCCTGCTCGATCTCGGCGTCGGTGGCTGACAGCCGGCCGAAGCGGATGTTGTCGCGGATCGTGCCCTCGAACAGGTACGGCGCCTGCGCCACATAGGCGATCGATTGGCGCAGCGAATGCTTGGTCAGCTTGGCGATGTCCTGGCCGTCGACCTCGATCGAGCCCTTGTCGACGTCGTAGAAGCGCTGCAGCAGCGCCACCATCGTCGACTTGCCGGCGCCCGAGGCGCCGACGATGGCCGTCACCTTGCCGGCGGCGGCGGTGAAGCTCAGATCCTTCACCACGGGGGTGTCGGCGTTGTAGCCGAACGTCACATTGTTGAAGCGCACCTCGCCGGTGGCGATCTTCGCCTCGACCGCGTCGGGAGCGTCGCCCTGCTTCGGCTCGAGGTCGAGCAGCTCGTAGATCATGCGCGCGTTCACCAGGGCACGCTCCATGCCGACCTGTGTGCGCGCCAGGCGCCTTGCCGGGTCGTAGGCCATGATCAGCGCGGTGATGAAGGAAAACACCGCGCCCGGCGGCTGGCCGAGCACCAATGCCCGATAGCCGGAATAGGCAAGCACGGCGGTGATGGCGAGGCCGCCCAGGATCTCGGAAATCGGCGACAGCCGCTCCGACACGCGGGCGATCTTGTTGTTACGCTGCTCGGCGGTGTCGGCCATGATGCCGATGCGGCGCGCCAGTTCGTCCTCCAGGGTGAAGGCCTTGACGATGGCGATGCCTTGCGTGGCCTCCTGCACCGACCCGTTCAGCCGCGAGTTGATCAGCACGGATTCGCGGTTGATCCGCCGCAGCCGGCGGGTGATGTAGATGACGGCCCAGATCAGCGGCGGCCCGATCAGCAGCGAGCTGAGCGACAAGACAGGATCCTGGTAGATCATCACGCCGACAAGGGCGACGAGCGAGACCGCGTCGCGGCTGATGGAGGTCAGCGTCAGCGACAGGAGATCGCGAATGCCGCCGACATTCTCGTTGACCTGCGCCGCCAGCCGGCCGGAACGGGTCTCGTTGAAGAAGTCGACGCCGAGCTTCATCAGATGGTCGAAGCTGCGCTTCTGGTAGCGGGCGACCAGGTTATTCCCGATCCTGGCCAGCGCCACCGCCTGGCCGTAGCCGGCGAAGCCGCGCAGCAGGGAGGCGCCCATGAAGCCGGCGCAGATCCACACGATCATGTCGCTGCGCCGTTCGTAGAAGATCTGGTTGATCATCGGGGCCATGATCCACGCCGTGAAGGCGGTGGTGCCGGAAACGACCAGCAGACAGACGACGGCGACCACATAGGTCCAGCGGTATTCCTTGCCGTTTTCGGCCAGGATGCGGCGCAGCACGGCGCTGACCTCGGCAGGCTGGACCTTCAGTTTGAGGGAAGTTTGAACGGTCAAATCAGGAGCGCTTCATGGTTTCCGCGTGTCGGATGGGCCGCGTTCGGCATCCTCTTAACGCCCTGGCTTCGGCTTGCCTATGGCCAAACTTCGCCGCGGCGGCCGATCGCCGGCCCGAACCGGGCTCGGTCACGCCCGCCAGTGCCGCCCCGCCGTGTTCACGCCGAACAGCGACGGTGTCCTGGCGTAGGCGGCAAGCCCAAGCAGCGCCGCCAGCGGATGGGTGATGACATAGACCGGCATCTCGCGCATCAGCGCGCTGTGCGGCGCCTTGTCCTCGAAGGCGGCGCGGAAATTGCCCTCCTTCAGCGCTGGCACGATCTTTTGCGCGATGCCGCCGGTCAGGAAAACGCCGCCTCGGCTCATGAAAACCAGCGCTAGGTCGCCCGCGGTGCGACCGAGACAGGTGACGAAGAGCGCCAGCGCTTCCTCGGCCACCGCGTCGGTTTTGGCGAGCGCGGCGCCGGTGACCTCGGCCGGCGTCGTGAAGGGCGTCGGCTTGCCGTCCGTCCTGGCCACGGCGCGATAGACGTTGACCAGCCCGCGTCCGCACAGGATCTGCTCGCCGGAGATGCGGCCTTCCAGCTTGTCGATATGCGGGAACACCTCGAAGTCGCGCGACGTGCGCGGGCCGATATCCATATGCCCACCCTCGCCTGGCACCGGTATCCAGTGGTCGAGCGCGTAGATCAGCCCAGCGACGCCAAGACCCGTGCCGGGGCCCAGCACGACGCGGCTCGCATTGGGTTCCGGCGCGCCGCCGCCGATCTTTTCCATATGCTCTTCGCCGAGCGCCACCACGGCCAGCGCCTGCGCCTCGAAATCGTTGAGCACGACGACCTCGCTCAGGCCCAGATTGGCGATCATCTGCCGGGGTTTCACGACCCAGGGGCAGTTGGTAAGCGGAATCTCGTCGCCGTCGACCGGTCCGGCAATCGCAAGCACCGCCGAATTCGGCTGGATGGACGAACGGTCGAGCACCGCCGCCTGGATAGCGTCGTCGATGGTCTTGAAATTCGCCGTCTGGACGATCTGCGGGTCGGTCGCTTCGGAATTGGCGTCGCGCACGATCGAGAAGCGCGCGTTGGTGCCACCGATGTCGCCGATCAGGACCGGAAACCGCAGTCCCTTCTCGTCTTCGCCTGCCATGCGCTTGGTCGTCCTCATTGCAGCGCGACTGCGCCGTTTCAATCGATTGACTAGCGCATGACCCCGGAAAGGGGAAGCCCGCTTGCGCCATAGAGCAATTCCAGGAAAAGTGTGAGCCGTTAGGCTCGGCGCCTTCGCCGTCGCTTTCCGTCCGGAATTGCGTCAAAGCAAAGAGATAGGGCGTTTCGCCGTTTACGTGAAACGGTGAGGCACTAGTTTCCCGGTCTAGGTCTTGGCAGCGGAATGCCGATCTTGGGCGTCGGCGCGAAAGCGCTGGCCGCCGCCGGCATCGCGGCGTTGCCGCTGGAGATCGTCTCCGCCGGCCCGCTCGGCTGCGGTTCGGCCGCGGCGACCGCGGTGGCGCTGCCGCCCTGGTAGGTCACGGCCGCCACCGACGGCGCATCCGTCGCGGCGAGCACCGCCTGGCACTCTTTCGGCAGATTGGCCATCGTCATCAGGTCGCGGGCCTTCGGCGCATCGGGATTCTTGTTCGGCCGCCACGGCGCCTCGGTGAACCACCAGGCCAGCGGCTTGCCGCAGCCGTCATCCGCCGGCGTCGCCTCCTGCTCCTTGCAGCCCGGCGAGCCCGGCTGGCAGCCGATGCGCATGTGGAAGTGATAGTCATGGCCCCAGAACGGCCGGATCTTGCGCAGCCAGGAACGGTCGCCGGTGACCGTGTCGCAGAGCTTCTTCTTGATGCCGGGATTGACCAGGATACGCTCGACTTCCGGATAGCTCGCCGCGCGCTTGAGCAGCCTTGTGTGCGCCGGCGTCCACAGAGCGTCCTTCACCAGATGCGTCTTCTCGTCGACCATCAGCGTGGCGCTCATCGATTCGCGCTGCGCCATGGTCAGCGGCCGCTTCGGCATCGGCGTCAGCCAGACGTCCGCGTCGAGCCCGATCTGATGCGAGGCATGGCCGGTCATCATCGGTCCGCCGCGCGGCTGCGAGACGTCGCCGACCAGAAGCCCTGGCCAGCCATCGGCTACCGCGTCACGCGCGAGTTTCTCGATAAGCGCGATCATGGCCGGATGACCCCAGCGCCGGTTGCGCGAGGGGCGCATCACTTCCCAGGTCGGGCCTTCCATCGGCAGGGCGACGCCACCGGCGAAGCAGCCCTTGGAGTAGAAGCCGAAGGATTGCGCGGGCACCACCGCCGGCAGTTTCTTGGCGCCGAACAGGTCCTTGGCGCGCGGTTCGGCCGAAATCGCGGCCGCCGCCAGCGCTGCCAAGGTCACCAACGCCAGCGCGGCGGTCAGGAACGGCTTCCTATCGGGCAGTGATCGCAAGTTCATCAGGCCGGATCCCTCTCCAGTCTATCCGTTTGCGGCACGGTCAGGCGAATAGGAACGAATCATACCACGCCGCGCGTCCCGCATCGATTTTCAGCGCCTCATCGGGCTGCGCGGCGCTCCGTCCCGCCAGTTGCCCTCGGCCCACATTCGCTCCAGCGCCACCCGATAGTCGGGGAACCGAAAACGATAGCCGGCCACCTTGATCGCCTTGTTGGCGACGCGCTTGTTCTCGCCATAGAAAGACCGCGCCATGGGCGAAAGTTGGGCGGTCTCGAAGGGAATTTCGGGCGGCGGCTCGACGCCCATCAGCCCTGCGGCGTAGGCCACGACATCCTGCGGCGGCGCCGGCTCGTCGTCGGTGACGTTGAAAATCCCGCCGAGACTGTTGTCGGCGAGCAGCCACAGCGCGCCTGCGATATCGTCGCAATGGATGCGGTTGAACACTTGGTCCTGCTTGACCAGCCGCCGCGCCGTGCCGTCCTCCAGATTGGCCAGCGCATTGCGACCCGGCCCGTAGATTCCGGAAAGCCGCAGCACCGCCACCGGCTTGCCGATCTCCCGGCCAAGCGCCAGCCATTGCTGCTCGGCCGCCACCCGCATCACCGAGCGCTTCGACACCGGCCGGCAGTCGCTGGTCTCGTCCACCCAGGCGCCGCCATGGTCGCCATAGACGCCGACGGTGGAGAGATAGGCGATCCATTCCAGCGCCGGCATCTTTTCCCGCAGCGCATCGCCGGCGGCGTTCAGCACCGGGTCGCCGGTGTCGTCGGGAGCGACCGAGACGATGAGATGCGTGGTCCTGGCGAGCGCTTCGCCGAGTTCCGGCGACAGCGCGCCGTCGAACTGCAGCGGCTCGACACCGGCCGACCGCAGCGCCCCGAACCTTTCCGGCGCCCGGGTCGTGCCGAAGATCGGCGCATGTTGGGCATTGGCCCGCGCGAAAGCCTTGCCCGAATAGCCGGCGCCGAAAATGAAGAAACGTCTTTCGCTCATCGATGAACCCTCAATCGGCCTCCACGGCAGATGCCGCTACCGCCAGCCATTCCTCTTGGACCGCTACATCGGTTTCGGTCCTCGAAACCGTGGCGGCAAGCTCGCCAAATTCGCGATCGGGCAACAGTCGCGACAGGGCCCAGATTGCCGCACCCCGCACCAGCGGCGAGGCGTCGCCGAGCAGCCCGCGCACGATCGGCGTCAGTGAAGCGTCGCCCGAATTGCCGGCAGCGATCAGCACGTTGCGAACAAAACGGTCGCGGCCGATGCGCTTGATCGGCGAGCCAGAGAAGAAGGCACGAAACGCCGCATCGTCGAGCACCAGCAGCTCCGAAAGCTTCGGCACGCGCAGATCGGCCCGCGCGGCAAGCTTCGCTTCGGATGCGGCGCTGGCGAACTTGTTCCACGGACAGGCGGCCAGGCAGTCGTCGCAGCCATAGATCCGGTTGCCGATCTTTTCGCGGAATTCGCGCGGGATCGGCCCCTTGTTCTCGATTGTGAGATAGGAGATGCAACGCCGCGCGTCGAGCCGGTAGGGCGCCGGAAAAGCATCGGTCGGGCAGGCATCGAGGCAGGCGCGGCAGGAACCGCAATGGTCGATCTCGGCCGCGTCCGGCTCGAGCTCGGCCGTGGTGAAGATCGTGCCGAGGAACAGCCAGGAGCCATGCGCGCGGCTGACGAGGTTGGTGTGCTTGCCCTGCCAGCCGAGCCCCGCCGCCTCTGCCAGCGGTTTTTCCATCACCGGCGCCGTGTCGACGAACACTTTCACGTCGCCGCCGGCTTTGGCCACGATCTTGCCGGCGATCTCCTTCAGCCGGCCTTTCATCACGTCGTGATAGTCGCGGTTTTGCGCATAGACCGAGATCGCGCCGCGGTCGGGCCTTGCGAGAATGTCGCGCGGATCATGGTCAGGGCCGTAATTCATCGCCAGCACGACGATCGAGCGCACCTCCGGCCACAGCGTCGAGGGCTCGGCTCGGCGCTCAAGCGTCTCGGCGATCCACGCCATCGAGCCGTGGAAACCGTCGGAAACGAATTCGGCAAGCCTTGCCGGCGCCAGCGGGATCGCGTCCGGGCGCGTCAGGGCGACCGCCTCGAAGCCGGCGCGGCGCGCCTCCGCCTCGATCAGCGCGCGAAGTTTTTCAGAAGTCGAGGTCCGCATAATGCGATACCGGCGACAGGCCGCGCACCCGGTCGGAAAGCAGCGGCCTGAACGACGGCCGCGATTTGACCCGCGTGTACCATTCGCGCGCGGCGCTGTGTTCGCGCCACTCGATCTCGCCGAGATAGTCGAGCACCGAAAGCGTCGCCGCCGCCGCGAGGTCGGCATAGGTCACCTTGTTGCCGGCCAGCCAATGGCGCGTGCCGGCCAGCCAGTTGGTGTATTTCATGTGCTGGCGGATGTTGGCGCGGGCGGCGCGGATCGCCGCCGAATCGGGCGAGCCGCCGCCGGCGGTTTCCGGCATGACCGGCTTCAGCACGCGCTCGCGGACCAGATGGCGGGTGACCTCGCTTTCGGCCTTCGCCAAGTACCAGTCGGTCAGCCGGCGGATTTCGGCGCGCTGCATGGGGTCCTCGGCGAACAGCCGCTTGTCGCGCTTGAGCACCCCGCGCGTCTCGTCGAGATATTCGGCGATTACCATGGCGCCGACGATCGGCACGTCGCCTTCGGCGAGCAGGATCGGCAGCGTGCCTGCAGGATTCAGCGCCAGGAACTCCTTGCGCCGCGTCCACGGCTTTTCCTCGATCAGCGCCAGCTCCTCGCCATACTCGCCGAAGGCGAGGCGCACGAACCGGCAGGTGGCGAACATGGGATGATGGAAAAGCGTCAGCATGGTTCCGCGATGATAGGGCGCACTGGCGAATCGTTACCCGCGCCGGTAAGTCTTGGCGGCCCGTCATGCGGCCGTCACGGTGTTGCGACCTATAGGGGGACTTCCGCGCCGTGACAAGCAAGCCGTTGTCCCCATCTATCCCCGAAATCTGAGGTTGCCATGGAAAGCCAGACCATCGTCGAAGCGCTGCTGCTTGGGCTTTTGGAGGGCCTGACCGAGTTCATCCCGGTGTCCTCGACCGGTCACATCCTGCTCGCGGGCCACTTCCTCGGCTTCCATTCGACCGGCAAGGCCTTCGAGATCCTGATCCAGCTCGGCGCCATCCTGGCGATCCTCAGCGTCTATTTCGGCAAGCTCTGGCAGATGCTGGTCAAGCTGCCCAGCGACCCGCAAATAAGGCATTTCGTCATCGGCATCCTGGTTGCCTTCCTGCCGGCGGCGGTGATCGGCGCGCTGACGCATGATTTCATCAAGACCATATTGTTCGAATCGCCCAGGCTGATCTGCATCATGCTGATCATCGGCGGTGTGGTGCTGCTCGTCGTCGACCGGATCAACTTCAAGCCGGTGCATCACAACGTCGAGCGCTTCCCGTTGAGCGTTTATCTCAAGATCGGCCTGTTCCAGTGCCTGTCGCTGATCCCCGGCACTTCGCGCTCCGGCTCCACAATCGTCGGCGCGCTGCTGATGGGCGTCGACAAGCGCGCGGCGGCCGAGTTCTCCTTCTTTCTTGCAATGCCCACCATGGTCGGCGCCTTCGCCTTCGACCTGTTCAAGAACCGCAACGTGCTGACCTCGGCAGACCTGCCGATCATTTCCGTCGGCTTCATCGCCGCCTTCGTCGCCGCGCTCATCGTGGTTCGCTTCCTGCTCGATTACGTCTCGCGCAGAGGCTACGCGCTGTTCGGCTGGTGGCGGCTGCTGGTGGGGATCGCCGGGCTGGCGGCGTTGATGGTTTGGGGGTGAGACCCTCAATTCCTTCCATAAAACGCGTTCTCGACATGCACCGGCCAGCGCCAGGGCAGCACCGCCACCATGTCGAAAAGCATCGAAAGCCTGCCATAGTCGGGCTGGCGCGACAGCCACAAATCCGCGGCGCCCTCGATCCGGCGCTCTGATTCACGGCCGATCGCTTCCATCGCCTCGATCAGCGTGCGGCGCGCCTTGACCTCGACGAACAGCACGAGATCGCCGCGTCTTGCAATCAGGTCGATCTCGCCGAGCCTGGTGCGGTGACGACGCGCCAGGATCCGGTAGCCTTTCAGCATCAGCGCCAGTGCCGCCAGCCATTCGCCGCGATGGCCGCGACGATAGGCCTTTCGCCTATGTCCGGCCGTGCGTTCAGCCATCTTTCTGCGTTGCCATGATCTCATCAAAAAAGCAGGCTTCCGCATTTGGGGTCATGGTCTGTCTTTCAGCTCCAAGAGCCGCCGGTAAAGCGCCTGCTTCTGGCCGCCGGTCATCTTCGCCGCCTCCGCTGCCGCCTTGGAGGCGGGCATTTCGGCGGCGAGCGAGAGCAGCAGCCGGTCGATATCGGCCGGCTCTTCCTCCGTCGCTTCCGGCGGGCCGACGCAGACGACGATCTCGCCCTTCGGCGTGTCGGCAGCCGCATAATGATCCGCCAGTTCGGCCAGCGTTCCGGTGCGCATCTCCTCGAAGGTCTTGGTCAGCTCGCGCCCGATCGCGGCTTTGCGTTCTCCGCCCAGCGCCTCGACCATGGCGGCGAGCGTCTCGGCCAGCCGTCTGGGCGATTCGAAGAAGATCAGCGTCGCCGGCACCGCCTTGAAGGTTTCAAGCTTGGTCAGTCGTTGTCCAGCTTTCACGGGCAGGAAACCGGCGAACAGGAAGGCGTCGGAGGGCAAGCCCGAGGCGGTCAGCGCCGCGAGCGCGGCCGAAGGTCCCGGGATCGGCACGACGCGGATACCTTGCTCCAGTGCCTCGCCGACCAGCCGGTATCCGGGATCGGAAACCAGCGGCGTGCCGGCGTCCGAAATCAGCGCCACGCTTTGCCCCGCCGCCAGCGCCTCGATGAGCTTCGGCCCGGCTTCCTGGGCATTGTGCTCGTGATAGGCGGTGGTGCGCCGCCGGATACCGTAGCGTTCGAGCAGCACGCGCGAGACGCGCGTGTCCTCACAGGCGACGATGTCGGCGGCGGCCAGCGTCTCCAGCGCGCGCAGCGTGATGTCGGCCAGATTGCCGATCGGCGTCGCCACCAGATAGAGCGCCGCCGCGAGCGGCCGCGCCGCGATCTCGGTCTGTCCGATCAGGTAGCTGCGTTTGTCGCCGGTCACCGATTGCCCCTCATAACCGGCCTTGTTTGGCATGGCTGACGCTTCGTTGCAAAACGTGAGGTCGGGTCAAGGAAATCGCCATGCCTTTGCCACAGTGCGGAACGAAACCCACAGCGGCGAATTTAACCCCTGATTCCCCGGGAGGAGGCAGGACCGAACGATGCCCAATCGCTTCGACATCTTCATCAGCCGACTTGAAAGCAAGACCGCCCGCGAGGGCATCCCCCCACACCCGATTGCCGCTCAGAGCGGCGGACGCCGAGACAAGGGCGATTCGAAGCCCGTGCGTCACGACGAGGCGCATGGCGAAAAGCACCGCGGCAAGCATCGCCAGAAGCACGACGCGTAAAGCGCCGCTCGTGAGCGCTGACGGCTCTCGCTTCGTCACCCTAGGGCGAAGCAAGGAGCGAAGCGACGCAGCGCAGACCCTAGGATCCATGCCGTTACATTGAAGCGTCGCTGACGGTGCCGAATTCTGCTCCGCTGCACCCTATGGCCAAAGTCACGGCATGGATTCTCGGGTCAAGCCCGAGAATGACGAACGCGAGAGGCATTCGCCTCTTTCAAAGGTATCTGCCGACCCTCACTTCCAGCAGCCGCACCAGTTCCGGATCCATGAACTCGTAGTCGTCCGGGATGTCCAGGCAGATCACCCTGGCGCCCTTCAGGCTCGCCCGGAACTTCTTCTGCAGCTTGGCGCGATGCGCCTTCTCCATGACGAAGATGATGTCGGCCCAGGCGACCAGCTCATGCGTCAGCGGGTTGTCGGCGTCATGATTGGTGCCGGCCGATTCCACCTCGATGTCGCGGCGCTTGGAAAACACCTGCTCGGCGGTCGGGCTGCGCAGGCGGTTCTGGCTGCAGACGAAGAGGACGTTTTTCAAGACCTGTCAGCGCCGGTCCAAAGGTGCCAATTACTCATCCCAGATATCCCGGATCGTCTTGGTCAGCGGTATGTATTGATCCAGGGTAAGTCCGTTTAGGTCGAATTCAACGAGGTCGTTCTTTGCGGCTGCCCTAAGATTTATTCCAATATACGTCATAAATCCGCGCACCACGTCGAATTCTGAGAGTCCCGGCACTTTGTGGGTTCGTTCTTTCCCATTTCTACGGAACACAGCATTTGCCTCGTAGATATCATCGTGTTCTAGGGATTTGATGATCTCACCCAACCCAAACTCAAAAACGTCATCCGTATTTAAAGTTCTCAGCGTCTCATGGATCAGGAACTTCATTGCAGGTCCCATCGGATGCATGGAAATAACATTCGGCTAGCTAAGCCAAATATCTAACATCATCGCGCAGGCTGGCAAACAAGTTGGCTGCTGCTCTACCGCGCCAAATCCGCCACCACCGCATCCAGCACGATCATGCCGGCGGTCGTGGCGCGCAGCCTTGCATTGCCGACCGGCGCCACCAGCCCCTCTTCCTGCAGCACCGAAAGCCTTGCGCTCGACAGCCCGCGCCCTGACAGCGCCTCGTAGCGCTGCAGGTCGATGCCTTCGGCGAGTCGCAATCCCATCAGCAGGAACTCGTCGGCCTCTTCCGCGCGTGTCAGGACCTCGCCGCCGGTGACGCCATGGCCCTTGGCCTCGACGAGATTGGCCCAGGTCTCCGGCATCCTCTCCGCTATCGTCACCGTGCGGCGGCCGTTCTCGACGAAGCGCCCATGCGCGCCCGGACCGACGCCGACATATTCGCCATAGCGCCAGTAGGTGAGGTTGTGCCGGCTCTCGGCGCCCGGCCGGGCGTGGTTGGAAATCTCGTAGGCCGGCAGCCCATGCGCCGCCGTCACCTCCTGCGTCAGCGCGTAGAGGTCGGCGGCATGGTCGTTGTCGGGCAACGTGAATTTCTTCGCCGCGTAGAGCGCGTGGAAGGGCGTGCCCTCCTCGATGGTGAGTTGGTAAAGCGAAAGATGGTCGACGGCATAGCCGATCGCCTGCTCCAGCTCCGCGCCCCATACCTCCGGCGTCTGGCCGGGCCGCACGTAGATCAGGTCGAAGGAGAGGCGCGGAAAGATCTCGCGCGCAAGCCCGATGGCATAAAGCGCCTCCTCGACATTGTGCAGCCGGCCGAGGAAGCGCAGGTCCTTGTCGTTCAGCGCCTGCACGCCGAGCGAGACGCGGTTGACGCCGGCGGCGCGATAGCCGCGGAAGCGCTCGGCTTCGACCGAGGACGGGTTGGCTTCCAGCGTCACCTCGATGCCGGCCGGCACCGTCCAGTTCTTCGCCACCGCATCCAGCACCGCGCCCACCGTTTCCGGCTTCATCAGCGACGGCGTGCCGCCGCCGAGGAAGATGCTGGTCACCTCGCGCGGCCCGGTGCGGGCGCGCATGGTCGCAAGCTCCGTCTCGAAGGCGCGGGCGAAGCGCTCCTGGTCGACCGGCTGGTGGCGGACATGGCTGTTGAAGTCGCAGTAAGGGCACTTGGCCGCGCAGAACGGCCAGTGGATATAGACGCCGAAGCCGGGGCTGCGGTCGAGCGGTATCGTCACGGCGCTCATGCTGGTCCTGATCGCACCAAATCCAATCGCGCTTCGGCGAATTTCTGGAAGGCGCGGGCGCGGTGCGAAAGCGCCGTCGTCTGGCCGGGCTTCCAGCCATGCTTTTCTTCCGCGCTCATTTCGCCAAAAGTCTTGTCGAGCCCGTTGGGCAGGAAGACCGGGTCGTAGCCGAAGCCCAGCGTGCCGCGCGGCGGCCACACCAGCGTTCCCTCGGCCTCGCCGCGATAATATTCGGCTTCGCCGTCGGGAAATGCCAGGCAGATGACGGCGACGAAGCGGCCGGTGCGCTGCGCGGGTTCCGTCGCTCGGACTTCCTGCAGCGCCGTTTCCGTCTTTTGCATGGCCATGCCGAAATCCCTGCTGCCGTCCGGCTTTTCGGCCCAATTGGCGGTATAGACGCCTGGCGCGCCGGCCAATGCGTCGACGCAGAGTCCGGAATCGTCAGACAGCGCCGGCAGGCCGGTCGCCTTGGCGGCGGCGAAGGCCTTGATATAGGCATTCTCCTCGAAGGTCGTGCCGGTCTCGTCCGGCTCGGGCAGGCCGTAGTCCCTGGCGGATTTCGCCTCGAAGCCGAACGGCGCCATCAGCTCGGCAAATTCGCGCAGCTTGCCAGCATTGTGGCTGGCGACGACGATCTTCTTTCCGTTCAAAGAATGCATCAGAGGCCCCAGATCCTTGGCTCGGCGAACTCGATCGAATTGCCAGACGGGTCGCGGATATAGATCGAGTGCCCGCCCTGCGGCCATTCGAAATCGCTTTCGATGGCGATGTTGCTGGCGGCGAGATGGTCGCGCCACGCAGCGATCTCTTCGGCGGTTGCGGCAAAGCAGAGATGGCCCTCGCCGGCCGTGCCATGCGGCGGCACCTTCAGGCGAGCGCCCGGCGCCGGCGGGATTTTCGTCGCCTCGGCGTTGAAGAGAAGCAATACGCCATCGCCGCAGCGGAAGAAGACGTGCCGACCCTCGACTTTGCCTAGTGGCTTGAGACCTATGATGTCGCGAAAAAATGCCTCCGCCGCAGCCAGATCGGTGACGTAAAGAGCCGATTCGAGGATGGCGGAAGGTCTCATAAGTACCCTACGCTACCGCCATCTGCTGCAGGCTCACCAGCCGCGAAATGCCCTTCTTCGCCAAGGCCATCAGCGCCGCGAACTGATCCTCTGAGAAAGGCTCGCCCTCGGCCGTCCCCTGGATCTCGACGATGCCGCCCTTGCCGGTCATGACGAAGTTGGCGTCGGTGCCGGCCGAGGAATCCTCGAGGTAATCGAGGTCGATGACCGGCTGACCGTCATGGATGCCGCAGGAAATCGCCGCGACATGGTCCTTCAGCACCTTGGAGACGCTGACCATCTGGCGTGCTTCCATCCAGCGAAGGCAATCATAGAGCGCCACCCAGCCGCCGGTGATCGAGGCGGTGCGGGTGCCGCCATCGGCCTGGATGACGTCGCAGTCGACGGTGATCTGCTGTTCGCCCAGCGCCTGCAGATCGACCACGGCGCGCAAGCTCCGGCCGATCAGCCGCTGGATCTCCAGCGTGCGGCCGCCCTGCTTGCCGGCTGAGGCCTCGCGCCGCATGCGCTCGCCGGTCGAGCGCGGCAGCATGCCGTATTCCGCCGTCACCCAGCCCTTGCCGGAATTGCGCATCCAGGCCGGCACTTTTTCCTCCAGGCTCGCGGTGCACAAGACATGCGTGTCGCCGAACTTCACCAGGCAAGAGCCTTCGGCATGCTTGGAGACGCCGCGCTCGAAGGAGATGGCGCGCATTTCGTCGGCTTGGCGTTTGGAGGGGCGCATCGAGGTTCTTTCTGTTCTTTCCCGGATTCGTCGGCGGCTTGTAGACGCATGCGCAGCACGGCGCAAAGGAAAACGCCCGCGCGACCGCGAACGCGGCACCGTGAACGCAAAAGCGGCACCGGGTTGCGCCGCTGTGGCTTAAGTCTATATCTTTTCTGAAGGAGGTTTCTCGCCGGAATGAACAAACCAGTCGATCCGACGTCGCAGTCACCCGGGTTTCAGTCGCCCGTGCTTCAGTCACTCGACATGCGCTCGCGCGATATTTTCCGGCGGATTGTCGATTCTTATCTGCGCGACGGCGAGCCGGTCGGTTCGCGCAGCCTGTCGCGTATCCTGCCCTCCTCGCTGTCGCCGGCCACCATCCGCAACGTGATGAGCGACCTCGAGCATCTGGGGCTGATCTACGCGCCGCATGTTTCCGCCGGGCGGCTGCCGACCCAGACCGGCCTGCGTTTCTTCGTCGACGCCTTCATGGAGCTCGGCGACCTTTCCGACGACGAGCGCCGCGCCATCGAGGCGCAGGTGCGCGCCTCGGGCTCAGGCGCGACGCTGGAGCATATGCTGACCGAGGCCAGCCAGATGCTGTCCGGCATGTCGCGCGGCGCCGGCCTCGTGCTTGCCTCCAAGAACGAGGTGGCGCTGAAGCACATCGAATTCATCCAGCTCGAGCCCACCAAGGCGCTTGCCGTGCTGGTGTCGCAGAACGGCGACGTCGAGAACCGCGTCGTCGACCTGCCGGCCGGCATTACCGTCTCGCAGCTGCATGAGGCGTCCAATTTCCTCAACGCCCATATCAGGGGCCGCACGCTTGCCGAGGCGCGCGTAGAGATCGCCCGCATCAAGGACGAAACCAAATCCGCCCTCGACACGCTGTCGCAGGATCTGGTCGAGAAGGGCCTGGCGGTCTGGGCCGGCGCCGAAAGTGGCCTGCCGGCGCGCCTCATCGTGCGAGGCCGCGCCAACCTGCTGGAAAATGTCACCGCCCAGGCCGACCTCGAACTGCTGCGCCATCTGTTCGAAGACCTGGAGACGCAGGACGGGCTGCTGCAGCTGCTCGACCTGGCCGAGGAAGGGCCGGGCGTGCGCATCTTCATCGGTTCGGAGAACAAGCTGTTTTCGCTGTCCGGCTCGTCGCTGGTCGTCGCCCCCTATCGCGACAAGGACGCCCGCGTCATCGGCGCGCTCGGCGTCATCGGTCCAACAAGGCTGAATTACGCCCGCATCGTGCCGATGGTCGATTATACGGCACAGCTGATTTCGCGCATGCTGCGTTAGGTGTATCGGTATTCAGGTGGGGCCGGCCTGCGAACGACGGCTTCCTGCGCTTCCGGTGCTCACGTACTTTAAGTAAAGTACGCTCCGCTCCGGTTCTCGGAAGCCACCGTTCTCGACTCGGGCTGATCTGAATCTCGCCACACCTAGGGTCGCGGCAGCTGCAGAGGGAGAAAAAAATGGCGTTGGAAGCAATCAAGGCCCAGATCGACCTCCTGCTGCAGGAAATGATCAACCAGCCCGAGGACGACCGCGAGATCCAGGAGCAGCTGCGCGAGAAATTGCGGGAACTCCGCGCCATGGGCCTGCCCTTGCCGGCCGATCTCGTCGAGTTGGAAAAGCGCCTCGACGACGACCTGGACGCGGAAGAGGCCTAAGCCGGCGACCTGCATCCGTGTGCGCATGCTTCTCTTTTAGGACGTTTGCCCAATATCTCCTGTCTGCGGCGTCCGATCAATCTGGGCGCGTCGACAGATGACGGAGGACAGCATGAAGGGGATCGCCGGCCTTGCGGGCCTCGCGCTGGTTCTTGCCACGGGTGCCTTTGCGCAGCAGGCCGATCAGCCTCTGCTCAGCGGCGAAAAGGCCTTCGGCGACTGGAAGGCCGAACGCCCGGGCGTGCGCCGGCTGCTGAAGCCTCAGGATATGCAGAAGCCCTATGCGACGGAGTCCGCCTCGAATGGCGGCGGCGTCACCGATCGTCCCGAGGACGCGAAGCCAAAGCTTCCGCCGGGTTTCTCCGCCGAACTGGTAGCATCGGGTATCGACAGTCCCCGCGTGGTGCGTGTGGCGCCGAACGGCGACCTCTTCGTCGCCGACAGTCGCGCGAACCAGGTCCGCGTCTATCGCCTGGCCGAGGGCAGCGCGAAGCCAGCCGAGACGTCGATCTTCGCCAGGGGCCTGACGCGACCCTACGGCATCGCCTTCTATCCGCCGGGCGACAAGCCGCAATGGGTCTATGTGGCCAACAGCAACAGCGTCGTGCGATTCCCCTACCGCACCGGCGACCTTGAGGCCTCCGGCAAGCCGGAAACCATCGTTGCCAAGATTCCCGCCAACCACCACTGGACACGCGACATCGCCTTCTCGCCCGACGGCAAGACGCTCTATCTGTCGGTCGGCTCCGGCTCCAACATCGCCGAGGATATGGGGGCGAAGCCGAAAGGCGGCATCGAGGCGTGGGCGAAATCGCAGCCGCTCGGCGAGGCTTGGGGCCCGGAGCAGGGCCGCGCCGATGTGCTCGCCTTCGACCACGACGGCAACAATCGCAGGACGGTCGCCACCGGCCTGCGCAACTGTTCCGGCATGACCGTGCAGCCGGTGACAGGCGCGCTTTGGTGCGTCGTCAACGAGCGCGACGAGCTCGGCGATAACGTCCCCTTCGAATACGCGACCGCTGTAAAGGACGGCGCCTTCTATGGCTGGCCCTGGTATTATATCGGAGACAATGAGGACCCGCGCCATAAAGGCGCGCGGCCCGACCTTGCGGGCAAGGTCACGATGCCTGACGTGCTGATCCAGGCGCATTCTGCGCCGCTCAACATCGCCTTCTACGACGGCGGCAATTTCCCGGCTGACTATAAGGGCGACGCCTTCGTCACCTTGCACGGCTCGTGGAACCGCGACGCTCGCACCGGCTATAAGGTGGTGCGGCTGCGGTTCAAGGACGGCAAGCCGACCGGCGAATATGACGACTTCGCCACCGGCTTCGTCATTGCCGACGACGCGGTCTGGGGCCGCCCGGTCGGTGTCGCCGTGGCAAAGGATGGCGCGCTGATCCTCACCGAGGACGGCAACGGCACCATCTGGCGCATCACTTATGGCGGGTAGCTCCCGGCCGAGGGGTCCGAACGTTGCCGTTGTCGAAAGACAAGGCATTCCTGCTCATTCCATGAAATCAGCGCAAACGCTGGCGATTGGCTGAAGCCTCCCAGCCCCTTGCTCCGCCCGTGGATGACGAGGTTGCGCAGCTTCGGCCAATCGCCAAGGCATGCCGCCCGGAAACCGGCTCCTGTTGCCGTTGGCGCAACAAATCTCGCCGCGAGGGAATTACCAGTGACCGGGCGCCATGATAAAAGCCCGCGCCTCTCGCTCCCTTCGGGGAATCATACGCCGGGCCCTAAAACCATGACACTCACCGGATTCCTCGCTTACAGCGCAGCCCTCGGCGTCGCTGCCGCCATTCCAGGCCCCGGCGTCACGGCGCTGGTCGCCCGCGCGCTCGGCTCCGGCTTCCGCTCGTCGCTTGCCATGTCGTTCGGCCTGATGCTCGGCGACCTCACCTATCTCACCGCCGTGGTGCTCGGGCTCGCCTTCGTCGCCCAGACCTTCGGCATGGTCTTCCTCGCCATCAAATGGGCCGGAGTCGCCTATCTCACCTTCCTTGCCTGGCGCTTCTGGACCAGCGGTATCACGCCCGAGACCGTCGAGGCGCGGAAGGCCAAGGGTGGGCTGGTGTCGAGCTTCATCGCCGGGCTGACGGTGACGCTCGGCAATCCCAAGACGATGATCTTCTATCTCGCCATCACGCCGACCATTGTCGACCTGAGGACGATCACCCTCGCCGACTATGCCATCCTCGCGGCGCTCACTGTGGTGGTGCTGTTCGTCGTGCTGGTGCCTTATCTGGCGTTGGCCGCGAAGGCACGCTGGTTACTGAAATCGCCGCGCGCGCTGAAGGTGCTGAACCGCACCGCCGCCGGCTTTATGATGGGGGCGGCGGCCGCGATCGCGGCCCGCCAGTAGGCTCCGATGTCAGCTGTTCCTGGATTTCAGCCAAACCATTCCTGAAACCGCTGACGGCGGAAAATGCATTTCCGCTGCGGCGCGCTTTTGAGCAACCGCCCCACTCGGATATTTTGGATCGTCGGCCTATCTTGCCCGGCTGAAAGCCCTATTCTGTTTTGCATGTGACATTGCCCTGGGAGCGAACCAAATGAACAAGCCTGTGTCTTCCGCGCGCGTGCCCGGCCGCGGCCGCGTCTTCAATTCGATCACGGAGACGATTGGCGACACGCCGCTGGTCAGGCTGGACAAGTTCGCCAGGGAGAAGGGCATCGTCGCCAACCTCATGGCCAAGCTTGAATTCTTCAATCCCATCGCCTCCGTCAAGGATCGCATCGGCGTCTCCATGATCGAGGCGCTGGAGGAGGCCGGCAAGATTGCGCCCGGCAAGACCACGCTGATCGAGCCGACCTCCGGCAACACCGGCATCGCGCTCGCCTTCGCCGCCGCCGCCAAGGGCTACAAGCTGATCCTCACCATGCCCGAGACCATGTCGGTCGAGCGTCGCAAGATGCTGGCGCTGCTCGGCGCCGAGCTGGTGCTGACCGAAGGGCCGAAAGGCATGAAGGGCGCCATCGCCAAGGCCGACGAGCTTGCCGCCACGCTGCCCAACGCCATCATCCCGCAGCAATTCGAGAACCCGGCCAATCCCGAGATCCATCGCCGCACCACGGCCGAGGAGATCTGGAACGACACCAATGGCGAGGTCGATATCTTCGTTGCCGGCATCGGCACCGGCGGTACCATCACCGGCGTCGGCCAGGTGCTGAAGAAGCGCAAGCCTTCGGTGCATATCGTCGCGGTCGAGCCGGAGGCCTCCCCGGTTCTGTCCGGCGGCCAGCCCGGCCCGCACAAGATCCAGGGCATCGGCGCCGGCTTCGCGCCGAAAATCCTCGACACGTCTGTCTATGACGAAATCGTCAGGGTGTCGAACGAGGATTCGGTCGCTAATGCCCGCCTCGTCGCGCGCCTCGAAGGCGTGCCGGTCGGCATCTCGTCGGGCGCAGCACTCCAGGCGGCCATCGTCGTCGGCGCGCGGCCAGAGAACAAGGGCAAGAACCTCGTCGTCGTCATTCCCTCCTTCGCCGAGCGTTATCTTTCGACCATCCTGTTCGACGGGCTGGGCGCCTAGGCGCGCCCAAGAGCCGGTTCGCGCTGTCCCGCCGGCGTCGCCGGCCCTTACGTGGCAGCTTTCGGGCTGGACTGTTCAAAATGCGCCTGTGGCAAGCATGCCCTGGCTTGAGGCAGGTGTCGCTTCAGGCTCATATCACCGCTGGCCTTGATCGGCCGGCGGGAGGATTCATGTACAAGCTCTATACGCGCCCGGGCAGCGGCGGCTTCGTCGTCGAGGCGGCGCTCGCCATGGCCGGCGTGCCCTTCGAGCAGATCGACGTGCCCAAGAAGGATCCGGCCGATCCGGCCTTCCTCGCCATCAGCCCGCTGAACCAGGTGCCGGTGCTGACGCTGCCGGACGGTCATTCGCTGACCGAATCGGCCGCGATCTGCATCCTGCTTGCCGAGCGTCACCCCGAGGCGCATCTCGCGCCGGAAGCGGGTTCGCCCGGTCGCGCCGATTTCCTGCGCTGGATGACCTTCATGTCGTCGGTGCTATACCCGGCGGTGCTGCGGCTCTATTACGCCCACCGCTATACCGCGGATGGCGCTGCTCTGCAGCCGGTGAAGCAGGCGGCGGTCGCCGAGATGGATCGCGGCTTTGCGATTCTTGACCGGGCGTTGGCCGGCCGCGACTGGCTGGCAGGCGACACGCTCTCGCTCGCCGACATCTACCTCGTCATGCTGGTGGCATGGCATCCCGGGGTCGAGAGAGCGCGCAGCGCCTGGCCGAACATCGAACGCCTGTGGGCGAAGCTGCGCCAGCACGACCTCATGCGCAAGCTGAACGCCTCGCACGAGATGTGGCCCGAGGCCTAACTCCCGACAAGCTTCGCCTTCTCGCCCTGCAGGAAGCGGCGCAGCGCCGGGTCGCGCTCGAGGCCGATCGCCCGGTCGTAGGACTGGGCCGCCTGCTTTGTATTGCCGAGCCTGGCCAACAATCCGGCGCGCGCGGCCCAATAGGGCTGGTAGTCCTGTAGCCGCCTGTCATCGCCCAGCACATAGAGCGCCGCCAGCCCGGCTGTTGCACCCTCGGTTTCCGCGATCGCCACCGCGCGGTTGATCGCCACCACCGGTGAGCCGGCTACGGAAAGCAGCGCGTCGTAAAGCTGGCGGATGGCCGCCCAGTCGGTGCCGCTGCCGCGCCGGCGCGCCGTGTGGGCGGACTGCACGGCGGCTTCCAGCTGGTAGCGGCCGATGATGCCCCTTTGCGCGGCGCGCACCAGCAGGGCTTCCGCCTCGTCGATCAGGTTGTCGTCCCAGAGCCCGACATCCTGCTCGGCCAAAGGCACGAAATCCCCTTGCGGGCCGCGCCGTGCCGAGCGGCGCGCCTCGGCGAACAGCATCAGCGCCAGGAGTCCCAGCGCCTCCGGCTCGTCCGGCATCAGCGAGGCGATGAGCCGTCCAAGCCAGATGCCTTCGGTGGCGAGATTGCGCCGGCGGCTGTCGGTGCCGGTCGCATCCGACCAGCCCTCGGCGAAGGTGGCGTAGATCGCCTCCAGCACCGCGCCCAGCCGCCCGCCAAGCTCCGCCTGCTCCGGCACGCGAAATGGGATTCCGGTCTCCCTGATACGCGCCTTGGCCCGCACCAGCCGCTGGCCCATCGTCGCCGGCGAGACCAGGAAGGCCGAGGCGATGGTCGCGGCGTCGAAACCGAGGATCGTCTGCAGGATCAGCGGCGCGCGCACGCTGGTGTCGATCGCCGGATGGGCGCAGGCGAACATCAGCCGCAACCGGTCGTCGGGCAGCTCCTCGCTGCGAATGCGCGCCTCCATCTCCTCGGCAATGAGCTGCAGATGATCGCGCGCCGCCTCGCCGGTCAGCCGCCGCCGCACGGCGTCGACGTCGCGCCGGCGCGCCACCGCGAGCAGCCAGGCTTCCGGCTGCTCCGGCACGCCGGTCCGCGGCCAGCGCTCCAGCGCGGCCGCGAAGGCATCGGCCAGCGCGTCCTCGGCGCCGGCGACGTCGCGGGTGCGCGCCGCCAGCCAGGCGACCAGCTTGCCGTAGCTGCGCCGGGCGGCCGCTTCGGCCGCCGCCCGCGCGATCCCCGAGCGATCATCCATCGCGGGTCACTCCGCGGCGGCGGCGTACTCTGCCATTTCCCAGATAGGCCGCACCTCGACCGTCCCGGTGGAGGACGCGGGACAGCGCGCACCCCATTCGATGGCCGTGTCGATGTCGGCCGCCTCGATCATGTAGAAGCCGGCCAATTGCTCCTTGGTGTCGGCATAGGGGCCGTCGAGCACATTGGTCTTGCTGCCGGCGAGCCGCACCGAGGTGGCCGCCTGGGTCGGGCGCAACCGCTCGCCGGCGACATAAGCGCCGGATTTCTTCAGCGCCTCGGTGTAGGCGCCATAGGCCGCGAGCACCTGCTGGGTCTGCTCCTTCGGCGCATTCGCCATCGCGGCTTCGTCATTGTAGATCAAGAGCATGTATCGCATGGTCTTCTCCGTTTCTTGAAGGCCGCGTCGTTGCGTGCCGACCTATGTCGCGCGGCATCGGCCGATTTCGACAAGCGCCGGAAAATTTTCATCCGTCGCGAGATTTGGCAAGGATCTGGGATTTGCCCCCGTTGTCGTAGAGCCAGTCGCGCAGCGGTCGCGGCAGGATGGGAAGCGCTTTCGTCGCGCGCCACGGCCAGCCGAGCGCGGACATGGCCGCGATGAAACTGTCGAGCTTGGTGAAGGTGACGCCGTCGACGATGGCAAGGTTGCTGTCGTAATCGTCGGTCGGCAGGCCGTGCCGGCGAAAAAGCGACTCGCCGAGCGGCGATTGCGCCGCGGCAAAGCGGAAGCGTTTTCCCGGTCGAGCTTGGGGATGAGCTGGACGAAGCCCGAGCAGAACACGCAGATGCCGTCAAAGACGATCAGCGCCTGGCGGGCGTCATAGGTTTGGCGCGGTAAGGTGGGACTTTCGGGCAGGTCGGTCATGGCGGCCCTGGCTGCTTATGTCTTCAGACATTAAGCCAGCCGGCGGCGGCGTCAAAGTCGCGGCGTTGTCGCACGCCAGTTGGCGGCGAGCACAAGGCGCTCGGCGCGATAGGTGGTGGCGCGCTGGTCGGCGGCCGGCCGGCAGATGCGGCTATGGTGGGCGCGCTCGCGAGTCATGATCAGTTCGCGCTGACGCCCAGCGAGTTGCCGCGACGGGCGCAGGCCGGCCCCGGGCCGCGCATGTAATAACGCTCCGGCCGATAGGTCGGCGCGACGAATTCGCGAATGGCTGCGGCGTAGCCTGTAATGTGATTCCAGAAGTTCATTTCAGTTGATCCCTGTCCCGCTTTCGGATGTCCCTTCCGAATTGTTTGAGAGCATAGCGTCGAGGCGTGAATAGTCGGTGAACGTGATGTTAATTTCTGGTCCGAAAGTCGTTGCATCGTGGCCGGATTGCGGCTGATTCGCGGTGTTTCGGTGCCTTTCGTCGCCTTTCCGCGCCGTGTGACTTTTGCATCACATATGTTTCGTTCCGATGTCGCTTGGGCGCGCTTCCGTTTCACGTTCGTCCGACGACAGGAAATTTCCTTTCGCGTGGTCGGCCCGGCAGGAACCTGTCACGGAAGCCGACGTTGACCCGGCAAGGCCGGGAGCGAACCCGGCCGCGTTGACGGCTGTCCGCCGCGCAACTTCCCCACAATGCGAAACATGGAAAGGCAACCGCCATGGGCTTCTTTTCGAAAGACATCAAGACGCTGGACGATCTCTTCATCCATACACTGCGCGACATCTATTATGCCGAGAAGCAGATCGAAAAATCGCTGCCGAAGATGATCGACAAGGCGACCGATCCGCAGTTGAAAGCCGGCTTCGAGAAGCATCTCACGCAGACCAAGGGTCACATCGAGCGGGTCGAGCAGGTGTTCGAGCTGCATGGCGTCAAGGCAAAGACCGTCAACTGCCCGGCCATCGACGGCATCCTCGCGGAGGCCGACGAGGTGAGCGGCGATGTCGACGACAAGGAGGTCCTCGATGCGGCGCTGATCGCCTCGGCGCAGGCCGTCGAGCACTATGAGATAACGCGCTACGGCACGCTGATCGCCTGGGCCAAGCAGCTCGGCCGCAGCGATTGCGCCAATGTGCTGGCCAAGAACCTCAAGGAAGAAGAGGCGACCGACCGCAAGCTGACCGAGATCGCCGAAAGCAAGGTCAACCTTCAGGCGGCAGAATAGGCTCCCGATAAGGCCGGCGCGTGGCGTCGGCCCTCCCGTCCCCGGGAACCGAAGCGGCGCTCAGGCCGTTTCGGTTTGTCCGATGTTGCCCCGATGCTGCAAGGAGTGTTCGTCATGGCGCCGCGCCCCGCCTGGAGCGGTTATCTCAAGCTTTCACTGGTCACCTGCGCCATCCAACTGAGCAACGTCGTCACCCACGCCGAAAAGGTGTCCTTCCACATCCTCAACCGCAAGACCGGCAACAGGGTCCGGCGTGTCTATGTCGACCAGAAAAGCGGCAAGCCGCTGGAAGAGGATGAGGAGGTCAGGGGTTTCGAGGTCGGCAGGGACGAATTCATCCGCATCGAGGACGAGGATATCGAGGCGGTCCAGATCGAATCGTCACACACGCTCGATCTCGACGGCTTCGTCGACAAGGCTTCGATCGATCAGGTCTATCTCGACACGCCCTATTACGTCTCGCCGGCAGACAAGGTTTCGGAGGAGGCCTTCGCCGTCATCCGCGATGCGCTTGCGGAGAAGAAAATGGCCGGCTTGGCCCGCATCGTGCTCTATCAGCGGGAGCGCCCGGCGATGATCGAGCCGTTCGGCAAAGGCATGCTGCTGACGACGCTGCGCTACGGAGACACCGTGCGCGACGCGTCCGGCGTGTTCGCCGACATCCGGTCCGCGAAGCTGGACGGCGAGATGGTCGGGCTGGCCGAGAATATCATTGACAAGAAGAAGGCGAAGTTCGACCCGGCCAAATTCAGGGATCGCTATGAAGAATCGCTGCTCGAGCTGGTCCGTTCCAAGAAGGCCGGCAGAAAGGCGCCGAAGGCCAAGGCATCGCCGAAACCGTCCAACGTCGTTAATCTGTTCGACGCGCTGAAGAAGAGCCTCAGTGCCGACGACGGCAAAGCCGGCAAAACTTCGTCAAAGACGGCGCGACGGCCAAGGGCCAAAGCGGCGGCGTCGAAGCGTAAATCCGCATAGGGGAGTGGCGGCATGGCGAGCCTCGAACAATATCACGCCAAGCGCGATTTCAAGAAAACCGCCGAGCCGGCCGGCAAGGTGAAGCACGGCAAGCAGGCCGGCGGCATCTTCGTCGTCCAGAAGCATGCCGCCACGCGGCTTCATTACGATTTCCGGCTGGAACATGACGGCGTGCTGTGGAGCTGGGCGGTGACGCGTGGCCCGAGCCTCGATCCGCATGAGAAGCGGCTTGCCGTGCATGTCGAGGACCATCCGATCGACTATGCGTCTTTCGAGGGCACCATACCAAAGGGCCAATATGGCGGCGGCTCGGTCCTGGTCTGGGACGAAGGCAGATGGACACCGGACGGCGATCCGGCCAAGGGCATGAAGAAGGGACATATCGATTTCGAGCTCGAAGGCCAAAAGCTCAACGGTCGCTGGCATCTGGTCAGGCTGAGGCCTCGCCCCGGCGAGAAGCGCGACAACTGGCTGCTGATCAAATCCGACGACGCCGCCGCCCGGCCGGGCGAGGACATTCTGGTGGAGGAGCCGCGTTCGGTCAAATCCGGCCTGACCATCGAAGAAGTTGGCGAGGGCAAGGCCGCCAAGGGGCAGAAACCGAAAGTCTGGCAGTCGAACAGACCTGCCAAAGCCAAGGCCGGCCAGGCCCGGCGGCTCGAATTCATCGAGCCGCAGCTGGCGACGCTGGAGAAGGAAGCACCCACCGGCGACGACTGGCTGCATGAAGTGAAACTCGACGGCTACCGCATGCAGGCGCAGATCGAAGGCAGCGAGGTCAGGCTGCTCACCCGCGCCGGCCTCGACTGGACCGGCAAATTCGAGGGGCCGGTCACCGCTGCGCTGGCCAAACTGAAATGCCGCGACGCCATCATCGACGGCGAGGTCGTGGTGCTGGCCGACAGCGGCGTGTCATCGTTCCCGCTGCTGCAGGCGGATCTCTCGGCGCGCCGTGCCGACCGCTTCGTCTATTATGTGTTCGACCTGATACGCCTCGACGGCGAGGATTTGCGCCGCGAGCCGCTGGTCGACCGCAAGCAGGCGCTGGCTGAGCTGCTCGGCGAGCAGCCCGAGAATTCGGCGCTGCGCTTCAGCGATCATTTCCACGAGCCCGGCAAGGTCATGCTGCAGCATGTCTGCCGCATGGGTCTCGAAGGCGTGGTGTCGAAGCGCGCCGACGCGCCCTATCGCAGCGGGCGGGGGCTCACCTGGATCAAGTCGAAATGCACGCTCCGGCAGGAATTCGTCATCGGCGGCTATCTGCCTTCGGACAAGAGCGGGCGGGGCGTGCGCTCGCTTCTCGTCGGCTATTATGAAGGCGGCAAGCTCAACTACGCCGGCCGTGTAGGCACCGGCTTTTCCGGCAAGGTGCTGACGGATTTGAAGAAGAAGCTCGATCGCCTCGAGGCGAAGACATCGCCTTTCTCTGCGGCGGTGCCGAAGGGCAAGGGGCTTACCTTCGTCAAGCCCGAGCTTGTCGGCGAGGTGGAGTTCCGCAGCTGGACATCCGACCGTATAATCCGCCACGCTTCGTTCCAGGGGCTTCGCGAGGACAAGCCGGCGGAGGAAGTCGTGCAGGAAAAGCCGATGAAGGCCGAGAGCGAAGCAAAGCCGGGCGCAAAGGCGCCGTCAAAACCCCCGGCCGGAGCGGCGAAGACCTCGATAAAACTCTCGCATCCCGACAAGCTGTTGTGGCCCGACGAGGAGGTCTCGAAACAGGACCTGCTCGAACACTACGCTTTGGTGTGGCCGCGCATGGAGCAGTTTGTCGTAAACCGGCCGCTGAGCCTTGTGCGCGCGCCCGACGGCATCCACGGCCAGCGCTTCTTCCAAAAACACGCCTCGCCCGGCATGAGTGACAAGATCGCCCGCATGAAAGATCCGACCGATGGCGAGGAGATACTCTACATCAAGGATTTCGACGGGCTGGCGGCGCTGGTCCAGTATGGCGTGGTCGAGGTGCATATCTGGGGCTCGACGATCGATGAGCTGGAAAAGCCCGACCAGATCATCTTCGACCTCGATCCGGACGAAGGCATCGATGTCGGCAAAGTGCGTGAAGCGGCGCTGGACATCCACACGCAGCTCGACGAGCTGTCGCTGCCCAACCTGGTCAAGACCTCGGGTGGCAAGGGCTATCACGTTCTGGTGCCGCTGAAGCCCTCTGCGGAATGGGACGCTGTCAAGGATTTCGCCCATGATTTCGCTCGCGCGTTGGAGCAGGCCGCGCCCGACCGCTACACGGCGACCTTGTCGAAGAAGGCGCGCACCGGAAGAATCTTCATCGACTATCTGCGAAACGGCCGCGGCGCGACCACGGTCGCGCCCTATTCCTCGCGCGCCAAGAAGGGCGCGACGATATCGATGCCGGTGACCTGGCCGGAGATCGAGAAGGGCCTTGCGCCGAATGCCTTCCCGCTTGGCGATGCTTCCACGCTGGCTCAGCTGAAGAAGGCCGATCCGTGGAAGGAGTTCTTCAAGCTGGGTAAGGCGTTGAAGCGGAGTTAACTGGCGCAACAAGCGTCGCGATCCTTCGCCCCCCCTCTGTACTGCCGGACATCTCCCCCGCTTTGTCGACGCTATGCACATATCATCTGTGACTGGCGTACCTGATCGGGCTGAGGCTTGATTGCCACGTGGTTCCCCCAATCCGTCGCTGCTTCGCAGCGCCACCTTTCCCCCCTCCGGAGGGAAAGGAAGGGCGCCTTTCCTCTACCCCGTCGATCGGGGGAGAGGTGGCTCGGCGAAGCCGAGACGGAGTGGGGGTCGACCAGCGCTGCATTGGACAATACATGCGCCAGGCTGCCATGCTGTCCCGCCAGCACCAAGAGATTGTCCGCCTAGGACAGAAACACCCTCTCAAACTCTTGCCTGCCCCTCGGCGAGAACACCACGGCGCGGCTATCCTTTTCGCGGCGGGCCCATTTCTCGGCGATGATCTTGTCGAGGATGGCGGCGCCCAGCATGCCGGCGAGATGCGAGCGCCGCACGCTCCAGTCGAGGCAAGCGCGGCACACCGGCCGCCGGGCCTTGGCATGGGTCTCGATGCCGAGCGCGGAAAAATGCGCCGCGCCGGAAGATGACAGCCGGATCTCGTTGTCCTCGCGCAGCAGAAGTTTCCTGTCGAAGAGTCGGTCGAGCATCGCAACGGCCTGCTCGCCGGCGAGGTGGTCGTAGCAGACCCGCGCCACGCGCATGGCCGCATCGCGCGGACCGGGTCGCGCCCGTCTCGGGCCGACCGCTTCGGCGACGCCGATGATCGCCTCGATCATGCTGGCCACTTGCGCACTGGCCAGCCCGTAATAGCGGTGGCGGCCCTGGCTGGCCAAGGTCAGCAGGCCGCCCTCCATCAGCTTGGACAGATGCGAGGAAGCGGTGGGCAGTGACACGCCGGCTTCGAGCGCCAGCTCCGACGCCGTCAGCGCCGTGCCGCCCATCAGCGCGTTCAGCATGTTGGCACGGGCCGGGTCGCCGACCAGGCAGGCGATGCGGGCAATATCGGGTCCTTCACGCATGGTTCGATCCTTATCGAAGCATTCCCGTCAGGCAAGCACTATTCTGGGACCATCTCAAGCAGCCCAGGCAAACACTCCTGACAGGAGAATGCCTAGCACAATGACGGAAGCGATGTTTCCACCGGGATCGAACGGTCGTCGTCCACAAGCCAACCGAGGAGACCTATATGACAATCACCTGCTTCATCCGCTACGAGATCGACCCGTTCGGCAAGGCGGCCTTCGAGCAATATGCGCGCGCCTGGGGCCAGGCCATTCCGCGCTGCGGGGCCGATCTGATTGGCTATTACGCGCCGCATGAAGGCTCGGCCACCACGGCTTACGCCGCCTACAACATCGAGAGCCTCGCGGCCTATGAAGCCTATCGCGCCCGGCTTGCGGCCGACCCCACGGGCAAGGCAAATTACGAGTTCGCCAGGCGCGAGAAGTTCATCTTGAAGGAAGATCGCGTCTTCCTGAAGCTGGTGTCAGGGCCGCACGGTCCAAGGCAGCTCTTTCGCACCGACTTGACCGTCAAGGAAGGAATAGAGGCATGATCGCTGTCATCTTCGAGGTCGAGCCGGCGGAAGGAAAGCGCGATGCCTATCTCGGCATCGCCGCCGAGCTCAGGCCGCCGCTTGAGAGCATCGACGGCTTCATCTCGGTCGAGCGCTTCCAGAGCCTGACCGACCCGAAGCGCGTGCTGTCGCTGTCCTTCTGGCGCGACGAGGAAGCGGTGAAAGCCTGGCGCAACACCGAGGAGCATCGTCAGGCGCAAAAGGCTGGGCGCGGCGGCATCTTTGCCGGCTACCGCCTGCGCATCGCCCATGTCGTGCGCGATTACGGGCTGACGGAAAGGGCCGAAGCGCCGGAGGATAGCCGCGCGTCGAACGGATGAGCTTCTTCCGCGATCGGAGGAGACACGGAGAAGGCCTATAATCACAAACCGGTGAAGCTTGTAACGAAGCGATCCGCGGCGGCGAAATGGGAGCATGACCCCGCTACGGAGATTGCTTCCCATGACCGGATTGAAGACAGGCCTGCTCGCCGGCGCTATGCTGGCCGCCACGATCGGTGCCGCGGCCGCCCAGCCGCTGACCGTGGTCGAGCTGTTCACCAGTCAGGGCTGCTCGTCCTGTCCGCCAGCCAATGCCAACCTGATCAAGGTCAAGGACCAGCCGGGCGTGCTGGCGCTGTCGTTCAACGTCACCTATTGGGACTATCTCGGCTGGAAGGACACGTTCGGCCGCAAGGAATTCACCGATCGCCAGGTGACCTATGAGTCGCCGCTCGGCCGCGACGGGCCGTTCACACCGCAGGTGGTGGTGAACGGCAGCCATGACGCCGTGGGCGCGGGGCCGGGCGAGATCCAGGGCCTCATCGCCAACAGCGGCCATCCGCAAGGCCCGGAGCTTTCGCTCGGGCAGGGCAAAGTCAGCATCGGCGCCGGCAAGGCACCAGGCGGCGGCGCCGATGTCTGGCTGGTGCGCTACAACAGAGGCGTCGTCGAAGTGCCTGTGGCGCGCGGCGAGAATACCGGCCGCACGCTGCCCCATGCCAATGTCGTGCATGCGCTGACAAAACTTGGCAGCTGGAACGGCGAAGCGACGACGCTGCCGCTGCCGGCGGCCAGCGGCGGCTTGAGCACCGCCGTGCTGGTGCAGGCGCCGCGCGGCGGTCCGATCCTGGCTGCCGCCGCCAACTGATCTTTCTTTCCCTTCGCGCGGGGCCGCATGGGCGGCAACGCTTCACCAAGGCCCGCATCTGCGCGCGCCAAAACCAAGGAGACTACCTCATGACCAAGTTCCTCACGCTGCCGGCTCTGACCCTCGCGCTTTCCGCCGCCGTCTTCGTTGCCGGCGCCCGCGCCGACGACACGACCAACGCCATGAAGCCAGCCAATGCGATGGCGACCGATGCCATGAAGCCGGCGACGGACGCGATGAAGCCGGCCGACGCCATGAAGCCCGACGCGATGAGCACTGAGGCGATGAAGCCGGCCACGGATGCGATGAAACCTGCGGATGCCATGAAGCCCGCGACGGATGCGATGAAGCCTGCAACCGACGCCATGAAGCCGGCGACGGACGCGATGAAGCCGGCGGATGGCACTGCTCAGTGAGGTGAGTTTGGCACGCCCCCTCAGCCGGATTGCCAACCGAATTGCGAAGAGCAATTCGGGGCAATCCGACCTATCCCCGGCGGGGGAGAGGAGGCGGTCGGCGCCGACGCTATCTCTTCTCCCCTCGGGGAGAAGGTGGCCGCGAAGCGTCCGGATGAGGAGGGAGCGACGTCGGCGATTACACACCGCCGCACGGCAAAGTGAGAACCCCGTGGCGGCTCCGTTCGTATATAGTGGACCTACAACAAGGAGACCCAACATGACCGGCATTGAAAAGAAAGCCGCGCGGCGGCCATTCCTTGCCAAAGGGGCGCTGGCGGCGCTGGTGCTGAGCGCGGCCGCGGCCGTCTTCTGGCAGAGCCCGGCCCGCTCGGCCGAGGACGCGGTGGTGATCCCGCCGCCGGCAATGGACGAGAAGGCGGCGAGCGGCACCGAGAAGGCGATCTTCGCCGGCGGCTGCTTCTGGGGCGTGCAGGGCGTGTTCCAGCACGTCAAGGGCGTCAGCAAGGCGGTGTCCGGCTATACCGGCGGCAGCGCCGAAAATGCCGTCTACGAGGTCGTCGGCACCGGCCGCACGGGCCATGCCGAATCGGTCGAGATCACCTACGATCCGTCGAAGGTCACCTACGGCCAGCTCCTGCAGGTCTATTTCTCGGTCGCTCACAACCCGACGCAGCTCAACTACCAGGGGCCGGATTCAGGCACGCAATACCGCTCCACGATCTTCGCCGAGAACGACGAGCAGAAGAAGGTCGCCGAGAACTACATCGCCCAGCTCGACAAGGCCAAGGTGTTTCCCAAGCCGATCGTCACCACCCTGGAGACCGGCAAGACCTTCTATCCGGCCGAGGACTACCATCAGGATTTCCTGACGCTGAACCCGACCTATCCTTATATCGTCTACAACGACTTGCCGAAGATCGAGAACCTCAAGGCGCTGTTCCCCAAGCTCTACAGCGAGAAGCCGGTGCTTGTGCTGGCCTCCAGCAAGAGCTGAGAGACCGTTTGGAAATTCTACTCCGGCCGCCATCTGGTGGCGGTTTCCGCGCTTCTGCAGCGCCGCGCGTCCTCTTGGACGCGCAAAGGTCGCTGCAGTATTTTTTGCTCGGCGCATGATCCTTTCCGAAAATCGATTTCGATTTTCGGGGTCATGCGCAGGCTCACGTACTTCAGTACGCTCCGCTCCGGTTCTCGAAACCACCACCATATGACTCGCCGGAGCGAATTCCGAAACGGTCTCCGGGCCGGCCGGTTCCCATGGCGTGCGTTGGAGATTGGCCGGCACGCCCCGTGGCTTCGTCATCCACGGGCGGAGCAAGGAGCGAAGCGACGCGCGCAGACCCGAGGATCCATGCCGTGACTTTGACGTGCCGCGGCGGTGAGGATTCTGCGCCGTTTGTACCCATCGACCAATTCCACGGAATGGATTCCAGGGGCGCGGCGCCGCTTCACGGCTGCCCCGTCCAGGAATAACGAGGTTCGGGCGGCCTTAGCCAATCCCCAACGTTTGCGTTTGCTGGCAAACAGCACGCAGTGTGAAGCAGTTCATAGAGTTATACTTGATGCTGCAAAACATTGACGGTCGATCGTCTGCCGCCACACAATCATCGCCGCTGTCCTTTCGAATGTTCTGTTTCAACTGATCCGGGCCTCGCGTCCGCCGCGGGTTTTGTGGGCTGTATCGATGGGCTCGCCATGCCGGTGCTGCATGGGCAGGAACGATGGATCGTGGAGGAACGACAGGTGACCGTCAGCATAAAGGTTTCCGTCTACACCAATGGCGACGACGCTTTCGTCGCCTGGGCGCCGAGCGAGTTCATTGCGGGATGCCGGGGTTTCCTGCTCGAGCGCGGCCGCAAGGTCGGCGCGACCGAGAAGATCGACCCGGTGGAGAACCGCGTCGGCTTCACTAGGGACAAGCCGAAATCGGGCGACCACCGGCCGTCCGACGTTTGGCCGTTCCAGCGGTTCAACTGGACCGACCACGCCGCCGATGTCGGCAATGTCGTGCGCTACCGGGTGACCGCGATGATGAGCGCCGGACCCGGCAAGCCGCTGACCAAGGGCGTGACGAGCGACTGGACGGACTGGACGACACTTGCCACCGACGCCGGGGGCGGCTTTTCCTGCTACTTCAACCGCGGACTGGTGTTGTCGCAGTTCGTCGCCCGCTACATGGCCAAGAACAGGCTGACGCCTGCGGCCTTCAAGAAGAGCCTGCAGACCAATGGCGACGCAAAATTCCGCGCATTCCTGGAAGGCGATCTCGGTCTGCGGATGGTCGGGCTGACGCAAGGCGCCGGCGACGAACTGCATGCCGCGCTCTACGAGCTCGGCGACGCGACGCTGGAGACGGCGTTGATCGGGCTAGGGCCGCGGCTCCATCTCATCCTCGCCAATGGTTCCGATAAGAGCGGCGACGGCAACAAGGCGGCGCGCAAGAACCTCAACGATCACGGCATCGCGACCGTCGACCGGATGCTGAAGTCGAAAGGCCTCGGCCACAACAAGTTCGTGGTCGTGTCGGAAGGCGGTGAACCGAAGATGGTGTGGACCGGCAGCACCAACTGGAGCACTACCGGCCTCTGCACGCAGGTCAACAACGGGCTGCTGATCGAGGACGCGGCGGTCGCACAGCATTTTCGCAAGCATTGGGAACTGTTGAAGGACGCCTCGCCGCCGAAGACCGACCCGGCCAATTTCACGCCGGCGCTGATGGCGGACAACGACGCGCCGAAAACCTTCACGGTCGGGACGGCCAAGGCGACCGTCTGGTTCACCCGCACCTCGAACGGGGCCGACATGGATGCGCTGCGCGACGTTATCACCTCGGCCAGGCAGGCGGTGCTTTTTTTGATGTTCACGCCGGGCAAGCAGGGGCTGCACACGCTGGCCGGGCAAAGGGCTCGGGAAAAGGGCATGTATGTGCGCGGCGTGGTCTCCACGCTGAGCGCCGACGAGGGCGGCACCGAGCAGAACTTCCTCGATATCGACCTGGTGAGCAGCGACCGGACATTCACGCCCGACCGCTACGCGGTGGCGCAGCCACAAGGCCTGGATGCGCCCCTCGGGCCATGGATCGCCGAGGTCAACCGGCGGCAGTTCCTGTCGCAGATCGGCCACGCCATCGTGCACTCGAAGATCCTGGTCACCGACCCGCACTCGAAGGATTGCGTGGTGGTGACCGGCAGCCACAATTTCTCGGCGCCGGCGAGCCAGAAGAATGACGAGAACCTGGTCATCGTCCGCGGCCACAGCAAGCTTGCCGCCGCCTATGCCACCTATGCGATGTCGGTCTACAGCCACTACCGCTACCGCTCCTACATCCGCGAGATGCAGGCGCAGGGCAAGACGCCGTGGAGCTACCTGGACGACGACGACCAGTGGCTGAAGACCGAGCTCCGGACCAAGGCGCAGGAGATCGCGTTCTGGACGGAGCAGGGTTGAGCCTTCTCCCCGTTTGACGGGGCTGTGGCCGACGCCGCCTCTCCGACTGCCGCGATCATCCGACTGTTCAGAATTGTCAGGAACAGCGGCGACTGACGGTTGCTTCGGGCGGCATCCGACCTATATCAGGTCACCTTTTCCAGCCGGCCGTTTTTCAGCATGTCATCCATCATCTCGATCTCCGGTGTCACGAAAACCTATGCCACCGGCTTCAAGGCGCTGAAGGAAATCAATCTCGACATCGAGCGCGGCGAGATCTTCGCGCTGCTCGGGCCGAACGGCGCCGGCAAGACGACGCTGATCTCGATCGTCTGCGGCATCGTCAACCGCTCGTCGGGCAGCGTCACGGTGGATGGCCATGACATCGGCCGGGACTATCGCGCCGCGCGCAGCCTGATCGGACTGGTGCCGCAGGAACTCACCATCGACGCCTTCGAGACGGTCTGGGCGACGGTGAACTACAGCCGCGGCCTCTTCGGCAAGGCGCCGAACAAGGAGTTTGTCGAGAAGGTGCTGCGCGACCTGTCGCTCTGGGAGAAGAAAGACTCAAAGGCGATAACGCTGTCGGGCGGCATGAAACGCCGGCTGATGATCGCCAAGGCGCTGTCGCACGAGCCGCGCGTGCTGTTCCTCGACGAGCCGACGGCCGGCGTCGACGTCGAGCTGCGCCAGGACATGTGGGCGATGGTCAGGCGCCTGCGCGAGGACGGCGTCACCATCATCCTCACCACGCATTACATCGAGGAAGCCGAGGCGATGGCCGACCGCGTCGGCGTCATCAACAAGGGCGAGATCATCCTGGTCGAGGGCAAGGCCGAGCTGATGCGCAAGCTTGGCCGCAAGCAAATGACGCTGGAGCTGCGCGCGCCGCTCGCGGCCGTTCCGGATGGGCTTTCCAGCTATCCATTGGACCTGTCCGCCGACGGTAGCCAGCTCACCTACACTTACGACAACCAGAGCGACCGCCCGGGCGTCGCCTCGCTGATCCGCGACCTCGAGGCGGCCGGCGTCCAGTTCCGCGATCTCGATACCAAGAACAGCTCGCTCGAAGAGATCTTCGTCAATCTTCTGAGGCAAGAGCCATGAATCTTCGTGCGGCCCCCAATTTTCGTGCGGTATGGGCGATCTACCGGGTGGAGATGGCGCGCGCCTTCCGCACGGTGCTGCAGAGCATCATCTCGCCGGTCATCTCGACATCGCTCTATTTCGTCGTCTTCGGCTCGGCCATAGGCTCGCGCATCAACGAGATCGACGGCATTGCCTACGGCGCCTTCATCGTGCCGGGCCTGATGATGCTGTCGCTCTTGACGCAGTCGATCTCGAATGCTTCCTTCGCCATCTATTTCCCCAAATTCGTCGGCTCGATCTATGAGCTGCTGTCGGCGCCGGTTTCCTATTTGGAAATCATCATCGCCTATGTCGGGGGCGCCGCGACCAAGTCGATCATGCTTGGCCTGATTATCCTCGCCACCGCGGCGTTATTCGTGCCGCTCAGGATCGAGCATCCGTTCTGGATGATTGCCTTCCTGGTGCTGACCGCGGTGACCTTCAGCCTGTTTGGCTTCATCATCGGCATCTGGGCGAAGACTTTCGAGCAACTGCAGCTGGTGCCGCTGCTCATCGTCACGCCGCTCACCTTCCTCGGCGGCAGCTTCTATTCCATCCACATGCTGCCCGGCATCTGGAAGACGGTCACGCTGTTCAACCCGGTCGTCTACCTGATCAGCGGGTTCCGCTGGAGCTTTTACGGCAAGGCCGACGTCTCGGTCGGCGTCAGCCTCGGCATGACGCTGGTGTTCCTGGCCATCTGCATCGCCATCGTCGCCTGGATTTTCAAGACAGGCTACCGGCTCAGGAACTAGCTCCTTTCCCCCCGCTCCCCGGCGAGGAAAACGCCTGCTTCAGATCGCCTTGGTCAGGCGCAGCAGCCCCAGCATCTCCACGAAGGTTCCTTTACGGAACGCGATATAGGTCGGCTCCTCGACACCATGGAAGCGGCGCTTGAAAGCCGCCTGACCCTGTAGGTTGAAGCGCGAGCGGTTGACCCAGCGCGATTGGTAGGCGCGCTGGAAGGTGCTGCGCCAGAAATCCGATTCGGCGAAGCCGCTGGGCTCGATGTCGAGCAGCGGCGAGAGACCGAGGGTCACCGCCGAAACGCCTTCCTCGCGAAAGCGGTCGACTGCGAATTTTGTCAGGCCGATCTCGGCATGCGGCGTCGCGTCGACCTGCTTGCGTTTGAAGGAGGTGGTGTAGCCGAAGACCTTGCCGTTGCGAAACAGGGGGTCGAAATCAAGGATGGCGAGCAGCCGGCCCTCTGGGCTGTGCAGGACGAAGCGGCGCATATCGGCCTCGGGCAGGGGCGAAAAGCGGCGGTTGAGGAAGCCCATCTCCCAGCGCTTGATGATGCGTTCTTTGCGCCAATCGGCGGAAAGCTGCATGATCTCCTCGACCGGCATGTCGCCCGTGCTCTCGGCAAGGACAAATCCCTTCTTCGCCAACCACCGCTCGGAATAGCGCACCGTCTCGTTGCGCTTGCCCGAAAAATCATGCTCCGGCAAAAGCAGCCTGGTGTCCATGCCGAGTCGGTTGACCTTGTAGCCGAGACCGGCGAGCACCTTGGCCGTGTCGGCGCCGATCTGGACGAACCAGGGGCCGCAGGCGGCTTCGACGAAGCGCCTTATATAGGCCGGGCGGTCGGCCGGGTCGGCCACCGGATCGCCCAGAGCGAAATGACGGCTCATCTTGGTGCCGAAGGCGATATAGCCGTCGCCGTCGCTGAAATAGGACAGTTTTTGCTGCACGGCGGTCGAATAGGCGAGCGAGAAATCGCCGTAACGGCGCACCAGCGCCAGGCGTTCGGCATCCGTCAAGTCGCGCCGCGGCACTTTGGGCGCCACGGCGTCGAGAAGCCTGTCGAAATAGATACGCAGGGGCGCCATGAGCTCCGCGTGCCAAGAATGGATGACCTGCCGCCCTCAGGTCGCGAATCGCTGGCGGCCGCTGCCGGCCACATCGCGTCAGCGCGATATAGGATGCAATTGACGGGGAATGAAGGGCAAACCTCCGGAAGCCGTCGGTATCGGCGCCCTGCCAGCACCTGGTTGACTGTTCCATGCAATGTTATATATCAAGTTATCGATATCTGGTGAGCGAGCTATGGAAGACATTCTGCGATCTCTCGGCTTTCTCTGCCTCGGCAGCCGGATGAAGCGCATGGGCGAGCAGTTGCAGGCCGATACGCAGCGAGTGCTCGACCGCCTCGACCTGCGCATCCAGTCGAGCCAGTACCCGCTGCTCGCCGCGCTCGACAGGCTGGGGCCGCTGCCGGTCGGCGAGCTGGCGCTGTCGCTCGGCGTCGCGCAGCCGGGCGTGACGCGCAGCGTGGCGCTACTTGCCGAGTTGGGGCTGGTGGAGGTCAATTCTTCGGATGATGACCAGCGGCGCAGGATCGTTTCGCTGACCGGCAACGGCAGGCGGCTGGTCGAACGGGCGAAACGGGACATCTGGCCGAGCATCGAAAATGCCGTCGCGGATCTGTGCGCCGATCTTTCCGGGCCGCTGCTAGACCAGCTTGCCGCCATCGAGGATCGGCTGGCGGAGACGCCGCTCAACCGTCGCGCCGAAAGGTTCGCCACGCCATGAAGCACATGCTCGACCGCCCCGTCTGGAGCGCGCTAGAAACGCGGCAAAGGACATTCGCTGAGGGTGACGATCTCGCGCGTCGGTACCGGCCATCGATCATTCCGTTCGCCGCCACGGCAACCGACGATCCGGAAAGCCTGCACGCGCTCGCTAGGCTCGTTCCCGCTGGCGAGACCGTCATCCTGGCTCAGGCCGACGGCATCGTCCTTCCGCCGGCGCTTGTCGCGACGATGACCGCCGACGCCGTGCAGATGATTGCCGAGCAAGCCTTGCACACGGTCGCCGACCCTCGGATCGAGCAATTGATGCGGCAGGACGCGGCCGAGATGCTTGCGCTCGCCTCGCTGACGAAACCTGGCCCGTTCACGCTCGAAGCCTTGAGCCTCGGTGAATTCTGGGGCGTGAAGATCGACGGCAGGCTGGCCGCGATGGCCGGCGAGCGCATGAAGCAGCCCGGCTATTCGGAACTCAGCGGCGTCTGCTCGCATCCGGATTTTCGCGGCGGCGGTCTTGCCAGGCTGTTGTCGCTGTTTGTGGCCAACCGCATCATGGCGCGCGGCGAGGTGCCATATCTGCACGCCTTCGCCAACAACGCCGCGGCGATAAAGCTTTACGAGTCGATCGGCTTCCGGCTGCGCAGCGCGATGAACATCGCGGTGGTCCAGCGGGCGGGGTGAGACGCGACGTCGGGGGACTCCGCCAACCCCGACGCCGAGTCCGCAAGCTTAAACCGCGATCTTGCCGCCGCCCTGCTTCGTGATCGCAACGACGGACGGCCGCACCGGCATGTCCGGCTTGAAGTCCGGCCAGCGGGTCGACGGATCCTCGTAATAGGACGGACGGCCAAAGCCTTCCCAGTCCTCGCCGCCGTCACCCGGATGCTGGACGGCGACAAAAGCCGTCTGGTCATCCGGCGCGAAGAGCGGGCCGCACATTTCGGCGCCGATCGGCACGCGGAAGAACAGCTTTGATGTCGCCCGCGCCGCGCCTTCGGTGTCCACCGCCCACAGGCCATCGGTGCGGCCGGTGGCCTTCGGGCCCTGGCCGTCGGTGGCGACCCAGAGGCGTCCGGCAGAATCGACGGCGCAATTGTCCGGCATGCCGAACCAGCCATGGGCGCTGGTCGCCGTCGAGAAGGTGGCGCCGACATCGGCAACGGAAGGATCGCCGCATTTCAGCAGCACTTCCCACTTGCCCTTGCTGGCGGCGAAATCGCCGCCGTCCTCAACGATCTCGATGATATGGCCGAAGGCATTGGAAGCACGCGGGTTGGCGGCGTCGATCTGTTCGGCCTTGCGCTTGGAATTGTTGGTCAGCATGACATAGACCTTGCCGTTGCCGGCATTGGGCTGAATGTCTTCCGGCCGGTCCATCTTGGTGGCGCCGAGCAGGTCAGCAGCGCGCCGCGTCTCAATGAGAACGTCGGCCTGGGACGCAAAGCTATTCTCAGCCGTCAGCGGGCCTTGGCCAAAGACGATCGGCATCCACTCGACCGAGCCGTCCTCGGCGAATTTCGCCACATGCAGCGTGCCGTCGTCGAGCAGGTTCATGTTGGCGGCGCGGTCGTTGGGGTTGAACGTGCCGGCGGTGACGAATTTGTAGACATAGTCGAAGCGCTCGTCGTCGCCGAGATAGAAGACGACGCGGCCGTCCCTGGCGACGATCGACTCCGCACCCTCGTGCTTGAAGCGGCCCATGGCGGTGCGCTTCCTCGGTGTCGAGGTCGGGTCGTTGACGTCGACCTCGACGATCCAGCCGAAACGGTTCGGCTCGTTCGG
The DNA here is from genome assembly GCF_029625685.1 of Mesorhizobium sp. WSM4976. Taxonomy (NCBI): domain Bacteria; kingdom Pseudomonadati; phylum Pseudomonadota; class Alphaproteobacteria; order Hyphomicrobiales; family Phyllobacteriaceae; genus Mesorhizobium; species Mesorhizobium sp. WSM4976. The sequence goes on from NZ_JARTVT010000004.1 coordinate 306,770, forward strand.
CTCCTTGGTGAGGTTGAAGCGCTCGTAATGCGCGCCCCACTCATAGGCGCCTTCCGGTATGCCGAGGCGCTTGTAATTGGCGGCTTCCCTGTGGCCTTGCGGCAGCTCGCCAGAGAAATAGCCGTGGATGTTCTCTTCGGCCATCACATAGGTGCCCCAAGGCGTCACGCCGCCAGCGCAATTGTTGAGCGTGCCGATAACCTTGGTGCCGGAGGGGTCGGCACTGGTCTTGAGGCGGTCATGACCGGCGGCTGGGCCGGAGATCGCCATCTCGGTGGTCGACATGATGCGGCGGTTGAGCTTGCCGTCGCGCATCACCTGCCATTTGCCGCCTTCCTTGCGAATCTCGACGATGGTCCCGCCATGCGCGGCCATCTCGACATCAACCTGCTCCTTCGAGAGCGGCGCGACCTCGGCGGCTTTTTTGCCGTCCTTCTCGACGATCGAAACGATGCCGGGGAACATCAGATGCGGGTTGGTGTATTCGTGGTTGACGACCAAAAGCCCGTGCTCGGCCGAGCCGTCGATCGGGATGTAGCCGACATAGTCATTGTTGTAGCCGAACTGTTTTGCCTGAGCCTCGGCTGACTGCTTCAGCGGATTGAACTCCGGCGAATCGGCAAACAGCGGATCGCCCCAGCGCAACAGCACGTCGGCATCATAGCCGGGCGCGACATGGTGCTTATCGTCGATGCCGGCCTCAAGCTCGTCGAATTTGAAAGCGGAGCCTTCCGCCGCGCGCGCCTCGTCGGCGGCGACCAGCGCCAGCGGGCTGACGGTGGCGGCGATGGCCGAGATGGCCAGCGAGCCCATGAGAAAGCCGCGGCGCGAGAAGCGCGCGGCAATGATCTCGCCCATGGTGCGGTTGTCGGTCGGGTTGACGGGAGGACCGTCATTTTCCTCGAGCTGGCTGGTGCGGAAGCGGGTTTCAGGGGTCGCGGTCATAGTGTTCCTCTGGCTTATTGAGGTGGCTTGAGCTGGACCTTCAGACCCCTAAAGCGCGCCGATCACATTTGCGTGACATCGGCGGGATCGATCGTGGACAATTGTTTGCCCGGGCGTCCAAGGCGCTGCCGCTCCCCGCAGCCTGTTCGCTGCCGGATCGGCTTGACGCTGTGGCGTGGTTCGGGAACAAGAGCGCCGGCGAGAACCTGCAAAGGGATGGCAAAAGTGAGTTTCTGGGGACTGGCGCAGCTCGGTATTTCGACCGTGATGTTCCTGCTGGCGGCGATGGCCGCCAAGCAATGGGGCCTGGCGCCCAGCCTGGTCAAGCTACTTGTGACGCTGGCGCTCTATACGGCCGGCAACCTGATCATGCTGAGGTTGGTGCGCGAATTCGGCATGTCGGTGGCATTCAGCCTGTCGGCAGTGATCCAGCTTGTCGCGGTCAATGTCGTGGCAGTCGCCTTTTTCGGCGAACGGCTCAATGCGTTCCAGTCGACCGGCATGGTGCTGGCGATCGCCGCCGTCGCCCTGATCACGCTCGGGCCCTATATGCAGAAGCTCTAACCCTCGAGTCTTCCATGAAGCCATCCGTCGGAGCGCTGTTTGCCAAGATCGAATTCCCCCTGCTTCTGGCCGGGCTGGTGATCGCTGGCGGGCTGTGGGGTTTCGAAGAATTGATGGAGGTGGCGCGGGCCACGACGCCGCATGCCTTCGACACCGAGATCCTGCTTGCCTTCCGCCATGCCGGGCAGCCGGATAGCCCGATAGGTCCGCTTTGGCTGCAGGGAGCCATACGCGACGTCACCTCGCTTGGCAGCACCGTCGTGCTGGTGCTGATCACGACCGCGACGATCATCTACCTGCTGTTGATCCGCAGGCCTTCAACCGCGCTGTTCGTGTTCGCGGCGGTGGCGGGCGGGCAAGTGCTTTCCACCTTGCTCAAGCTCGAGATCGACCGTCCCCGGCCGGACCTCGTCTCGCACCTGGCCACCGAAACGTCGCTGTCCTTTCCAAGCGGACACGCCATGCTATCGGCGGTGACCTATCTGACGCTCGGCTCTTTGGCCGCGCGCTTCCTTCCGGATCGCCGGACGAAAATCTACGTGCTTTGCCTTGCCGTGCTGATCACCGTGCTGGTCGGCACCAGCCGCGTCTATCTCGGCGTGCACTGGCCGTCCGACGTGCTTGCCGGCTGGTGCGCGGGCTTCGCCTGGGCCATGCTGTGCTGGCTCGCGGCACGCCTGTTGCAGCGGCGCAAAGTGGTGACAGACAGCGACATCGATGGTTGAAACATTTAAAATGATGCTTGAGATATTGTAATCTTTAAAATACACATCTTTCGTTTTTCAGAAGAAGGTTCAGCCGATGATCACTGCCGCACAGATGCGTGCCGCGCGGGCGTTGACCGGCATCGACCAGAAGACGCTCACCGAGCGCGCCGGCGTTTCCCTGCCGACGATCCAGCGCATGGAAGCGAGGGAGGGCGTGGTCAGGGGCGTAGTGGACACGCTGATGAAGGTCATCCAGGCGCTCGACGAGGTCGGTGTGGAGCTGATCGGCGAGAACCACGCCAGCGAGCGCGGCGGCAGGGGCGTGCGCCTTAAGGCGCAGAACCCGCAAGGTTAGGCGGCCGGCCTGGAAGACCGCCTCACATCGCCGCTTCGATCGGCTCGGCAAGCTTCGGATTGGCGCGCGCCGCGATCAGGCAGCCGGCGACGATGAGGCATGCGCCGGCAAGCGTGGTCCAGGCCAGCTTCTCGCCGAAGAGGAACCAGCCAAGCGCGATCGCCCAGATAAAGGCGGAATATTCGGTCGGGATCAGATATTGCGCTTCGGCGCGGGCATAGGACCAGCTCATCAGGAACTGCCCCGCGAGCGACAGCAGCGCCACCCCGACCAAGGGCAGCCAGAGATCTCCCGGCAGCGCAACCGCGAGCCAAGGTGCTGCGCAACCAAGGATGATCCCAACGAAGAGGTTCTGGAACAGCATGATCTCGACCGGCTTGGCCAATAGAGCCTGCTGCCGGGCTAGGACTAGATTGTAGCCGTAGAACACCGTCGATGCGAGCACCGCCGCCGTGCCGAGCACGGCATCCTGTGAATAGCTTTCCCGCCCGAACTGCCCGGACAGGATGATCGCGACGCCGGCGATGCCGGCAAGCGACGCCCACACGGCCTGCCGCCGAATGCGCTCGCCCAGCAGCAGCGCGGCGAGGAAGAGCGCAAACAGCGGCGCGACGAAGCTCAGCCCGATCGCCTCGGCGAGCGGCAGCCTGGCGAGACCCCAAAAGAACGAGACCAGGACGACGCCGACGATTGCGGCGCGCAGCGCGTGCAGACCGAGAACCGGAAGCACCGGTCTCGAGCGCGGCCCCGCCGACCAGGCAGCGCCGGCGACCAGGGTCGCGACCATGCTGCGCCACAGCAGCGTGTTGTAAACGCCGACCGCGATGACCAAGGACTTCATCGCCGCGTCCATCCCCGAAAGCAGGAAGATCGCCAGCGCGCAGACGAGCACCGGGATGGTCGGGGCGCCGTCCAGGCTGGAGGTCTTCACGGCATCGCTCATCAGGCAACCTCACGATTGCGTTGAATCAGTTTAAGAGCTGATTGGGCGTTGGTCCCGCGCCACCGTGACGA